>JAZULN010000075.1:0-5694 GCA_045603125.1 Clostridia bacterium | reverse complement strand
ATTTTTATGTTCCTGCCAATCATACAGAGGATTTCCCCAAAGCTGACCCTCAGCCGAGAATCCGTCGGGTGGACAACCTGCCACCGCAATGGGAGATAGATTTTCGTCTAGCTGAAAAAGATTTGGGTTTTGCCATACGTCGCTTGAGTCCATTGCGGTGTAGATTGGCATATCACCGATTATCTTTATTCCATGTTCATTTGCATAATTTTTTACGTCCTGCCATTCTTCAAAAAATTCAAATTGTAAAAATTGCCAGAACTCAATTTCAGACTTTAAAAGATTTCTATATCGGTTTAGAGTATCATCATCTCTTTTTGCAATTTTTTCAGGCCACTCTTGCCACGGTTTTTCTTCAAAATATCCTTTCAGGGACATAAAAAGTGCATAGTCATAGAGCCAGGAACTGTTGTTTTGAAGAAACTCCTGATAGCTTGAATCGTTAGTGTTAAAGCGGGAAAACGCCTTTTTTAACACAATAAACCGTTCGTTATATAGCTTTTCATAATCAATATCGTTTTTAGTGTCCCCAAAATCTACATTAGCATATTCCGATTCTTCTAAAAGTCCTTTTTGGCTAAGTTTTTTTAAGCTTATAAAATAAGGGTTTCCGGCAAATGCCGATGGCGATTGATAGGGTGAGTCGCCAAAGGATGTAGGGCCTATGGGTAGAATTTGCCAATAGCTTTGGCCACTATTTTTTAAAAAATCAATAAAACGGTAAGCACTATCGGTAAATCCTCCAATGCCATAGTCGGAGGGGAGGGATGCAATTGGGAGAAGTATTCCTGCTTTTCTCATTTTTTAAAACCTTTCCGCCCACTGAAGAATTTTTAATATGTACCCTTTATCAGTGGGCTGATAAAGGGATAAGTTATATTGTTACAATGATGCCACGATGATCGGAAACTCGGAAATCTTTGTTAAAAATTGTAAAAGATGATTCTACATCTATTCTTTTGTTTGAAAATACATAGTCAATCCGCTTGTCCTCTGAGCTATTCCAACCGTCTATTTTTCCCATAACAGTATTTCCCGAATCCTTATTTTTTGCAAGAGTAAAGGTATCGAAAAAACCGTGGGAGAGGATATAGGAATATCCGGTATCTTTATCGCATGCGGGCGAGTTAAAATCCCCCGTAAGGATTAGATTTTCGTGGTTTTTTAAGTGGTTAAAAAGTGTATCTAATTGGTATTTTAATGGCTCGTCTTTATCTTCCCACCAGCCGGTGTGGGTGGTGGCGATCGAGAGATTTTTTGAGCGGATTACCAGTGCCATTCTTGTTTTCCAGTTAAGACTATTTTTTGATTTTGTTAAATAAAAGGAATCTAAATCTTCTATTGGATTGAGGGAAAAGACCGCCAACCCTTCCTGAAATTTTCCATATCCTACTTTAAACCCGCACCAGCAAAAGTTATATTCTAACCCTTGGTCTTTCATCATTTTCCAAACCGTTAATGCGTGATTATCCTCTTTTAGAGGCATTTCTCCGCCTAAAATAAAGTTTTTTGGTCTATTGTTTAGGGTGGGAGAGGAAATGCTTTGATTTACCTCCTGCATTGTTATAAAATCGGGTTTTATTTTTAGGGTTTCGGCGACAAAAATCCGGCATTTTCTTTCATAGTCGGGCTCAATCAGACTATGGGTGTTAATATTTAAGATTTTCATAATATATCGTTAATGTCGGACTTTAAAACATCGGCTTTTGGTCCGTATACGGCCTGTATTCCGTTACCCTTTTTTAAGAGGCTAAGTGCTCCTGTTGCCTTCCAGTCATCTAAGGGGGCAACTTTTTCGGGGGATTTTACTGTCACCCGAAGTCGGGTCATACAGGCATCAACCAAGACGATGTTTTCTCTGCCACCCAATAAGCTAATAATATCCTCTGCCTGAGACGATGCAGATTTTACGGGAACGTTCCCTGAATCTTCCGATATGGGGGCGTCAGCGTAATTTCCTAAGCGTCCCGGCGTTGCATATTTAAATTTTCCAATCATATAATATGCCACAAGATATCCTATTATAAAGAAGACAACTACAGCGATTACAAAGTTTATAATATCCCCGGTGAGTCCTGCATTTATCGATATAGGAAGACGGGTAAATAGCTCAATATTCCCGAAGGAATGAAGCCTTAAATTCACAATCCCTGATAATGCAAAGGCAAGTCCCTGGATGATAGAATATACGATATATAAAGGAATTGCCGAGAACATAAACATAAACTCCAAAGGCTCGGTAACACCTGTTAAGAATACCGCCGCCGATGCTGATAAAAACATTGACCGGTATTTTTGACGGTTCTTAATATCTATTCTTTTATACATTGCCAATGCTACTCCAAGAACTAATCCCGATGAGCCGATCATCTGACCGACCTTAAAACGGGCAGGGGTTATAGTGGTTAGAAGTGTTTGGTATGCTTCGGTGTTGCCGGCATTTTTAAGGTTAATAAGGTCGGTTATCCATGCAAGCCATAATGGGTCTTGTCCGAAAACTGTCTGTCCTGCATTTACACCTGTCTGGATAAGATAGGTTCCGCCAAAAGAAGTATAGTTCATCGGAATAGTTAGCATATGATGAAGCCCGAAGGGAAGAAGTAATCTTTCCAAGGTTCCGTAGATAAATGGTGCTAAAATTGGAGATGTGTCTTGTGAGTTTGCAATCCATACACCGAAGGAATTGATTCCCATTTGAACTACAGGCCATACTATTGAAAGTATAAGTGACACAATTGCCGACCAAAGTATTACAACAAGTGGCACAAAACGTTTGCCGTTAAAGAATGATAAAATATCGGGGAGTTTTCTGAAGTTATAGTATTTATTATAAATAACCCCGCCTAAAAATCCCGAAATAATTCCGACAAAGACACCCATATTGAGGGCAGGAGTGCCAAGTACCGAGGTAAAATACCCGTTAACAAGAATTTCCTGACCAAATAGAGTATAGGTCGTTGCTGTTTCATCTAAAAGCATTTCAGCCGTAACCCCAAAGATATTTCCGGTAATGTTATTTATAAGGATAAAGGCAAGGAGTGCTGCAAAGGCACCGCCTGCTCTGTCTTTTGCCCATGAACCACCAATGGCAACGGCAAAAAGAATGTGAAGATTACTGATAATCGCCCAGCCGATATTTTCAACAATTCCGCCGATTTTGGCGATAATATCGATATTTTCGCCGGTCATTGCGATTAGTTTTCCAAGGCTGATCATAATACCTGCCGCCGGCATAACCGCAATAACTACCATCAAAACTTTACCGAGCTTTTGCAAAAAGTCAAAGGCTTTGCTGCCTTTTTTCGGAAGCTCCGCTTCTTCTGATTGCTCCGCTGCAATATCAGAAAAAGTGTCGATAACTGAAAATGCCGTGTCTTTTCCACCTTCGACATGTCGAAAACTACAGTGAAGTTCTGTTCCGTCAGGGGGATCGCAAAGTATCAGTGAAGTGATAGGATTTATATTTTTTTCTTTTAGAAACTCTAAATCCACTTCGCCTATCAGTTCGCCTTTTTTGACTTTGCTGCCACTTTTTACATATACCTTAAAACCTTCGCCCTTTAGAGTAACCGTCTCAAGCCCTACATGAAGAAGAACGTTTAAGTTATCGCTTGATACAAAATTAAAGGCGTGGAGTGTTTCAGAAACTGACTGAAGTTCGCCGTCGACCGGGCTATAAATTTTTCCCGATGTCGGATTTATTGCAACGCCGTCGCCGAGAATTTTCTCGGAGAAGGTTTCATCGGGTACTTTTGTAATAGATATAAGTTCGCCAGACATAGGCGAGCAAATTGGGAATGTCATATTTTTATTATCTTTTTTATTCAAAACGGTATCTCCTTATAATTTCCAAATGTCTTTGTTATATTCCATAATAGTTCTGTCCGATGAGAAAAATCCGGCATTCGCGATGTTAATTAGCATTTTTTTTGCCCAAGGAATTCTTTCTTCGAAATCCATAAAGGATTTTTCTTTGGTGGACTTGTAGCTTTCAAAATCGGGAAGGGTCATAAACCAGTCTTTATTCAAAAGCTCAGATTTTAGTCGACTAAGCGATTTTTGGTCGCCGATTTTTTGTATGGTCTTTGAATCGATAAAATCAATAGCACGTTTAATGGAAGGGTTTTTCTCGTAATAGATACGTGGATTATAGTCGCCTTTTTGATAACGATTTATGACGTCTGAGCTTTTATCACCGAAGATATAAATGTTCTCATCTCCCACAAGCTCGTGGATTTCCACATTAGCACCGTCCATTGTGCCAAGGATTACGCCGCCGTTTAATATAAATTTCATATTTCCGGTACCGCTTGCTTCTTTTGATGCAAGTGAAATCTGCTCCGATATGTCGCAGGCAGGTATTAACTTTTCAGCGGCTGTTACGTTGTAATTTTCCACCACAAAAACATTTAAATATTTTGATATTTCTCCGTCGTCTAAAAACAACTTTTCAAGACATAATAAAAGGTGCAGGATGTCTTTTGCAATGGTGTATGCCGGTGCTGCTTTTGCACCAAAAATTGCCGTGATTGGCCTTTTGGGGAGAATACCGTTTTTTATTTCAAAATATTTATCTATAAGATAGAGTGCGTTTAGTTGTTGACGCTTATATTCGTGAAGACGTTTTATCTGCATATCAAATATTGAGTCTTCTAAAATATCAGCACCCTGAGTCTTTAATAAATATTTTTTTAACTGAATCTTTTTGTTTTCTTTTATTTTAATGAGTTTTTTTAAAACCTCTGAATCGTCTTTAAACTTTAAAAGGTTTTTAAGTTCTTCGGCATCTTTTTTAAAACCTTCACCAATTAGGGAGGTTATAAGATTTGTAAGTTCGGGATTTGAGTGTATAAGCCACCTTCTGAAGGTGATGCCGTTGGTTTTATTGTTAAACTTTTCAGGATATATGTCGTAAAAGTTTTTAAGTTCCGAGTTTTTTAAGATTTCGGTGTGAAGCTTTGCCACACCATTTATGCTAAAGGAACAGTGAATGTCCATTTTTGCCATATGCACGTTTTCCGACTCGTCTATAATATAAAGAGAAGGATCGGAATATTTTCTCCTCACCTTGTTGTCGAGGATTTCGATAATCGGTACAATGTGCGGAATTATTTCGGTTATGGATTTTATATCCCACTTCTCTAAGGCTTCGGCTAAAATGGTGTGGTTTGTGTATGCACACATTTGAGATACAATTTTTATTGCCTCGTTTATTTCAATGCCTTTTATAGTCAGTAGCCTGATTAACTCCGGAATAATAAGGCTCGGATGTGTGTCGTTTATCTGGACTACGGCATAATCGGCTAAATCGTGGAGATTTGAGCCTTTTTTAATGCTCTCCTCCAAGATAAACTGTGCCGCATTTGACACCATAAAATATTCCTGATAAAGCCTTAGGAGTTTCCCGTCATAGTCGCTGTCGTCGGGGTAAAGAAAGAGGGTGAGGTTTTTTCTTATGTCGGTTTTTGGAAAATTTATTCCGTTTTCGACTATACTCTCATCAACCGACTCTAAATCAAATAAATGGAGTTTATTTAAAGCTCCCTCATACCCTAAAACATTTATATCATAAAGCCGTGACGTTAAGGTAAAATTTCTAAAAGGGATTTTATAAGATGTTTCCCGCTTATTTAAAAATCCCGACCCGTCAATCCAATTATTGGGAACTTCTTCTTGTTTTAAGTTTATAAACTT
>JAZULN010000074.1:0-3790 GCA_045603125.1 Clostridia bacterium | reverse complement strand
TAAATAGCTTCTTTATAAACTGCTCGTTAACGCTCATTACGTCATCCGCCTCGACAAAAGACATCTCAAGGTCGATTTGTGTAAATTCAGGTTGACGGTCAGCTCTTAGATCCTCGTCTCTGAAACACTTTGCAATCTGGAAGTATCTATCCATTCCCGACACCATCAAAAGCTGCTTATATAGTTGAGGTGATTGTGGAAGGGCATAGAAATTCCCTTGATGTACACGGCTGGGAACAAGATAGTCTCTAGCCCCTTCCGGTGTACTTTTGGTAAGAATTGGAGTTTCGATTTCTAAAAATCCGTTATCAGAATAGAATGAACGTGCCGCCATTGCAATCTTATGGCGAACGATTAAGTTTCTTTGAACGTCAGGACGTCTCAAATCCAGGTATCTGAACTTTAGTCTCGTTTCATCCTTAACATTTGAGCCCTCTTCTATTGCAAAAGGCGGAGTTTCTGCCTTATTTAAAATTCTAAGTTCTGTAACTTGAATCTCAATAGATCCGGTCTTTATTTTATCGTTTACTGATGAACGCTTAACAACTGTACCTTTGGCAGCCAAAACAAATTCGTTACGAACAGTTTGTGCCTTCTCAAAAGCTTCCTTTGAATAGTCTTCAGAGAATGAAAGCTGCACAATTCCGCTAACATCTCTTAAATCAATAAATGTAAGCGCTCCCAGTTGGCGGTAGTTTTTAGTCCAACCCATAACTACAACTTCATTACCGATATTTTGTTCTGATAACTCTTCACATCTATGAGTTCTCTTTAAACCTTTTAATGTTTCCATCTATTTATCTTCCTTCCTTAATCACTTTTGCAATTTCTTTGATTCCGACCTTGGTTTCTTCACCTGATGCCATATCTTTTAAGTTTATAACATTTTCTTCTATTTCGTTATCACCAATTATTGCGACATACTTACAATTTAGTTTGTTTGCATATTTCATTTGTGCTTTTAAACCACGACCCACATGATCTGTGTCGACATTTATTCCTGATAATCTTAAATCATAAACCAATTTGATCGAAAAATCTGTTGCCTTATCCCCTAATGGTAAAACATAGAGTTCAATTTCGTTTTCTTTTGGGATTTCGATTCCAAGCTCATCAAGACGAATTAATAGTCTCTCAATTCCTAAACCAAAACCAATTCCCGGAATCGAGTCGCCACCAAACTCCTCTATCATACCGTCATATCTGCCACCGCCACAAACTGTAAACGGACCGCTTATAATCTCAAATACAGTTTTTGTGTAGTAATCAAGACCTCGAACAATACCCGGATTTATGTTATAGGAAATTTCTAAAATATCAAGAGTCTTTTTTAATTCCTCAAAATGCGCCTTACAGTCATCACAGATATACTCTAAGATTGTCGGTGCATCTTTTTCAAAGCTCTGGCAAATTTCCGACTTGCAGTCAAGAATTCTCAATGGATTTCTATCAAATCTTTCGTTACATGTGCCACAAAGCTCTGATAGATGAGGTCTTAAATATTCTTTTAGTGCTTCATTATATTTTTTTCTACACTCCGGGCATCCAATGCTATTTATATTAACCGATAAGTCCTCTAATCCTACCTTTTTTAAGAAGGTGATTGCAAGGCTTATGATTTCGGCATCAATTGACGGGCCTTTTGAACCAAACGCCTCAACTCCAAACTGATGGAATTCTCTTAGTCTTCCCTTCTGCTTATTTTCGTAACGAAAACATGGGATATTATAAAACATCTTTTGAGGCAACGGGTTTGCATATAAACTATGCTCTAAAAAGCATCTTGCAACCGAAGCTGTTCCCTCAGGTCGAAGAGTCACACTTCTTCCGCCCTTGTCTAAAAATGTATACATCTGCTTTTGAACAACGTCGGTAGTGTCACCAACACCACGTTCAAAAAGTTCAGTATGCTCAAAAGTCGGCATACGAATTTCTCTATATCCAAAGCGGTCACAAACCTCTTTAAAATTCTTTTCAAGGTATTGCCACCTGAAACTATCCTGTGGGAGCAAATCCTCTGTTCCCTTTGGTGCTTTTGTTATTAACATTTTCTTCACTCCTAAGTAAACTATCTATATTATTTTATATTTTTTTACATAATATGTCAAGTAAATTCATATAAGTCCCTGACTTTTCATTACCTGAACCGACATAATAATCCCGAGCTTTGCCGATTCATAGGTAAGTCCCCCTTGCATATATGCAACATAGGGCGGTTTTATCGGTGCATCAGCACTAAGTTCGATCGACGCACCTTGCACAAAAGCACCGGCAGCCATTATAACCTGTTCATGATACCCCGGCATATCCCAAGGTTCGGGAGATACAAAAGAATCCACCGGTGCACCTTTTTGGATACCCTGACAAAATGCTATCACTTTTTTCGGGTCGTTAAATTTAATTGACTGAATTATATCCATTCTTTCATCATTCGGATTCGGGTCAACATCAAAACCCAATTCTTCATAAACCGCAGCACATAACACCGCACTTTTTATGGCTTGGGAAACAACGTGGGGCGATAAAAATAACCCCTGATACATGGATTTATTAAGACCCAAACTTGCACCACACTCTTTGCCAATCCCAACAGAAGTCAGACGATATGAACAAAGCTCAACTAGTTTTTCCTTGCCTGCAATATATCCACCTGTCTGTGCTAAGCCGCCTCCCGGATTTTTAATCAATGACCCAACACAAAGGTCAGCTCCATAAAATGTCGGCTCATGGACATCTACAAACTCACCGTAACAGTTATCTACAATACAAATTGTATCAGGCGATATATCTTTAATAAATTTTACAATTTCCCCAATTTCTTGAGGACTATAGGTTTTTCTCCATCCATAACCTTTAGAACGTTGAATAAATGCAACCTTTATAAACTTTGATGTTAGAACCTCTTTTATCTTTTCATAGTCAGGTGTGCTGTCAGATAAAAGTTCTGCCTCTTCATATTCTATTCCAAAATCTTTTAAAGACCCATTTCCCTCACATCCCGTAACACCAATTACATCAAGCAATGTGTCATATGGGCTACCTGTAACAGAAAATAAAGTGTCCCCGGTTCTCAAAATCCCAAACAAGGCAGTTGAGAGTGCATGAGTACCTGAGATAAAGTTATGGCGAACCAATGCATCTTCACACTCGAAAAGATCGCGATAAACGTTATCTAAAGTGTCCCTTCCTAAATCATCATATCCATAACCCGAGGTCGAAACAAAATGTGTATCACTAACACGATTTTCGGAAAATGCCTTCATAACCCTCATCTGGTTAATTTCTGCAATTTTTTCAATCCTTTTAAAATTTTCTTTTACCTTTTCCTCGGCTTTTTCTATTAAATCCAAAATATCTTCCGATACTCCGAAATTTTCTTTTATAAATTTAAACTTATCCATTAAATTACCTCTATAAATATTTTTTGACCAGTTCATTAAACCTTTGAAGACTAATAAATCCACCATAATCCTTAAACTGATTTCCGGCTTTTAAATACCTCTTTATATTTTTCTGAAGTGATGTATTTTCGCACAAATCGTCAAGATTATCCGGTTTTGAACGGTTAAATACGCTTACATAAACCCCTTCGTTCGCATCATCAATTTCAAACCTATCAAACATATCGCCAAATCGGGTTATATTTGTTTTCCTGCCCATAATTTCTTCAATATGGGGATTCATAAGCCATGATGCACATAAAAATCCTTTAATATCATAGTCGTTATAATGTTTGTTAAAGAAATCAAGTGCATAGCGAAAATTCATAAGATTTTCTTTAACATCTAAT
>JAZULN010000073.1:0-8930 GCA_045603125.1 Clostridia bacterium | reverse complement strand
ACGTCTTTTGTTTTACCTTCATAAATCTTTTTCATCTTCAAAACTCCTTTTCCTAAGTTTACCTTAAAAATATATCACACATACGGTAAAATTTCAACAATAATGAAAAAATTTCTTTAATTTATACAATATTTTTTTTATATGTTAACCTTTTTTCACAATTTTACACTAATATCAATCTAAATGGAAAACATTTTTAAGGTCGATTGAAACAGGACTCTCATCAGGATTGGTTTCCATAATATCTGCCATAAAATGCCACCATTTTCTGCAGATTTCAGTGTCTGCCGACTTTGCCCAAAGTTCTTCCGATTCAATTTCAATATAGCCGTACAAAACCAAGGTTTCCTCATCCAAAAAGATAGTGTAATTCTTTCCGCCATATTGGTGAATCATGTCCTTCATTTCAGGCCAAAGCTCGTTATGACGCTTTTCATACTCCTTCTCCATACCCTCATAAAGCTTCATTTTAAATCCTTTAATCATTTTCTTTTACCTCCGTTTATTTATTATTTATGATCATTTCAATCATTTTTTCTCTTAATTTGGGAAGAAATTCCCGATCCATTGGGTAGTTTTCAAAATCAACGCTCATACCTGCAGTTTCGTCGATAAGTTTAACCACCGCATCTTTTCCGATATATTGCTCCAAGGTTCTGCAAATATCCATATCCACAATTGCATCATATGTAACCTTTCCTCTAATAGACCCGTAAGCCCCGGTTTTTGACGGGTAGAGTATAAACGGATCCCCCGACGGGAACCGCCCTTCTCCTGAGGTTGTAAGATATGGGTTGATACTATATCTTGATAAATGGGAGTTATAAAAATTCAATCCCCAATGCAAGAAGCCTTTAATGTCAAATTTATATAAAAGTATTCCCAGTATCCTCACCCTATCCGACGGCATGGCAAGGAAACTGTTGGTATATGTTTTTTGTGGCAGACAGCAATCTGATAAGAAAATCTTTCACCTTTTAAGGCAGTTTTTTTCAAAACCTCGCAAGATGGCGGTAATTCGTCTATTCTTATCTTTTCAAGTGATGAAATCTGTTTTATTATCCTCACTTCAATTCCCCCTTATCTCTTTTTTTGAAATATCTTTTCATAAAAAGTATACATATAACACCGGCAACCGGGAAAAGCCCTGCTGCCAATAATCCCGCTCTTAGTCCCACCTGTTCCGGGCTGATATTTAAAAGTTCCGAGATTTTATAAGAAATACCCGTCATACTGAACTTGTCCGATATAATTCCTAATAGCTGCGGCGCAATAGACGCTCCCATATCACCGCCGGCAGCCATAAGTGCATAAATTGCCACCCCGACATTTTGGAACTTTTCTTCCACATAAATCAATGTCCCCGGCCATAGCATAGACGTAAAGATTCCGGTCATAGCACAGGCAATAATTCCGACCACGGGGTTTAATGACAGCCCTGCTAAAAAATAACAAACACCGGCACCAATCATTCCGCCCAATAAGATATTTATAATATTTTTACCGTATTTAGAATACAAGGTTCTTCCCGTTCCTAATAACGCCCCAAAGAGTGCAACACCTATAACATCTCCGTAAACTTTCGGGACACCTATAGCATTTTCAATAAATCCCGACGACCATTGTGACATTGTACATTCCGCCGCACCACCAAAGAAGATACACAGTGTGCAAAAAACTATGCCTTTATTAAACATTTTTGTCTGTTTATTATCTTCACCAAAATTATCCAATGGAGGTAGCTCTGAATTTAAAAACATTAAAAATGCCGTCAGGGGAACTATCGACCAAAGCAGTGCAAGATACATCCAGTTTTCGGTTCCGAAAACCGCTAAAAACAATGTGCTGAGTATCACTACCCCAACTACACCCCAGGCATACATTGAGTGGAGTTTGCTCATTTCTCTTTCCGGGTTATCTGATGGAATCGCCGCAATCACCGGACTCATCAATACCTCGCTAAGGCCTGACGCAACCGAAAATATCACAGTCCCGATAACAATCCACAAAAATGCCATACCGGGGAAAAACTTCGGCAAAAGGGCATATAGCACCAAGCCTAAAAACACAATAAAGGGTGTGATTTTTACCGATTTATGTATGTTAAAATATTTCGTAAAGAAGGTAAATACCAAATCAATAACTAGCTGTGTGAAAAAATTTATCACAACTAAAAATCCAAGCAATGTATAAGAAAGATTATACATATCCTTAAAAGTCAAAAATAATAGCGGCGATAAATTGGCCGATACCGACATGGACACACCCGTTAGGTAACAGGCGTTTTTTGTAAGTTTATATTTGTTCATATTATATCTCCCGGTTTTTAGATTGTGTTAAATTTTCTGCATGTACCATGCCAAAGCAACGAGAAATCATCCGTCTATCCTTCGCTCGGCAAAATACATTCCCCATTCCTTAAAATCATCTATGATTGAATACACGTCTTTTCCGTCAACTTCTATCTTTTCACTGACGCCGTGGTCCTCCACAGAAAAAGTATCCCACGCTGTTATAAGATTTTCAGTTCGTTTTATACTGTTCTTTTGAAATATTTTTTCATATGGATTCTTTTCCCCAGCCGAAATAGTAACAATATTATATTTACCAACCATTATTTCATCACTATTACTTTGAGAACCAAACCCAAATTTACAAATCCCATCATTTGCAAGTAATTCTCCTACACTATCCAGAAAAGAAAAAGATTCCTCATGTGTTAAACTATCCATGTAGTAAATATCTTTATGAAAATTTACTACCGTAGCACTTTCAACCTCGTCCTCCAAATTAGTTGGCAATTCTAAAAAGAAAAACACGAGGCTATCTTGCATATTTATAAAATCTTTTAATACGTCAATTATTTTCTCGGCACTTACATTAGCTATATATCCATATTCTGTTTCTTCATATTCTTCAATTATCTTCTCTGGGAATGGAACTTTGCACCCTCTTTTTAAATTAAACACACAAATTCCCCCTTTATCTTGGTTAGATATTCTTTGTTAAAATTGATGCCGCACTCAAAAGAGCATAAAAGACCGATAGCAATAAAAAAATCAAATGTTAAATTATATTATCAATTATATCATATTTTTTCTCCGATTACAATATTTTGGCTTGAAAAAAAGCTAAAATATGATATAATTATTTTATATTCCAAGTTCGTTTTATTTTTGGAGGAATTATAAGTGAAACCAAACATTAAAATCATCTTCCCCGAGTACGATGGGGACAGAAAAATTGAAATAGATAGCGTTAAAATTTCGAAAAATCACCGCAGAATGGAGCTTACTCTTTCTGAGGAGTTAGACCCTGAGGTGCTTGAAAATTTCGAGGAGCAGATTCGAGAGAAATATCATCTTACAAGTGTGCACATCCACCAAAAAAAAGATGATGACAAAAAAGATTCTATCCCCTCATATTTTTTCATGCCTACCCCGACCGCAAATGCAAGTGAGGGACAGGTAAAGTCTGTTGATTTAGGAAAAGCTCACATTGAAGAAATGCTTTATGGTAGATCCATTCGTGATAACCTTGTACCCATATCATCCATCGATGAAAACTCACAATGGGTAACATTCGCCGGTGAAGTTTTCGGAGTTGAATATAAAGAAATAAAAAGCAAGAAAACCGAGAAGGAGTTTCATCTTTTTATAATTGACATAACCGACTATCAGGACTCTATAACCGCTCAGGTTTTTATAACCAAAGACGATAAACACAAAGCCGTTTTTTCCACCTTAAAAGACCGTTTAAAAAAAGGTCTTTTTGTGGTGGTAAAAGGGCGTGCACAATATAACGAATACGCAAAGGAAGTGGTCGTTTCGGCAAGCTCTATCGGTACAACCTACGGCCCGAAAAAGCGAACAGATAATGCCCCGAAAAAGCGTGTGGAACTTCATATGCACACCCAGATGTCGGCAATGGACGCGGTAAGTTCTGCAAAAGATTTAATAAATCGAGCTGTCAGTTGGGGACATACATCTGTTGCTATAACCGACCACGGTGTTGTCCAATCCTACCCCGACGCCATGAAGGCATCGGGAAATAACGAAAAAATCAAGGTAATCTACGGCGTTGAAGGTTACCTTGTAAATGACGATGCAAAAATCGTCTATTCAGCAACTGATCAGACCATAGACTCGAGCTTTGTGGTCTTTGATATCGAAACCACAGGGCTTTCAAAAGATAAAAATAACATCACCGAAATCGGTGCAGTTAAGGTATCGGGCGGAAAAATTGTCGACTCATGGTCAACATTCGTAAACCCTGGCGAAAAAATCCCTGAAAATATAGTTGAGCTAACAGGAATTACCGATGAGATGGTGGCAAATGCGCCGACTATAGCCGAAATCCTGCCCGAGTTTTTGAAGTTCTCGGAAGGCTCGGTTTTGGTTGCTCACAATGCAAAATTTGATGTTGGATTTATTAAGGAGGCATGCAAGAGATTATCTGTCCCCTTCGATTTTGCATATCTTGACACTCTTTTACTTGCACGCTCACTTTACCCCGACCTTCCAAATCACAAATTAAATAACCTTGCAAAACACTTAAATGTTATTTTGGAAAACCATCACCGTGCCGTTGATGACGCAAAAGCAACTGCAGATATATTTGTAAAAATGCTTGACGAACTCCGTCAAGGGGGACATATAAATTTAGGCGATTTAAACGACGTTTTTGATATGGCAAATGCGGCGAAGAAAAACAAAGCATACCATATAATTCTTCTTGCCAAAAATGAGCAGGGCATCAGAAATATTTATGAGATGGTTACAGATTCTCACTTAAAATATTTCCATAGAACCCCCAGAATCCCACGAAGCCTTTTAGAGAAAAAGCGTGACGGCATAATTGTGGGTTCTGCCTGTGAGGCAGGAGAGCTTATGTCGGCAATTGTTGACGGAAAAAATGACGATGCCCTAAAAGAAATCGCTGATTTTTACGACTATTTAGAAATCCAGCCTATCGGTAACAATGGCTACATGAAACTGGAAGGCGACCTTCCTCACATAAATACCGATGAGGACCTTAGAAACCTCAACAAAAAGATAGTCGAGCTTGGTGAAATGATATCAAAGCCGGTTTGTGCTACTTGCGATGTTCACTTTTTAGATCCGGAAGGTGCAAACTTCAGAAAAATTTTAATGCACTATAAGGGCTTTAAGGATGCCGACAATCAAGCACCGCTTTTCTTTAGAACCACCGAGGAAATGCTTGACGAATTTCAATATTTAGGGACACAAAAAGCCTATGAGGTTGTTGTGGAGAATACCAATAAAATTGCCGACATGATTGAGTCGGTAAGGCCTATCCCAACGAAAAAGTGTCCGCCTGAAATTGACGGTGCCCAGGAGGATATCATAAACGACTCCAACAACAAGGCCAAGTCAATCTACGGTGACCCTCTCCCTGAGTTGGTTCAGAAGAGACTGGACAAAGAGCTTTATTCCATAACCACCTACGGTTTTTCGGTTATGTATAAAATTGCACAGGAATTGGTTAGAAAATCCCTATCCGACGGGTATCTTGTGGGGTCCCGAGGCTCAGTTGGCTCATCTTTTGTGGCCTTTTTATCCGATATCACCGAGGTAAACTCTCTCCCCGCCCACTATATCTGTCCAAATTGCAAGCATTTGGAATTTATAGAAAGCGAAACCGGTATTTCCGGCTGTGACCTTCCCGACAAGGATTGCCCAAACTGTGGCACTCCTTATAAAAAGGATGGCCACGACATCCCCTTTGAAACCTTCCTTGGTTTTAAAGGGGACAAAGAACCTGATATCGACCTGAACTTCTCGGGCGACTATCAGCCTGTAATTCATAAATATACCGAAACCTACTTCGGCGAGGGCTTCGTTTTCAGAGCCGGAACTATCGGTACTGTTGCCGAAAAGACTGCCTTTGGGTATGTTAAAAAATACGCCGAAGAAAAAGGCGTAAAGATTAGAAACGCCGAAATGAAACGCCTTGCTGCCGGCTGTGTTGGAGTAAAACGAACAAGCGGTCAGCACCCGGGCGGAATTATAGTTGTTCCTCATAAAAATAACATCCACGAGTTCTGCCCCGTTCAGCATCCGGCAGACGATGTTAATTCGAATATTATAACCACCCATTTTGATTATCACTCAATCGACCAGAACCTTTTAAAACTCGACGAGCTTGGTCACGACGACCCAACGGTAATCAAAATGCTTCAGGATTTAACCGGACTTGACCCCCAGACAATACCCCTTGATGATAAAGAAACCATGAGCCTCTTTACATCCACCGATGCACTAAAATTAAATGCCGACATAGGCTCAAAGCAGGGGACATACGGAATCCCTGAGTTTGGAACGAAATTTGTTCGTCAGATGCTTGACGACACGGCACCGACCACCTTCTCTGAATTGGTCAGAATCTCGGGGCTTTCCCACGGCACCGACGTATGGCTAAATAACGCCCAATTCCTCATTCAGCAAGGGATATGTGACCTTTCCCACTCAATCTGCACTCGTGACGATATTATGATTTACCTGATTTCCATGGGTGTTGAAGCAGGGCACGCCTTTAAGATAATGGAAAGCGTAAGAAAAGGAAAAGGTCTTACACCTGATGATGAGGCAGCAATGCGTGCGGCAAACGTGCCCGAGTGGTATTTGGATTCGTGCAAAAAAATCAAATATATGTTCCCAAAAGCCCACGCCGTAGCATATGTTACCATGGCATTTCGTGTGGCATATTATAAAGTTCATTATCCAAAGGCTTTTTATATTGCCTACTACTCAGTCCGTGCCGACGACTTTGATGCATCGATTATGGCAAAGGGCGAAAAGGTGGCAAGAGCTGCCATGGAGGACTTAAACACCAAAAAAAGAAACGGCACAATCTCACCAAAAGAAGAAAATCTTATCCCGATTTTGGAAATTTGTATTGAGATGTATGCCCGTGGCATAGAATTTTTGCCGGTAGACCTTTATAAATCCCACGCAGTAAACTTTTTAGATGTCCCTGAAGGAATATTGCCACCCCTTAATGCTCTTCCCGGAATGGGCGAGAATGCGGCAAAGAGTATATCTGAGGCAAGGGAAAAAGGACCTTTTAAGACAATCGAGGATTTAAGACTCAGAACAGGTATTACCAAAACAAACTTGGAACTCTTAGAGGCTAATCACTGCCTCGATGGTCTGGCAGAGCAAGACCAGGTGTCATTATTTGATAATTTTTAAAGTATAAAAGGAGAGCTTACCATGATTATCCCCCAAAATATAAAAAAATATGACAGAGTCGAGTTTACCGGCCTTTCAGATGACAAGGAACTTTTGATCACCTGCCCCGATGGTATGGTTTTAGAAGTAAATCCTTTTCTCTATCAACCCACACGCTTTGAATATGATCACCACGGCTATGAATCTATAGTCGAGGACGGCAAACCGGAATTTCGTGCCCGTTTTACTCCCGAAATCCCCGGCAAATATTCGGTAAATGGCGAGAATTTTTATGTGGCCGACTCGGAAAATCCGGGATTTATAAGAGTTTCTGAAAAGGATTCGAGATATTTTATATATGAAAACGGAGAGTCCTTCTTCCCTATTGGCATCAACATGGCATTCCCTACATCATATCAGCTGTCAAATGGTGTGGAATTTGGTCTTTCGGATAAAATGGCCTATTTGGGTCTTCGCCAATACCGTCGATGGCTTGATAAATGTGCCGAAAATGGCGTAAATCTGATAAGACTATGGATAGGACATCCGTATTTTACCGTCGACACCGAAGAAACTTATAAGCTCAACTACAAGAAGTTTAATATTCTGGATGAAATTGTCGAAATGGCACGGGAAAGAAACATCAAACTAAAATTAACATTAGAGCAATTCCGCTATTTCGATTATGACGGTAGCAAAAAAACACATTTTGCATTCCTAAAAAAAATGTACCACGAAGGCGAGCCTTGTATCGATCGAAACGAGTGGCTTGTTGATGAAAAATGGCAAAATGCCTGGCTTTATAAGGTGGGAGAGCTTGCCAAGCGCTATAACGGAGATACCACCATTTTCACAGTGGAGCTTTGGAATGAGATGGACTGTTTTGGCGATGTTTCAGAACTTTGCAAAAAGATGCTTCCAAAACTAAGAAAAGTTTTCCCAAGCCACTTAATTACCAACTCTTATGGTAGTTTCGATTGCGACCTGATGCTTCAAAGATACAAGAACTTCTGTTGGGAGGAAACCGATTTTATCCAAATCCACCGCTATTTAGACCAGGGTGCCGCATACGAAATTTGCAACCATCCAATCGAGATGATGAAAGATGCCCTTACTATATTTACGCCTTCTGAAAAACCGGTGCTTATTGCCGAAACCGGTGCGGTAAATGATTCACACAGCAGCGAGTTTCGCTACTACGCATCCGACGACCGTGGCATCATCTTTGCAGATACCGTATATACTTCTGCATTTTGCGGTGGCTGTGGTATAGGGAATATATGGCATTGGGACGAACGATATGTTGAGGCGAAAAAACTTTATAAAATGTTTAAACCGGTTAGCGAAGTTTTTGACGGAATAGATTTCCAAAGCGAGGATTTTACATATACCGACCTCTCAAACGACTCGGTGCATATGCTTTCGCTATCCGGCAAAAACACACATCTATTATACATAAGAAACAAAGCCGACACCTGGCAAAATGTTTTGAGAGATTTAATTGAGCCGGAAACTGTCGACTCCATAACCCTCCCAAATAACCTAAAAGGTGCAAAAATAATCCCAATCTGGGATGAAGAAACCGCCACACTACAAGGTAGCACGCTTAGTAATTTGAAGTATGGTGTGTTTATTAGGGGAATCATAACCACTAGTAAACTAGTGGTTTGACCAGCCCCTAGAAGGGGCTATTACAGGCTTAACCCCTGAAAGGGGCATCGAAGACTTGACACCGCA
>JAZULN010000072.1:0-10338 GCA_045603125.1 Clostridia bacterium | reverse complement strand
TTTATTGTAGGTGTTACTCCTGACGATGGCGAATATAATGCCCTACTTTTACTAAAAGACGAGTTTGAAAAGTACGGATGCACTGTTAAGATGCAGAGAAATGCATGGACCGACGAAGTCGAAAAAGCATCAGACGAATACGATTTAGTTTTGTTCGCACTATCCCGTACCGTTCACCACCCTATCGGGCCGCTTGACTTCTGGGGTGACGAGGCAACATCTACATGGGCATCAAACTGTTCGGATAAGACTAAGACAATCGTTGCAAGTTTTGGCTCGCCATATCTATACCGTTACTACAAGAACTCAAAGATGACCTATATAAACGCATATTCTGCCCAAGGCGAAATCATAAAAGCATTTGTCAGAGCAGTATTTGGCGAGATAGAATTCCAGGGAAAACCAAGCGTGGAGTTATAAATTTAATAAAAAAATCACCTTTTCAAGGTGATTTTTTTTATTTTTGGTAGACAAATGGAATATTTGATGATATAATTAAATTGCCAAATGAACTTAATATGTAGAGTTTTTAACTTATTCTCTTTTTTTGTTGGGATAAATCTATCCCTTTTATTTTCGTATAAACATTTGGAAAAGGCAAAAACGCAAATTCCATTTACGGTTTATACGAGGAGTATAAGTATTATTCTACAGTTACGTAAGTTTGTTTGGCGACAATCGGAGTTTTGCGTTTTTCAGTGCGATGACTTTGGTTGTCGCACTTTTTTAATTGGGAGATGATTAGTATGACATAGCGTGTAGAATTTATTATGATACTCATTAAATTAAACTTAACTTGGAGGTAAATTATGAAAAAAAGAATTATCGCATTACTAATCACATTATCAACATTATTATCCCTTTTCCCCGCTACCACTTTTGCAAATTCAGGAGTTAAGGTGGCAATTGACGGCAAGACTATAGAATTTGATGTCGAGCCACAAATAATAAATGGCAGAACAATGGTTCCGATGCGTAAAATTTTTGAGGAATTAGGAGCAACTGTCGAATGGGATGGCGAAACAAAAACCATTACTTCAACAAAAAATAACTCTGTTATAATTCTTCAAATTGAAAGAAAATATATTTTTGCAAACGGCACAACATCAGAACTTGACGTTGCTCCTTGTATCATAAATAACAGAACACTTGTCCCCGTCAGAGCAATTTCTGAAGCATTTGGATGTGACGTTGAATGGGATAGCTCAACTAAGACAGTATCTATTACACGACCCAAAGTAAACTCTGTTGCTTATAATCAATTAAAAAATACTATTATGTTTAACGGAAAAAAAGAAAGTAATGGAGTATACAGCCTTTCTTATACAGATGTAAAATTTGAAAATGACTATATGGCTGCACTGCTTCTTCAATCAACCGATGACTATATTTTTCTGAACTATACTTATATCCAAGAGAATACCGAATTAGTTCCTCTTGTAACAATTGCGTTATCCGAAAATTTAGCTCCAGTGCTTGTATTTACCCTAAAAAACAAAGGAATTGAATATGAATTATCTGGATATTTTCCAGATCCAACCAAAACATTTACTGTTTTGGAAAATAACATACCCGATTCTTTACAAGAATCTGCGTATAATTTCATAAATCTTGCTTTGTACGATATGGATAATATGCTGAAAACACAGATAAATATGTCCTTATCTAACTTTGGTATATATTATGAAAAGTAAATATTAAACTCCTACACAAAAAATCCACCCCAAGGGGTGGATTTTCATTTTCTTAGTTCAAAGCAGCCTTTGCAGTTTCAACTAATTGTGTGAAAGCAGCAGGATCTGCGATTGCGATTTCAGAAAGCATCTTTCTGTTCATTTCGATGTTTGCCTTCTTAAGACCGTTCATGAATGTAGAATAGTTCATGCCGTTCATCTTTGCAGCAGCACTGATTCTTGCAATCCATAGTCTTCTGAAGTCACGCTTTCTGCGTTTTCTTCCGATATATGCATTTTGCATTGAACGCATAACAGCTTGGTTAGCGGTTCTGTAGATTCTGCTTTCGCCGCCTCTGAAGCCTTTTGCCAATTTCAAAACTTTCTTATGCTTTTTTCTTGTATTTAAAGCGCCTTTAACTCTTGCCATTAGTTTCTACCTCTCTTTCAACCTTACTTATAAGGAATTAATTTCTTGATTACAGCAGCATTTGCACTTGAGCAGTATGCTTGCTTTCTCAAATGTCTTTTTCTCTTAGTAGTCTTCTTGTTTAAGATGTGTCTTCTGAAAGACTTGTTCATTTTTACCTTACCTTTTTTTGTAAGATTGAATCTTTTTGCAGCACCTCTATGTGTCTTTATTTTAGGCATAGTGTCCACTCCTTCCAAAAATATAAATAGTTTTTAAGCAAGCGGTGCAAGAAACATTGTCATGTTTCTGCCCTCAAGTTTCGGTTGTTTTTCAATGTTACCAAACTCTTTTACCGTATCAGCGAATTTTAGCAAAAGAACTTCACCAATTTCTGAATGACTAACTTCACGACCACGGAAACGAACCATAACCTTCACCTTGTCACCATTCTTTAAAAATCTTATAGCATGGTTACACTTTGTGTTTAAATCATTTGTATCGATAGATGGGGAAAGTTGAATTTCCTTAATATTGATAACCTTCTGATTCTTGCGGTTTTCTTTTTCTCGTTTTGCGATTTCAAACTTATATTTGCCGTAGTCCATAATCTTACAAACAGGTGGTACGGCATTGGCTGCGATTTTCACCAAATCCAATCCCTTTTCACTTGCCAAAAGATATGCCTCCTTGCCGGACATTAAGCCCAACTGTTCACCGTCGGCAGATACAACTCTTACCTCAGCATCACGAATTTCCTCATTAATTTGCACGTCCTTGTTCGCTATGTTAATCCCTCCAAACTAAAATTTCTGATTTTGCAATAAAAAAAACGGACGACAAGCATCCGCAACAGAAGAAAACAGAAAGATTCTGTTCTCGCTGTATTTACCGCAAAACCCTCGTTGTACGGTGAGAGCGGATATGCTCTGCTTGTTTTCTATGGTATTTTAACATAAACTTTCCAATATGTCAATAGTTTTTTTGAAATTTTTAAAAAAATGTGGCTGCTTAAAAAGTCAGCCCACAATCCGGGGGATGGTTAAAAATAGTGCAGAACGGACGAAACGAAGTATTATGCAGGTGAAACCGCATAATACCTTGCCCGAAGGCGTACGTTGGTACGTCAAGCGGTGAGTTACGTTCGTAGTTCAAGGGCATAAAATCAAGAGAAATCCGCAAATTTGCGGATTTCTACCATAATTTATAAGTTTTCGCAATTTGTGATGCTTAATAATGCTTATTTAAATCCATTGAACGGTCTGTGCATTTTTAAACATCCCCATTTTTTATATACTCATCAATCGCCTTTGCCGCAACCTTTCCTGCACCCATTGCAGAAATTACAGTTGCAGCGCCGGTCACCGCATCACCGCCGGCATATACCTTATCTCTTGAGGTCAATCCGTCCTCATTTACAATAATTCCGCCGTATTTATTTACCTCCAAGCCCTTGGTAGTGTTTTTAATAAGCGGATTTGGTGACGTTCCAATAGACATTATAACAGTGTCTACATCTAATGTAAATTCGCTACCGTCCACCGGAATCGGTCTTCGTCTTCCCCTTTCGTCAGGCTCGCCCAATTCCATCTTGATACACTCTATTCCCGTTACCGAGTTATTTTTCGGATTTCTCGGATTTTCTTTATCTAAAAATCCGTTAATTTTTAATGGATTACAAAGTAGTTTAAACTCGATTCCCTCTTCTATTGCGTGTTCTACCTCTTCCTTTCGGGCAGGCAGTTCTTCCATTGAGCGGCGGTAAACTATATATACCTTATCCGCACCAAGCCGAAGCGCTGTTCTTGCAGCATCCATTGCAACATTCCCGCCGCCGACAACTGCCACCTTACCGCCTTTCATAATAGGAGTGCTTGCATCGTCTTTATATGCTTTCATAAGGTTACTTCTTGTTAAAAATTCGTTGGCTGAATATACACCATTTAACCCTTCTCCCTCGATTCCCATAAAGTTAGGCAGTCCCGCACCCGAGCCAACGAATACGGCGTCATATCCCATTTCAAATAATTCGTCGATGGTCAGGGTCTTTCCGATTACAACGTTTGTTACGATTTCAACTCCTAATTTTTCAAGGGTTTCTACCTCTTTTTTTACAATACTCTTAGGGAGTCTGAATTCAGGGATTCCGTAAACCAGCACGCCGCCCGCGGTATGAAGCGCCTCGAAAACCGATACCTTATATCCCTTTTTCGCCAGATCCCCGGCACAAGTAAGTCCTGCCGGACCCGACCCTACAACCGCAACTTTATGCCCGTTTTCTTCAGGTTTTATAACGCCTTCCGAGTCATTTTCATTATGCCAGTCGGCAACAAAACGCTCGAGTCTGCCAATCCCCACCGGCTCAAATTTTATACCAAGAGTACATTTTGCCTCGCACTGAGACTCCTGTGGGCAGACTCTTCCGCAAACTGCCGGCAAAGATGACGACTCATTTATAACGTCATACGCACCCTTAAAGTCGCGCTCCTTAATTTTTGTAATAAATTGAGGAATTTTAATATTTACAGGACAACCGCTTACACAAGGCTGGTTTTTACAGTTTAGGCATCTTTGGGCCTCTGACACCGCCATTTCCTCAGTGTACCCTGTTGTTACCTCTTTAAAATTCTTAATTCTCTCCTGGGGTTCTTGCATAGGCATTTCGCATTTTTTGGGATTTATCGCCATGTTATTTTACCTCCCCTTCTTTTTTGAATAAATTACAGCTCTTTTCATAAGAGTGTCTCTCAAAATCCTGATATTGTCTTCCACGGGACATTGCCTCGTCAAAGTCTACCTCATATCCGTTAAAATCAGGCCCGTCCACACAGGCAAACTTAGTCACCTTTTTACCGTCCTTTGTTAGGGTTAATCTGCAACCGCCACACATACCGGTACCGTCTATCATGATCGGGTTCATAGAAACGGTAACAGGGACACTAAACGGCCTTGCAGTCTCCACAACGAATTTCATCATAACAAGCGGGCCGATTGTGATGATTAAATCAAATTTCTCACCGCTATCTAACATTTCTTTAAGGGGCATTGTAACATTACCCTTATCTTTATATGAACCGTCATCGGTCATAACAAAAAGCTTCTTAGAACATGCTTTAAACTCATCTTCCAGAATAACCAAATCTTTATTTCTGAATCCGATTATGCTCGTAACCTCGGCACCAAGTTCATGGAATTTTTGAGCAACAGGCATCGCTATGGCACAGCCCACGCCACCGCCTACTATACATACCTTTTTAACCCCGTCGGTATGAGTCTTTTCACCCAATGGTCCAACAAAGTCTTCGATATATTCTCCTTCTTCTTTAAAGCTTAAAAGCTTGGTTGTAGCACCGACAATCTGGAATATGATTTTTACTGTCCCTTTTTCGCGGTTAAATCCAGCGACAGTAAGCGGAATTCTCTCCCCTTCGCTGTCTACCCTCAAAATTATAAACTGCCCCGGCTCTGCTTTTTTTGCAACGAGTGGTGCTAAAATTTCCATTTCCATAACTGTAGGATTTAAAATTCTTTTAGATACTATCTTATACATTTCTTTCTCCTCTTATTTTAAACTCTCATACATTTTTTTCATAGCCAAAGCGTCCTCCGGCTGTGTGCCTGCCGATTCGCAGATAAAAACAGGCGATAACCCTTTCTTATATACAATTTCGGCAACCGGATCAAATTCAGGACCGAATATCTGGTCTTCAAAGGTCAGGTGCTTCTTTTCGCCACCCTTTGTATATTCTATCTTACTAAAGTGGCTATGAAAAATATTTAGTCTGTCCCTCCCCAGTTTATCCTCTATTGTATCAAAAATTTTCTCAAAATCCGAATAGGTTTTTAACCCACCCAATGTTCTTGCATTTAGGTGTCCAAAATCGATTGTAGGAAGGAGTCTATCGTCAATTTGGCATAACGCCATAACCTCATCAAGATCACCTAACTGATTGATTTTGCCCATCGTTTCAAGGCATAGGTGAATATGAGAAAAACCCAAATTATCGGCAGCTTCAACCGCCATTTTTACCGTAACTTTTGCAAGGTCCAAAGCCTCTTTGCGGGTCATTTTACCAAGTGCTCCGCTATGGACAACAACTCTACTAGCCCCCATATAATCCGCAGCCTGAAGGCTTTGGGTGATATAGTCTATGCTCTTTACTCTCTTTTCCTCCTCAGGGGTTGCAAGGTTTATATAGTATGGAGAATGAAGACTCATTAAAATCCCGTTCTCCTCGGCGTTTTTACCGATTTTTCTTGCAGTTTCTTCCCCAATCCGAACTCCGTTGCCACATTGGTATTCATAGGCATCGAGTCCAAATTTTTTAAGCCATAAAGGCATATCTTCTGACGCTTTATACCCTTCTTTATAAAATAAATCGCCGTTTCCGGCAGCTCCAAATTTTGCACCCATATTTAAATTTCTCCCTTTTTGTCTACAAATTTCCTTTTAGCATTAAAAAAAGCTGCGACAAGTTTCGCCGCAGCCATGCCATATCTTTTTTATGTCATATGCATATAACCTGGAGAAACTATGCCAAAAAGATTTTTATATGCTATGTATTATTTAATTTTCGCTTCTGAATTTTTCCAAAACAATTCGCTCATAATGACGTTTTATTCCAAAAAACGGAGTTTCTTTTGCTTCAATTGGTTTTACAAGCATTGTCTTCACACCGCATCTGTTACCCGTATATATATCGGTAAAAACTTGATCACCTATTAAAATTGTCGAATCTTTTTTAGCACCCAGCTTTTTCATAACCTTGTTCATACCAAACAATAACGGTTTTTTTGCGTGGGATACAAAAATCGCACCAATTTCCTTATTAAAAAGTTTCACTCTTTTTTTATTGTTGTTAGATAAAAACGCGAACTTAATATTTTCTCTCTCAAGTCTTTTTAAGAACCCCAAAGCTGAGCCTGTAGGTTTTTTAGTGGTATACGGAACCAGAGTGTTATCAATATCCAGCACCACATATTTTATATTATTTTTTTTAAAGAATCCTTCTTCTATATCCCATATTGAGGTATACATATAGTCAGGATAAAATTTTTCTAAATTTGCCATTATTTTTTACCGTTCTTCTTTTTACTACTTTCTTTTGTAATTTGGATAATTGTTAAAACTGTGATAAATACAATCCATACAATTCCAAGTACGCCAATGATTTTCGCAGCATTCGCAGAGTTCAGAAGATACTTTTGCAGGAACTGGTTATTAAATAAAGTGTTAAACACGTTTCCGCCAAAAATCTTATAAATAACTGTGGAGCATCTGGTGTAGATTAAAGTCAAGGCCAACACTATGAACATATGCCCAAAGTTTTTGGTCTTTTTTGTCTTTTTATGGAAAACATAACAAACCACACCGCCAATGATTGATAAAATTGCGAGAACCATTGTTACGGTATATTTTGTATCCATACTTGTAATCATATTATTCATATAATTCCACAAAATATATGCCCCAACCACAACTGCATAGTTAATCATAAGCCTGTTTTCAAGACTCTCAATTTTTCTTTCGTGATCTTTTCTTTCAATCTTCTTGTCCGCCATTTTTTCTTCCTTCTTTCTTACGAATTTATATCGCCAATTTCATACATAAC
Source organism: Clostridia bacterium (assembly GCA_045603125.1). Classification (GTDB taxonomy): domain Bacteria; phylum Bacillota; class Clostridia; order UBA1381; family UBA1381; genus CAKSFT01. Next base: position 2,644 of record JAZULN010000072.1, on the reverse strand, counting down.
CATACTAAGTACCGCCTCACCTGCAGTTTCAGTCCTTAAAATCCTTTTCCCAAGCGATATCGGAGTTATACCGTTTTTAACCAATTTATCAATTTCGGATTTCTCAAATCCACCCTCGGGCCCTATCATAAACCCTACAGTCTTGACATCGCTTTTACTAAGAAGCACATCTTTTAAGCAATTTTCCTCTTCACATTCATAGGGTACAAACGCCAGGTCGAATTTCTTTAGTTCTAAGATTGCCGAGTCAAGATCAAGGGGTTCGTTAATCTTCGGGATAATGCCTCTACCCGACTGTTTTGCCGCCTCCTCGGAAATCTTTTGCCATCTTTTGATTTTTTTGTCCCCGTCCAGTTTTACAACACATCTTGAGAGTGTACATGGGGTGATTTCAAAAATCCCAAGCTCCGTGGTCTTTTGAATAATATAATCCATCTTCCCCGCCTTCGGGATACCTTGAAAAAGGGTTACCTGAATGGGTGGTTCGGTCTCACATTTTTTCGTCTCCAAAATATCTAAAAATATATCATTTGGGCCAAACTCACGGATTTTTGCAAGGTAGTCATAGCCGGAGCTTGCACAAAGCTCCAATGTGTCGCCTTCTTTCATACGTAAAACTCGTTTTATGTGAATTACATCTTCGCCGGAGATTTTTATAGTCTCGCCGTTGATGTTTTCCTTCGGCACAAAAAATTTAGGCATATGCTCCCTCCTTTTTACACCCTTTTAGTATATCATCTTAATCGATTTTTGTCAAGTTATTAGAATTAAATCTATTGCTTAATTTTATCCCATAAAAAACCCACCTTAAAATCTTTAAGATGGGTTTAGTTTTTAATTATTCAATAATATTATCCTTTAAAACCAGATTCTTAACACCCTTTGCCGAAATTGGTTCAGCTTTGTAAAGTGTTCCGGTATTCTTTATGGTATTTCCCGAAATTTCAATTCTATCATGAACAAGCGGAGTATTTTCGTCATATCCTGCAACATAAATTAAAATTCCTTCTGCAAGACATGTGTCAATTATGTTGTTTCTTATGGTAAGGTCATTAATTCTGCCTGTTTCGTACCAGTATGAAATCAAATCGGAGGATAGGACACCGTTTGATGAGTCAATCAACACATTGTCTTCAACTACCATCTTTTTACCTCCCGAAATTCTTATATGCGGGAATCTCTCAAAATGGTTATGGTGAACATGTGCTTCAGGCACTCTCATGTAGTTTTCAATGTAGCAATTTTCGTTCGCATTTTCAAAACCGTCTAAAAATTCGCCTATGAGTTCCATTTCAATTCCATCGTCCCCGGTAAAGCCCGACTTTTCAACCTTAAAATGAGCAACAATATCAAGATTGTCGGCATTTACAAGCCTTACTACATCGCCCGGTAAGTATTGATTGAAGTAGTAGGTCTGCTGATGCATCTGTTTGCCTATAATTCTATTTTTTTCAAAACTCTTTATTCCTGTGTAGTTTCCATGAAAATTGATGGAATCGTCCATAATATCGGTGATATGACAATTATGCACCTCAACCTTTCCGTCACAGTGAACAAAATGCAAAGCATCGGCTGTCATAGACACATTTTCTCCGTGAAATTCAACATCAGATGAGAAATTATCAATTTCTATATCCTTAGAAAGTTGTGCCAAGATTCCCATTCCAAGACCTCTTCTTACGATAACGTCTTTTACAAGAATCTGCTCCGATTTATCAAAGCAGGCAATTGTGATTTCACGGCTTCCATCTAACATTGAAATAAAGCGTTGACCTTCCTCATAATCACACTTTATCGGAGTGTTTTCACAATATCTGAAATAAACTCCGTTTTCCCTTTCTTCTGCATCCACAAGGAAATATGGTGCGGGAAGATTTGATAAATCCTCTTTGCAATTTCTTGCAGCCAGGAATCTTACATGATGATATTCTGCCTTATGCATAGATATCACTCTGTCGAGCATATCAGCATCACGGTTTTCTCTGTGGAAAATCACTCTGCCGTCCTTTACGGTATATGGTGTGATTTCTCTGTCGAACTTTAATAAAAAGCCTTCGTCAGATATATCAAAAATTGCATATGGCGCAACAGGTGACATGATTCTGTCGAATATTATATTCTTAATTGTTATACCCTTACTCTCTGTCGCAAAAATCGGGAATGTCTGCTCGTGCATTACGAACACTGAATCCCCTCCGTCGATGGTAACATTTTCACAACCAAAGATAGGCATGGCAATATTCTTAACCCCAGAATCGTTATTGGTAATACCAAAGAACTTTTCGTAGGAATCATCTTCATAGAAGTGATATGTACCCTTTTGGAATCTAATTAAGGTATCCTTCTTGTTTTCTTCCTTTGTGAGGATTTCAACCAATGTTTTGGTCGCATTTTCCCCTGCCATTTGTTCGGTAATCAAAATTTCTTTCATCTTTTTTCTCCTTTTTATTTCTAATTTTAATAGTTTACAACAATACGTTTTTTACATAAAATAGTATGTTTTTTACATAAGCTTAAAATTATGTCGCTTTGTCCGTCTTCCATTTTTCTACAACTGTATAATTAATTGATTAAAGCCTTTGACAAATTCTATTAAAAATCTTAATTACAATAAAAATAGTATGTTTTCTACATAGATTACGCA
>JAZULN010000071.1:0-7441 GCA_045603125.1 Clostridia bacterium | reverse complement strand
TTCCATCTTGACAGCCTGACGGGGCTTGCCGTCCTTGCCGATCTTAATAATGGGCTTGCCGCTTGCGTCAAACTGCTTTACAGCTTTCTTCTGGGTGCGAGTTTCAAAGGCAACAGACTTAAACCATGCCTTATCTTCGGGAGCATTCTTTGTGATGTATTCTACCATCTGTTCCAAATTAAGTTTCTTGAAATCGTAAGCCATGTATAAATGCCGCCTTTCATTTGTTATTGTGCGTATAGCTTGCCTATAGGCCATAGTAGCAGAAAATAAAGGAATTGTCAAACTGTATCAAATACAGCCGCCGCCAGTATCAAAACAAACCTATGTAAAAAAAGTATTAAAACCTATTGACAACTACAAGGAAATGTATTAGAATTAGAGTATCAAAAGAAACGAAGGTTTGATTTGCTACAAAGTGAGGTATAGAAAATGATTTATGGCTATTGTCGTATCAGCAGAGCAAAGCAAAGTATTGAAAGACAGATTAGAAATATTCTTGCTGTCTTCCCTACCGCTATTATTATTCAAGAGGTTTTTACAAGAACACGGCTTGACCGCAAGGAGTGGTTAAAGCTAATGAAGATCATTAAAGCAGGCGATACCATTGTATTTGATAGCGTAAGCCGCATGAGTGGCAACGCAGAAGACGGCTTTAATGCTTATGAAGAACTGTATAACATGGGTGTAAATCTTGTATTTCTTAAAGAGCCGCACATAAATACAGATACCTATAAAAAAGCCCTTGAGAATAACATACAGCTTACCGGAAGTTCTGTAGATTACATTTTAGAGGGTGTAAATAAATACTTGATGGCACTTGCTAAAGAGCAAATTAAACTTGCTTTCCAACAGAGCGAGAAAGAAGTAGAAGACTTACACCAGCGGACAAAAGAGGGTATAGAAACAGCAAGGCTTAATGGTAAGCAAATAGGACTACAGCAAGGAACTAAACTTACTACAAAGAAGTCTATAGCCGCTAAAGAAGTAATCAAGAAGCATTCTAAAGACTTCGGCGGCACACTTGCGGACGCTGATGTTATGACGCTTGCGGGGCTTGCCCGAAATACTTACTACAAGTATAAGCGTGAATTGAAAGAAGAAATGGACGCAGAGGGGGAGTAATCCCCCTACTGCCCTATAGTTTGCCGTTTGTCCCGCTCGACCGATCGGAAAGACTGGCATACAGTAGGCCGCTATTTGATTTTCTATAGAAATTATTATAAAATAAATACATAAGAGAGGTATAGCCTATGGAACACTACAAGTATTTAGAATTGCGTGGCTGTAATCTTTATAAGCGGCTAACAGAAGACGGCAAGGCCGCTATAAGTAAAGAAGTAGCCGCCACCCTTTCAAATGATGATCTAAAGGCAATCATAGTTTATAGCTATGCGGCACACCTTGATTTTGAGCGTGATTTAGTGGCCTATGACAGCCTACAAAGCGTTCTTTCTGCTGATCTTGAAAGAAATCCCCTTGCGGCTGATGATGATTTAGAAATGAGGGAATTTTTCAAAATGGATAATGATGAATTGGGCTTTTTCTTATACATGAACGGCAAGGAACAGTTTGAGCCTACTTGCGATAACTGTAAATTTCTTGATGACTGCCCCGCAGACTATCAGCAGGAACAGCCGAATTACTGCGAGAATTGGGAAAGTAGATAAAACCGTAGTCCGGAATAAAAAAGCTGCTCCGTGGGAGTAATGCCCCCGCAAAACCAGAGTAGGGGGTAAAAAATCCAGACTGCCCGAATTATACCCCCCCACCCCCTGCCGCCTTTGGACGAAAGAGAATAATTTATACTATAGTTTCTTCAAGTATAATAACGGAAATCTGTGTAATACTGCTATAAATAGATAGGCTACTCCTTGTAAATGGGAGTAGTCTATTTATTTTTGCGGCTTAACTATAGATTTCCGTAGTATTAAACAAAGGAATGATTTGATTGAATGATTTTTTACGAAAAGAAGTGAAACTATTAAAGGCTTTACAAGGTATCAGCTATAAAGAGATAGCGGAACTACTGGAAGTAAGGCAAGACAGCGTTTATAACTGGCTATGCGGCTACTTTGATCTTGGTATAGAGAAACAGAACAGATTACAAGAGATTATAGAAACCCTAAAGGAGTTTTAACCTATGGAAAAAGCAGTATTACAGATAAATCCGCAAGCCGCCTCCGCCGCCGCCAGAAGAATAAATAAGCTGATCTTTTATATCATGCTTGAAACCCCGAATGATGAAACATGGAAAGAAATCCCTTGGGCTGATGGCTTTTATTGGGTATCAGACAAAGGCCGAGTATTAAGCCTTTGCGGAACAGAGCCGAAGATACTAAAGCCTTATAACTGTAATGGGTATCTGTATGTAGATTTGTTCGGGCATGGTAGAAGAATAAATAGACTTGTCGGGCAAGCCTTTTGCGATAATCCAGAAGACAAGCCTATAGTTCATCATGGGGACGAAGACAAGCTAAATAATGCCGCTGACAATCTGGCATGGGCTACACACAGCGAGAATACAGTAGCCTATTACGAAAGCAAGAGAAGACGAGAAGCCGCAGAAAGTGAAAAAGCGATAGAATGAGAAGCAGTTATTATATCCGCTTCAATCCTGCCGCCGAAATAGATTATCTTCACTTGCTTGCTTTCCATGAGATAGCAGAATACAGAGAAGAAACAAAAGCATTTGATACTATCCGCTATTCTTCAATAAATGATCTTGCGGAAAGGCTTAATCTTTCTTCTTCTACTGTTTCACGCATTCTAAACAATCCGGAATACAAAGATTTTATAGAAACTGATAAGAAAAACAAGGTTATTCACTTACTTTGTAGTTTTCCAAAAGGAACAAATAAGGCATTTGTAAAGCTAACTGCGGAAGAAGTAAGTTTATTAAAGGAAAAGAAAGATAATTTATTGTCGCACTATTTGATCTACTTAAAATACTACTGCGGCTATACGAAAGATAAGAAAACAGATTTTACAGCAATACAGTTTCTTTCTGCTTGCGGTTATTCTATAAAATCAAAACAGAACTTTGATAGGGTAAGTAGTTATAACAAGCTACTTACGGAAAAAGGAATGATTAAAATAGAAAAATACCGTGATGAATTGGGACACACACGGAACAAATACAGTTTCCTTTAATCGCTGACAAGCGATTAAAGGAAACCCCTTTGTAATGGCTTTAGAAAAACTTTTTTCCCCCTACTTTATAAGAGATACCCGAAAATTGCCGTTTTCCTATACCTGTTTTTTGACTAAAGCCAGTCCCCGAAAAATGATTAAAACCACCCCCCGAAAACTGAAAGGAGTTTTACAAATGGCTTATACATTAGATGAAATTGAATACTTCCATGACATTGGCAGAATGCCAGATTGGATTTACTATCAGCTGAACGGAAAAAACGCACAAGAAAACTACACACTTCAAAAGAGAAAGCAACAAGCAGAGTATCGCCGCCGCATGAAAGAAGAACAGCAGAGAAAAGAAGAACAAAAGCGGCTTGAAGCAGAAACAGAAAAACAGCTTGAAGCCTTTATAGAAAAAACCCTTGATGATCTTTTGAAAGACTTTGGTAAGTAAAGCTGTAGTTAGCTACAGCAAGCAAAGCCCAGGCCGTCAGCCCCACAGTTAAGCCCTGGGCTTTTTCCCTTTTGGAAATGATGAGAGAAACCGCCGCGGCAAAATGCTTGTTTGAGATCCATTTAAGAAGTCTGGAGAGCCGGCACCGCCGCCGGCAATAATAGCCCCTATTTAGACCACCAAAAAAGAGAAACCGCCGTAAAGGCGGTTTATTTGCGTTTTAAGCGGCTTTTGTATTCAGTAAGGGAAAGACACCACCCCACCCCGAAAAATCGCTTACAGGGCATTCTGTGCGGCCAAAAACAAAAACAAAATAAAAAATTCTCTTTTCGGAAAGCAAGGCGGCAACCGCCGCCGACTTTCTAAATATACTTTGTATATTTTTTTATATATTTCTCTATTAGGTAAGGGCGATTTAACGAGAACATTTGGTGCGAACTGCGAGAACATTTGGTGCGAGAAAAAAGAACATTAAGTGCGAAGAAAAAGAACATTTGGTGCGAGAGTATCACCACCCCCACCCGCAAAAAGAACACGGAATTGACACTTGTTTCTTTTGGGACTATAATGGCCTTATTGTGAGGTGAAAGGCATGGAACAAGATAGTTTCGCATTAAAAGAACTGCGAGGAAAGACAGTAGTAAAGGCAAATGAGCTAATACAAAAGAGCCGCTTCAATCTGTCCTTACAGCAACAGAAGATCGTCTTATACTTGATAAGCCAGATCACACCTTACGATGAGGACTTCAAACTTTATGAATTTAGCATTAGTGAGTTTTGTAGAGTTTGCGGCATTGATGAAACAAGCGGCAAGAACTATCAAGACTTGAAAGCCGCAATTAAGGAAATAGCAGATAAAAGCCTTTGGATTACTCTGGAAGATGAAGAAACCCTTTTACGATGGATTGAAAAGCCTTACTTGAATAAGAAAAGCGGCATTATTAAAATTCGCCTTGATGAAGACATGAAACCCTTTTTGCTACAGTTAAAGGAAAACTTCACGCAATACGAATTACTATGGACGCTACACTTTAAGAGCAAATACACAATACGGCTTTACGAACTCATTAAAAGCATTCACTTTCACGAATTAGAAACCTATCAAAGAGTATTTAGGCTTGATGAACTGCGGAGAATGTTAGGTGCGGAAAATTACAAGACCTACCAGACATTCAAAACAAGGGTATTAAATCCGGCTGTAGATGAGGTAAATAGCTACAGTGATAAGAATATCACTTACGAGCCTATAAAGCAAGGCCGAGCAGTAGAGAAGATCAGATTTACCATTTCTACGAAAGACGCAATAGAAAGAATAAAGCTACAGAGCGACATAGAACACGAATTTGGTTTAGATCAAATGACGCTTTGGGACGAATTAGAAAGTAAGGGGCTTGTATGAGTAATAACTATTTGAGTGTATCAAAGTTTGCGAAACAGGCAGACCTTTCTAAAGCCGCCGCCTACAGCTTGTTAGAACAAGAAGAATACAGGCAGTTTGTAGTAGTAGAGAACGGAGTAAAGAAAGTATCTACCGAACTACTGACAGTATTAAAGCAGAAGCAAGTAGAAAGCGAACAGGCAGAAATAAAGGTTGCTGACAGTCCCGCTCCACCCGAACGGAAAGACGAGGGCAAGAGAGAGGAACAGCCGCCAACAGTAAAAGAAGATCAGCAGGACACCGCCGCCGAGGAAATAGAAAAACTGCGGCAGGAGATAGAGGAACTGCGGCAGACAGTAAAAGAGCGAGAAGCAACGATAAGCGAAAAAGACAAGCAAATAACAGAGTTTGCCTTGAAGTTTGCCGATTTAGCACAGCAAGCCCAGATTATCGCAGGACAAGCCCAGATACTACAGGCCGCCGACAAACCGAAAGCGATAGAAGCACAGATCACCGCCGCCGAGGAAGTAGCAGAGCCGCAGAAGAAAAAAGGTTTTTTCAAGCGGTTATTTGGTAATTAAGAAAGGGCTGTAAAAATGTTTGGAAAGAAAAAGAAACAACAGCAGGAAGTTATAGTAGAGCCAATAAGCACAGGGAAGAAAGCGAAAAAGGCAGGAAAAAACACCCTGTTTTGGGTGCTGTCTGTCTTCTTGATCGTTTCCGGTTTGGCATTTATGCCGAGCATTACAAGCATTCTATTCTTTGCGGCAGGTGCTTTAATTCTGCCTATTGGAAAGCTACAAGAGGGATTAAAAAAGATCTTCCCGAAAAAAGCCCTAAAGGGCGGCTTGTGCGGCCTTTTGGTATTTGTGGCTATGCTTACTGTCCCTACAGATACCACCCCCGCAACAGACCCCGCAGACACTACCACACCGCCCGCATACGAACAGCAGATTGACGCAGATCAGCAGGAGCAGGACACCACCGCCGCAGATCAGCAGGAACAGAAACCCCCTATAGAGGAAACAACAAAACCGGAAGAAACACCGCCGCCCGAAGATCAGCCGACCACCACACCGCCAGAAGAAACAGAAATCCCCGCAAATTCTACTTTTGAAATCCATTATCTTGATGTAGGACAAGCGGACGCCGCCCTTGTTTTGTGTGATGGTAAAGCCATGCTTATTGATGGCGGCAATAGTGAAGACAGTAGTTTTATTTATAGCTACTTGAAAAACCATGATGTTTCCCATCTTGATTACATTGTAGCAACACACGGACATGAAGACCATGTAGGCGGCTTGTCCGGTGCTTTGAACTATGCTACTGTAGGCACGGCCTATTGTTCCGTTAGTAGCTATGATACAGAAGCATTTGAAGACTTTGTAAAGTATCTTGATAAGCAGAATAAGGAAATCACAATAGCAAAAGCAGGAGATAGCTTTAAGTTAGGAAGTGCTTCGGTCCAGATCATTGCCGCTAATGGAAATGCCGCAGACCACAATGACGCTTCTATTATTCTGCGTATCGTCTATGGAGATACTTCTTTCCTATTTACAGGGGACGCAGAAAGAGAAGCAGAACAGGCCGCTTTGAACTCCGGTTATGAATTGGAAAGCACAGTATTGAAAGTAGGCCACCACGGAAGCAAGAACGCAACAGAGTATGTTTTCCTGCGGCAAGTAGCCCCGCAGTATGCCGTTATTTCTGTAGGTGAGGGCAACAGCTACGGACACCCCACAGAAGACGCATTAAGCCGCTTGCGGGACGCTGATGTAAAGACCTTTAGAACAGACTTACAAGGCACAATCATTTGCGAAAGTGATGGTAAGGAAGTTAGCTTTACAGTTTCCAGAAATAAAGACGCAGATACATTAGCCCCCCCGCAGGCACAGCAAAAGCCAGAAGTAGAAACACCGCCTGTTATTGTTCCCCCTGTAGAGGACAATACAGACGATGATACAACAGAGCAAGAGCCTGTAGGAACTGACTATGTAGGAAATAAGAACTCTAAAAAGTTCCATTATGATTGGTGTAGTAGTGTAGGCAAGATGAAAGAAAGCAATAAGTATTACTACACCGGAACAAGGGAAGAAATGATCGCAAAGGGTTATGAGCCTTGCGGCAACTGCCACCCATAAAAGGAAAAAGGGGAAGTCTTTAATAGACTTCCCCTTTTGATTATTTAATTACCAGTCAGCCAGAATAGAGCTTGCCTTGGGCTTCTTCTCCTGTGCTACAGGGATAATTTCGGGCATGTAGCGATTAGCAAAAGCATACTTTGCCGCCAACAGGTTAAAGACTTCTTTCTTTTCGCCGCCCTTAACTTCTTCCATCTTGACAGCCTGACGGGGCTTGCCGTCCTTGCCGATCTTAATAATGGGCTTGCCGCTTGCGTCAAACTGCTTTACAGCTTTCTTCTGGGTGCGAGTTTCAAAGGCAACAGACTTAAACCATGCCTTATCTTCGGG
>JAZULN010000070.1:0-7568 GCA_045603125.1 Clostridia bacterium | reverse complement strand
GGTCATTGATGAAACCGTGTATTACTTCAATTACATAAAACCAATGCGTAAACTAAAAAGAAAACCGCCTGTTCAATACAGACTTGAACAGGCAGCTTAAAATATTCTTTTTTTGTGTCTACAAAGTATTGACTACTTCACATACGAACTGACTTTTTATGTTACATTTTTATAAATTCTAAAAGAGTTTTAACGCATCCCTCAATATCACTTACTGATGCCATTTCAGAAGGTGAGTGGATATATCGGGTCGGGATTGAGAGTCCACCCGTCTTTACACCGGCTCTTGTTCCCGATATGGCACCAGCATCGGTTCCGCCGTCTGTCATTACCTCAAGCTGATATGAAACCCCTGCCCTTTTTGCACTCTCAATCAGATTTGTTCGGATATCGCTATCACAAAGAACCGACCGGTCCATAACTTTAACAGCAGCACCGCCCCCCATTGCTACCGCCATCTCCTCACAGTTCGGGGTATCGCCTGTGTCGGTTACGTCAACGGCTACGGCATAGTCAGGGTCTATTTTAAAGGCTGAAGTTTTTGCACCCCGAAGCCCTACCTCTTCCTGAGTTGTGAATACAAAATATAAATCATTTTGAGACTCTGCCTTCTCAAGGGTCTTTATCAAAACATAACATCCGGCACGGTTATCGAGTGCCTTTGATATTACCGCATCTCCCATTTTATGAAATTCCCCCAAAAATACTGCCATATCACCCACCGACACCACTTTTTCTGCCTCTTCCTTACTTTTCGCACCGATGTCGATATACATTTTCGGGATCAGTTTATCCTTATTTTCTTTTTCAGTTCCGATAACGCCAACAGTTCCGTTTTTAAATTTCACCTTATTATATAAAATATCCTTTGTGTTAAGACCTCCAACAGGGGAAAATCGCAAAAACCCATTATCGTCAATATAGGTTATAATAACCCCGATTTCATCCATATGACTTGCAAGCATTATCTTCTTTCCTGAGCCCTTTTTCCGGGCAATAAGATTTCCCATTACATCTTCCGATACTTCATCGGCATAGTCTTTTATAAGCTCTTTAATTGTCTCTCTTATTTCCTCTTCGCGACCTGACGGCCCAAAGCACTCGGTTAGTCTTTTTAGCATCTCCATCTATATCACCTCATCTACACAATCTAAAAATCTTTTCGCTAATTTCTCCATGGCATCAATGTCTTTTTTCGACGCTACCGACACCGGAGAATGAATGTATCTTGCCGGAATTGAAAGCGAGGCGGTCTTTATTCCCTCTCCGGTCAAATGAATCGCTCCCGCATCGTTTCCGCCCGATGTCATCTTTTTTAGTTGGGCAGGAATACCTTTAGAAATTCTTTCTAAAAACTCCACATATTCTTTTTTAACAATGGTCGAAGAATCCATAAAACTTATCGCCACGCCTTCACCCATTCGGGTAACGGTTCTATGGTCGGGTACATTATGAACATCGGCACAGGTGGTGGATTCTAAAACCAATGCGATATCCGGATTTATGCGGTATGCCGAAACCCTCGCCCCCCGAAGCCCTACCTCTTCCTGGGTGGTAAAACAAAAGTAGGTATCATATTTTTGCGGCTCTTTAATTAGTTTTGTCATAACAAAACATCCAACTCTGTCGTCTAACGCCTTTGCCTTTATAAGGTCTTCCCCAATTTCTTGGTATTTTGTGGCAAATGTAACATAATCCCCAAGATTTACGTATTTTTCGGCGTCTTCCTTATCCTTGGCACCAATATCTATAAAGAGGGATTTTACCTTTGGAACTTCCTCTCTTTCCGACTTACTCTGAAGGTGGATTGCCTTCATTCCTATAACACCAGGAATTTTTTTATCGCCCACCAAAACATTTTTTGAGATTATTACCCTTGTATCAATTCCGCCAACCTTTTTAAATTCAAGGTAGCCTTTATCGGTAATTCCGCTTACAATAAATCCCACCTCGTCCATATGGGCAGCAATCATCACCTTTTTTGAGTGGTCTTTCCCTTTTTTTAGAGCAATTACATTCCCAATGGAATCTACAAAAATGTCATCACAATAGGGTTTGATTTGGGAGATTATTATGTTTCTTACTTCTCCTTCATTTCCGCTGACGCCCGATGCATTACATAAACTCTCTAATAGCATAGAAAATCAAACCCTCCTTTTAAATCGCATAAATACTCTACAATGAGTTTTTTTGTTTCCTCTAAATCAAATAAAGATACAGTTTCCACCGATGTATGCATATATTTTAGAGGAATTGACAAAAGTCCCGTCGCAATGCCGGACCGTGCCACCTGTATCGCCCATGCATCAGTGCCGGTATCTCCGCCGTCAACATCGATAGAATACTTTATTTCCTTTTCCTTTGCAATGTCTATTAGCTTTTTCGAGATTTTCGGGTGGATATTAGGGCCTTTTGAAATAACAGTTCCCGACCCGGTTTCAAAAGCGTTATATGAATTATCAGGAGTAATACCATGGCACACGTCTATGGCGATTGCCATGTCGGGGTTAATTTCATAAGAAACCGTCTTTACACCACGAAGTCCCACTTCCTCCTGGACTGTTGCAACAAAATAGAGGTCATAGGGAAGGTTTTTACTCTGAAGATCCTCCATCACCTTTAAAAGTATAGCAACACCACCCCGGTCGTCTATACATTTTCCACTAAAGTTCTCGTTTAAAAGCTCTCCCACCGACTGGGACATTGTGATGCTGTCACCGACAGAGATAAGGCTTTTAACCACATTGGCATCCAAGCCTGTATCGATTGCCATATCCTTTATTTTTAAAATTTTCCCCGATTCATCGGCAGTCTGTAAATGGGGCGGTTTTGCACCGATTACTCCCCATACATCCTTTTTGCCGTGAATTATAACCTCCGATGCCGGCAGAATTCGTCCATCGACACCGCCTATATTTACAAAAGTTAAAAATCCTTTTTCGTCTATACCCTTTACCATAAGCCCGATTTCGTCCATATGGGCTTCTATCATAACTTTTCCTATCGGGTTATCCGCTTTTTTTACACCCACAACCGAACCGGAATTATTGATATATACATCATCAAGGTAGGGTGAAAACATATTTTTTATATTGTCTGAAATTCTATATTCAAATCCCGAAACCCCTCGCATATCGCTAAGAGTTTTTAAAATTTTCTTCAAAACTTATTCATCCTCTCAAAGACTATTTACTATGCTTTTAAATAAATTTCCTCTCTCTTCAAAGTTTTTGAACTTATCAAAGCTTGTGCTGGCAGGTGATAATAACACCACGTCCCCCGCCTTTGCCTTTTTATATGCTTCTTCCACCGCATCCTGATATTCAGTTAACTCTATTACCTCCACAGCCTCATTTCCGGGGGTTTTATAGAGAGCTTTCTTTATTTTCCCCGAGGTCGCACCCACCAAAATCAGGGTCTTTACCTTCTCAACCAACGACGGTCCGATTTCATCATAAGGAATCCCCTTATCCTTTCCGCCGGCAATCATAATAACCTTTTGGGGGAACACCTTCAGGGTATTTATGGTTCTATTTGGACTTGAGTCGATGGAGCTATTATAAAATCTTATGCCGTCTTTGGTTCTTACCAATTCAATTCTATGCTCAACGCCGCCAAATTCCTTTGCAACGCTTTCAATGGTTTCTTTTTTTACCATATCACCCACAGCTCCAATTGCTGCCATATAGTTTTCCACATTATGGTTACCCGGAATTTTTATGTCAGAAATCTTCAGGACTTTTTCACCCATATAGTAGATATACTCAGAATCTCTTGAAACGTCGGAGTCTTTTGAAAAACCGATTTTTCTGCCACGAGCCTCATTGCCGATATCTTTTGTCACTTCATTTTCCATATTAACAACAAGGGTATCGCTCTTGCTTTGATAAAGCATTATGTTTTTCTTAGCATCAATATACTCCTGATAGCTTTTGTGCATATCAAGATGATTTGGTGTGATATTAGTGATAACCGATACATTCGGTGATTTTTTCATGGTATGGAGTTGAAAACTCGATAGCTCTAAAACAACCAAATCATCAGGCGAAATCTCCTCAAGAGAACAAAACACAGGGTTCCCGATATTTCCGCCAAGCCATGTTTTATAGCCTTCCTTTTCCAAAAGTTTATTTATGATGGTAGTGGTGGTGGTCTTGCCGTCACTTCCCGTTACTGCAATGATTTTTGCCGGGCAAAAGTCGAAAAACAGTTCCATCTCAGATGTAATAATTGCACCTCGTTTTTTTGCCTCCAAAAGCTTAGGGTTATCAAACCGCATCCCCGGGGTCTTTATAACCATATCACCATAAATATTATCAAGGTAATTTTCACCAAGCGAGAATTTCACTCCCATTTGGAAAAGCTCTTCATAAACATCACCCAAATCTGCCTTTTCCCGTTTATCAAAAGCAGTTACCTCGGCCCCGTTATTTTTAAGATATTTTATTATCGGCAAATTGCTGATTCCTATACCTAAAACATCGATTTTCATTCCTTTTATATTTTCTTTAAACTCTTCAAGCCTTTTATTCATATAAAAACCCTCCGAAAATAAATTTTTTCATATCTATAATATTCTATCACTTTTTTTCCATAATAACAACCCAAATTTTTATGAAAAAATATCTGAAAACTATTCGTTTTCAGATATTTTGTTTATAACTATTCCGGTTACAACATTGGGGAAGATATAAATTGATGCCTCAGGCATGGTTTCGCCCGAATTTACAACCTCACATATTCTTTCCGCCTTTGTTGTGTTCATTACAAATAAACAAGACGCTTTCTCCTCATTTACCCATTTAACACCCTTAGTTGTTCGCTTTGTGTATGTAACATATTCTTCGTAATTTTCTTTTGTAATACCCAAAAGCTCACCCAAAAGAAGGTCATTTAGGATATTTACATCCAGCATCTTATATTCCTCACTATGCTCAGGGCTTATGGATTTTATGTAATCGTAATCGGTAAGAGTCAGGCGATAAAAATAGTTTCCACCAAAATAAACGCCGATGATACACTTTCTTCTTGAAGTTTCAATCTGCTTTTTCATAGTTTCGGTAAGCTCATCATTGCTTGTGTCGACTATGATTTTTTCAACCTTAAAATGGTCCTGTGAGCAGGCGATAAAATAATCCTCGGAAAATCTCTTATTGGTAATTAGTCTATGAATCGGGAGCTGAACCATATTATCACCGTAGCTATTGCTCAAAAACGCCATGATATAATTATAAGGCTCTTCCCCTGTATGATTCGGGTTATTTTTAATGCACTCGTTTCTGTATTTTAGCGCCGCCATGTATCTGTTATGGCCGTCGGTTATAAATACATTTATATCCTTTAGACTTTCTTTTATAAATTCAATTCTCTTAGAATCATCTATTACCCACAAGCGGTTATTGGTAAGCTCGCCTGTGATGGTTTCGGGCATATCAAACTCCATATCAGGCTTTTCCTCAGAAATTTCATTGATAAGATGAGTAAGAGGTCTTTCGCTATCGATATACATTCCGTTTATCATATCAACATTTGCCTTGATTTTAGAGGTGAGTTTAAATCTATCCTCTATTGAGTCCTCATTCGTCTCCTCGCAAATCTTTACCGATGAATTTGCATCTAAGTCCTGAAGCTTTAAAAGACATACAATGCCTCTATTGATAAAAGTTGTGCCTTTATAGATGCTATGCTGTTCATATAAGTACATACCCGGCTTTTTTTCTTTTTTTAATATGCCATCTCGAACCCATTTTTCAAGGTTTTTTTCCGCATCTATATAACCTTTTTCTTCGTCATCTATACGGTTATTAGACACTCTTACAATATTATATAAACTTTTTTTTGAAAATTTTTCTCTTTCCTCTTCGGTCATTCTGTCATAAGCAACCGCCATAATGTCACTGATATTTTCAAACTTGGACTGGTCAAAGCGGTAACCTGAAAATTCTTTAATACTTGCCATAATATCACCTTTTTATAAGAATTTATCCTACATCTAATTTTATACCTCTTTTTCCCACCCGTCAATAGTTTTTTCGATATAAAATATTAAGTTTATATTACCAAATTCATCCTTTTTAAGATATCAGGTTATAAAAATAAAATTTTCGAGAAGAATAGAAATATAAAATATTAGTTGATTTTCAACAGATTGGAGACTATTATGGGATTTATAAAAGGTATGATAACCGGTTTATTGGTGGGGTCTGCCGTGACAATGATTGCAGACCCGATTTCTGATCGCCAACGTCACAAAATGCAGAAAAAGACAGAAGGTTTTTTTAGAAGTATAGGTTCAGGAATAGACAATGCATTGGATTTTTTGAGATAAAATAAGTGAGCATTTTTAAAATGCTCACTTATTTTACTAATTCATTTATCACATATCCGCCAATTAAGAGTCCCGCAACAGAGGGTACATATGAAACACTCCCCGGGGTTCTTTTATCTAAAGACTCAGGCTCTATTGGCTTTTCTTCAGAATATAGTACCATAAGACTTTTTATGTCCCTGTTTTTTAGTTCCCTTCTCATAACCCTTGCAAGCGGGCATACCGAGGTTTTATATAAATCATCAATTTTCAGCATTGCGGGGTTTAGTTTATTTCCTGTCCCCATTGAACTTATAGCCGGAATTCCTAGGTTTTTACATTTCACAATAATATCAATTTTTGCCGTCACCGTATCGATTGCATCAACCACAAAATCCACTTTATTAAAATCAATCTCGTGGGCATTTTCGGGTAGATAAAAGATATCCTTTTTATTTACCCGACACTCCGGGTTTATGTCATAAATTCTATCTGAAATCACGTCCACCTTCTTTTTGCCAATAGTGGAGTGAAGGGCTATTAGCTGTCGGTTTAAGTTTGATTCAGATACAGTATCACTATCTACCACCGTAATCTCGCCAACGCCTGAGCGTGCCAATGCTTCGCATACGTATGAGCCTACCCCACCCACGCCAAACACCATGACATGGGAGTTTTTAAGCTTTTCCATCTTCTCTTTTCCCAAAAGAATTTCGCTTCGAATAAATTGATTCATATCTATCACCATTAATTTAATATGATGTAATTATTATACCATAAGTGCAAGGCTACCTAATGCCTTGCAACACTCCGGTACAATAATTATATCGATTCCAAACTCATTTTGGAGTTTGGTAACATATACAGTAATTATTATACCATATAAAGACGGTTTGTCAACGGAAAATATAGTTTAAAGTAACATAGTTTTTAATAAAATTGCATTATGCTATTGACAAAATTGGAATCTTATGGTATAATAGGGGTCAATAAAGATATGGCCGTATTTTTATTTTTACTGCCACAATGGGCATATTTACAAATGATATTCAGCAGAATATCTCATTTTTTTACTTTAATTATAGCATAATGCAACTTGCGTCGTGATATTGCGGCGATTGTTTTTAACAATATAGTTGCATTAGGCAACAAGGAGATGAAAGTATAACTACAACAAAAACTTTAAAAACTTTAGCGGAATATCATTTCAGAAACGGTGCCAACAGGCACGAGGTAGCAAAAGAGCTTGGGATTTCCCTAA
>JAZULN010000069.1:0-8443 GCA_045603125.1 Clostridia bacterium | reverse complement strand
ACGATAACCTGTTAATCTTGGCAATAGCATTTGTGTTTATTTCAGGGATATAAAAATCGGTCAAAAGTGAAGTGATATAATTATGGTAGACACAAAAAAGTGCCAACCATCATTTTTTATGCTATACTAAAGAAAATGAGGTGAACTATATAGATAGACTAAAAGGCTTAATAAATGTTAGACATAGCAAAAAAGAGAGTCCTTACACCTATCGAGCAATTAAAATACAAGGTTGCTAATGGTTAAAACGCAAAGGAACACTTAACCGTTATGAAGTACAACACAAAAAATCAGACTACTATGTTTTTGATATTCATTCACATTATCCACCACAAGGATATAGAACAATAGTAGACACTTTGCTTAATCTGTATGGTTGGATTGTATCAGATATATCTGTATGGAAATCTCTGAAAAGACTTGGAGTATTAGGATATGTACGAAAACTAAAAAGAAAACCGCCTGTTCAATATAAACTTCTACAGGCAGCTTAAAATATTCTTTTTTGTGTCTACAAAGTACTGACTACTTCATTTTTATAAAGCCTCTTTTTTATATCCTATGAAGTCTTTCTCCGTTTGATTCAATAACTTCCCTATACCAATTACCGCTATCCTTAATTATTCTCTCCTGGGTCTTATAGTCTACAAAAACGATTCCAAATCGTTCTTTATATCCGTTATCCCACTCAAAATTATCCATTAACGACCATTGGAAATAGCCTCTCACATCTGCACCCTCGTCTATAGCTTCTTCAAGCTTTAGAAGGTATCTTTGCAGAAAGTCTATTCTTTGCGGGTCATGGACCTTACCGTCAAGAGATACGGTATCACGGCAAGACATTCCGTTTTCTGTGATGTATATTGGCAGTTTATATCTTTCGTACAAAAATTTCGAACCCCACTTAATTGAGTTTGGCTCAATTGGGCAACCACCTGCAGTAATTCCATAGCCAATCGGTCTTTTTTGGATTTCAAACCCATTTTCACTATGCTTTACAGCCTTTCCCGAATAGATATTTTGTCCCATAAAATCAATAGGTTCTGAAATAATTTTCAAATCCTCTTCCCATGTCTTTGGAAGATAATCTTTTACCAATTTCAAGCCGTCTTCAGGGTATTTCCCGAAGACCACAGGGTCACTCCACCACGACACACACCATAAATTCATATCATCAGGAGTCTTGAAATTGGATTCATATGCGGCTTTAATATCTTTTGGGTTATTTTCATCAACAGGGTAGTTCCAGGTACAGGTTGGAGCGTATCCTACTTTAACCTCACCTTTTGCATTTTCCCTTATCGCCTTTACGGCTTTTCCGTGTGAAAGTAACACATTATGAACGCTTATAATCTGCTCTTTTTGAGAATATTTCAATCCCGGTGCATGACCTCCGCCTGTATATCCGACACCTATAAAGCACTGAGGTTCATTGAATGTAAAATAATACTTCACTCTGTCGGAAAAATTCTCAGAAACTACCTTTGCATACTCAGAAAACCAATCGGTAATTTCACGGTTTAACCAGCCTCCCCTCTCAAAGAGTACCTGCGGTAAATCCCAGTGATAAAGTGTAATAAAAGGCTCAATGTCATTTTTTATCAACTCATCAATTAAGTTATTATAAAATTCAATCCCCTTTTCATTTACTCTTCCTACCCCGTCTGGCAGGATTCTTGACCAGGAAATTGAAAATCTATAGGCCTTCACCCCTAATTTTTTCATAATCGCCACGTCTTCTTTAAATCTATGATAATGGTCTGTCGCAATCTCCCCCGACTGACCGTCAAAAATTGCTCCCTTTTTCATGCAATGGGTATCCCATATGGATAAACCTCTGCCGTCTTCCCCGGCCGCCCCTTCTATCTGATACGATGATGTCGCAACTCCCCAGAAAAAATCTTTTGAAAACATTTATATCACCCCCAAAAATTTACTTAAATTTTATATGAATTTTATAAATTTGTCAATATCGAGATTTAATTTTAAAATATTTATTTTGGGACATAATAAAAATATAAAAAGAATTTTTAAAAAGGAAGATTTATATGGATGAGTTACTTATAAAACCAAACGGAAAACTATCGGGAAGCATTGAAATAAGCGGCTCTAAAAATTCTTCCCTTCCCATAATGGCAGCGTGTCTTTTATGTGAAGGTAAAAACCGAATTTTTAATGTGCCGGATTTGAGTGATATTACTACAATGTGTCATCTTTTAGACGAGTCGGGGGCTATAATTTCAAAAGGTGAAGGCTTTTTAGATATAGACTGCAATCACATCTCAAACCGACTTTGCGAATACAGTATGTCAAATAAGCTTCGGGGTTCTTTTTTACTCTCTGGTCCGCTTTTAGCAAGGCTTGGAAAGGTAAAAATCCCAATGCCCGGCGGTTGCCCAATCGGAACCCGACCTATAGACCTACACTTAAAAGGCTTTTCCGCCCTTGGTGCTGAGATTTCAAAAGGCCATGGGTATGTTGAATTAAAGTCAAAAAAACTCACCGGAAATAAAATATATCTTGACTTTCCAAGTGTTGGCGCTACCGAAAATATAATTATGGCGGCAATTTTGGCCAAGGGTGACACTATCATTGAAAATACTGCAACCGAGCCGGAAATTGTAGACCTCACAAACTTTTTAAATAGCCAGGGTGCAAAAATCGAAGGAAGCGGTACAGACACCATAGTTATCCACGGGGTTGATTCACTCACCCCCACCTCCCACACCGTCATACCTGACCGAATTGAGGCTGGAACATTCTTAATTGCCCTTGCAATTACAGGTGGATGTGGGACGATTAAAAACATAAATTCAGAGCATATAAAACCTGTTTGTGCAAAGCTAAAAGAAATGGGGTATTTCTTGGAATTCAAAGAAAACTCGGTTTACATTGACGCCGAAAAGCCAATTCACCAAACCGATATTAAAACACTCCCCTTCCCAGGCTTTCCAACCGATATGCAAGCACCTTTTTCTGCACTTTTGTCTACAATAAAAGGGACTGGTATTGTTATAGAAACAGTGTTTGAAAATAGATTCCTACACGTCGGCGAGCTTGTGAGAATGGGCGCACATATAAAAATTGACGGCAGAACCTCGGTAATTGAAGGGGTTAAGCACTTAACCGGTGCCGACGTCACCGCTTATGATTTGAGGGGTGGGGCGTCTTTAGTCCTTGCCGGAACTGTAGCAAAGGGTAAAACCAAGGTAAGCGGATTTCAGCATATCAAAAGAGGCTACGAAAATTTTCCTGAAAAACTAAGAAATCTTGGAGCAGATATTGAAATAATCTGAGATTTATCATTCAACATTTAAAAATCATATTATTTGAAATCCACCTGATGAGTGGATTTTTATTTTTCTCTCATTATATTATTGAAATTTTTTTATGGTTGTGATAAAATAATTTAGAGGTAAAGGAGAGATAAATATGGAACAAGTAAATGCACTTTTAGGAAATATTAAATTGGGAGATATTGATTTAAATAAAGTAATTTCTGCAATAATTATTACAGTTATTTCCATAATTGTAATTAAGATGGTTATGAGAATTATAAAAAAACTGACGAGTAAATTAACCATAGATGATACATTAAAAAGATTTATCTTAAAAACGGTAAAATTTATTTTATATTTTATTGCTGTATTAATCATTGCCGACTCCTTGGGAATACCTATCACCTCCCTGCTTGCCCTATTTAGTGTGCTTGGTTTGGCGGCATCCTTGGCGGTTCAGGGCTTTTTAACCAATATTGCCGGCGGAGTTTCCATTCTTGCATCAAAGCCATTTTCCGCCGGAGATTATGTTGAAATTGGTGGTGTTAGCGGCAGTGTTCGGGAAATAGGGCTCATTCACACCAAACTCGCCACTGTCGACAATAAAATAATATATGTCCCTAATAGTGAAATTTCATCATCAAAAGTAATAAACTATTCTGCAGAAGACAAGCGTCTTATAGTTTTAAAAATTACTGCATCATATGATTGTAAGATAGATGACACAAAGACATCAATCAAAAACGCAATAAGGGACACTAAAGAGATTATAGATAAGGAAAAAGCAATCATCGGAGTGTCAGAATTTAAGCAAAGTAGCATTGAATACACTATAAAAGCATGGGTTAAAACCGAAAATTACTGGAACGGTTACTATGCACTTAATGAAAATATTAAAGCTTCCTTTGATAAGGAAAACATTCAAATGACCTATGACCACATAAACGTCCATATGATGGACAATTAATCGGGAGGATTTTATGGCATTAGATACTTTAGCTTTGGAATGTATCAAAGAGGAGCTAAGAAAAAAGCTAATAGGTGCAAAAATTGAGAAGGTTTATCAGCCTGAAAAGGATGAGATAATGTTAACTCTTCGCACCTTCTCTGGTTCCTTTAAGCTTACCCTTTCGGCAAGCCCCACAAACCCACGAATACATTTCCAAACTACTCCAAAAGAAAACCCTAAAACCCCGCCTATGTTTTGTATGCTTTTAAGAAAGCACTTAACATCGGGGAAGGTTTCAGATATAAAAAACATTGAGGGCGACAGAATCCTTATATTTGACATTGAGTCGTATAACGAGTTGGGAGATTTAACCACAAAACATCTGATTGTGGAGATTATGGGACGACATTCAAATATTATCCTTACCCACTCCGACATGACTATAATCGACTCTATAAAACATATTGATTTTACCATGAGTTCGGTGCGTCAGGTATTACCCGGTGGAAAATATGAACTTGCACCGTCTCAGGAAAAAGTTCCAATTCTTTCAGAAAAAATCAAAGATTTTTCTCTAAAAACTCCTGATGAAAACATGAGAATTGATAAGCTTTTACTTTCACAAATCGGCGGAATAAGTCCGCTTACCGCAAGAGAAATCTCCTTCCGCACCTTTGGTCGGGCAGATATCTTTTCTTCTGAATGTGAAAGTTTTACTGATTTAAATAAAACTATTAAGAATTTTTCCAAACCCGACTTTCGCCCCTCTATTATAAAAGAGCGTGAAAGCGGCAGAATATTAGATTTTAGCGCTATAGATATACTCCAATATGAAAGTCTTGCAGATATAATATATTACGACAATTTAAGTGAGCTTTTAGAGGATTTTTACAGTTCCAAGGATTCAGCCGAGAGAATCAAGCAAAAAAGTGCGGATATCTTAAAAATTCTATCAAATAACATCGCAAAAATTTCCAAAAAGATTTCAATATTAAATAAAACGCTTCTGGATGCAAAAGATAAGGATAAGCACAAAAAATACGGGGACCTTATTACAGCAAATTTATTTAAGATTTCCCAAGGTGATGAGTTTTGCTATGTTACCGACTACTATTCGGAAACCCTTGACGAAATAAAAATACCACTAAAGCCGGAGCTGACTCCTTCTAAAAATGCACAAAGATATTATAAGCTATATAACAAGGCAAAAACAGCCGAGGTTGAGGCGGCAATTCAGCTTGAGAATGCAAAAAATGACTTGGAATATCTTGAGTCCACCTTGACACTCGCCGAAAACTCCCAAACCGAAGGCGATATCAATGCAATCCGAGCAGAACTTACCGATTTAGGGTATATAAAAGCCAGAAAAACAAAGAAAAAACAGCCGGATAGCGTATCAAAGCCTCACCATTTTATAAGCAGCGACGGATTTGACATATTTGTCGGTAAGAATAACACTCAAAATGATAAGTTGACCCTGAAGTTTGCCAATTCATCCGATATGTGGTTTCACACAAAAAACATTCACGGCTCCCATGTTATAATAAAGCTAGGGCTTGATAAAAACATCCCTGACCGGACAATCCTTGAAGCGGCAGGCCTTGCGGCGTATTTTTCAAAAGCACGTGAATCATCAAATGTGCCTGTTGACTATACGGTTATTAAAAACGTTAAAAAACCCAACGGCGCAAAGCCGGGCATGGTTATATATGACTCATATAACACCATTTATGTGAATCCAAAACTAATCGAAAATCAGGAGGAAAAACGATGAAAAAATTACTTTTCATAACTTTAGCCCTATCCTTACTTCTTGCAAGTTGCGGTGGCGACTCTTCGAATATGCCAACCAACAGCGATGCATCAGAAGTCCAGGCCGTTAAAAACAACGATAAATACGGACTTACCGTCACCTTGGAAGATGTAACTCCAACAGGACTTACTATGATTTTTACTCAAAAAGACGTCGAATATGAAGGTGAGCTTGAAACGGGCGATTACTTTAAAGTTCAGGTTTCAGACGGTGAAGGCAACTGGACTGACCTTCCGGAAACACCCGGCAACAAAGGATGGCACCAAGTTGCTTATCTCATAAAGAAAAACGACACCACCGAATTCGACATTAACTGGGAGTGGTTATATGGTGAACTTCCCAAGGGCGAATACCGCATACAAAAATTATTACAACAACGTATATCACCCGACAATATAAACAAAGCAGAATACTATAGTTATTTTGAAATAAAGTAATAAAATGGACTGTAAAATTTTACAGTCCATTTTTGTGGGGATATAAAAAATGTTTCAGAATGAAAAAATATAGCAAAAGCAAGGTTTTCACCTTGCTTTTGGTTATCCGACAGCGTACAAAGGTACGCTGAGCGACTATATTTTTTTATAGCAAAAAGATTTCTTTTTGCGGTCTGGGCTTTTTTTACATTCCCTTTGTTATATGTCTTTTTGCTTTGTGTAGTTCGGAAGTAACTTTGGAGAAACCTTATCAGTCTTAATTCCGGCATCCGAAAGTTCTTTTTCAAACTTTTCAATGTGAGAAAGGGTTAACTTTCCAACCTTAGTTTCCTTTGAAACTCTTGCCGCATTCTGTCCGGCACTTCTACCAAATACTATGATATCCAATAATGAGTTGCCCATCAAACGGTTCTTGCCGTGGATTCCGCCAACTGCTTCACCTGCAACAAAGAGGTTTTTAACATTTGTTGTCATACAATCAGGTGTAATATCCAAACCGCCGTTTTGATAGTGAAGTGTAGGATATACCAAAATCGGCTCTTTTCTGATATCAATGCCATATTTACCAAACATTCTCATCATAGCAGGAATTCTCTTTTCGATTGTTCCCTCGCCGCCGATTTTTTCAATCATCGGGGTATCAAGCCATAAACCTTGACCGTTACCTGTATCTAAGCCGTTACCTCGTGCGTTACATTCTCGAATAATTGATGCCGCAGATACGTCACGGGTTTCTAGTGGATGCATAAATACTTCACCTTTTGAGTTTATAAGTTTTGCACCAAGTGAACGCACCTTTTCGGTAACAAGTGCACCGAAAATCTGCTCAGGATACGCTGCACCTGTTGGGTGGTATTGTAAAGTTTCAGCATATAGAAGTTTTGCACCAACTCTGTAGCCTAAAACCAAACCGTCGGCTGTTGCACCATAGTGGTTAGATGTTGGGAAACCCTGATAGTGCATACGACCAGCACCGCCTGTTGCAATAACTACAGTCTTTGCTTTGCAAACCAAAAGGTCTTTGGTTTCCATATTCATCAAAACCGCACCGGCAGCGTTGCCGTTTTCATCTAATATAAGCTCGATTGCCGATGTAAAATCAACAACTGTAATGCCTCTGTTTATTACCTCGTCACGAAGAGTTCTCATGATTTCCGCACCTGAATAGTCCTTGGCTGCGTGCATTCTCTTTCTTGATGTACCGCCGCCGTGGGTTGTAACCATGGTTCCGTCTTCATCTTTATCAAACTCAACACCTAAATCTCCAAGCCAGTCGATTGCTTCTGGTGCATCGCATACAAGCTTTGATAAAAGCTCTCTTTTTGCCGCAAAGTGTCCGCCGCCAAAGGCGTCTACGAAGTGGATTGCAGGCGAATCGTTTGGCTTATCTGCCGCCTGGATACCGCCTTCTGCCATCATTGTGTTGGCATCCCCGATTCTTAGCTTTGTAACAATCAGTGCATTGGCTCCCGCCTCATTTGCTTCGATTGCAGCAGAGCAACCTGCACCGCCGCCACCGATTACAAGCACATCTACATCATAGTCAGGATTATCAAGATCTATGTCACTTGCCTTAATTCTGCTATGAGCCTGGAGGGTTTCGGCAAGCTCGGTCGGAACTTTATCACCTTTATTTGGACCAACTAATAGTTCTCTGAACTCGTCTTTTTTATAGTCGGGGTGGTATGCTGCCAAAAGGTCTTCCTTTTCTTTTGCAGTCATTCTTTGAGGCTCTAGTGCAATATTTTGCTCTCTTTTTTCCTCAACGGCTTTTAATGAAGCCTGAAATTGTTCTGAATACATAAACCTTCCCCCTCCTTACTTCTCAATTTCTCTTGTGTTATACAATTCTTTAATCTCTTCTAATGGTTTTGCCATAATAGCTTCGATTAATGCCTTGCATTCGCCATCTTCGATTTCTTTTACTCTCTTTGTTAAATGTTCAGCTTCAGGTCTGATGTACTTA
>JAZULN010000068.1:0-10964 GCA_045603125.1 Clostridia bacterium | reverse complement strand
CCTATAGAATTCGGAACAGCAGTTACGAATGCTGAATGGAATCATATTGTCGGTTCGAAAATTACATTGACAGACGAGTGGCAACAATATGCAGATATCTTTACAGCTCCGTCAAATTATACCTCACTTCTATCTATACAGTTTGGTGTACCTACCGAAAACACAATCTATGCTGGTCAGGCCTTTTATCTTGATGAACTATATGTTGCAGAGGAAGTTCCTTATGAAATCAACGTTACAGCAGATGAAAAACTAATTAAGGGAGATACTCTTAATGCAAGTGTTGAAATCCTAAATCAATTAGGTCAAAAGGGTAAACTTTCACAGGATTGTGAATGGTATGTAACCGATTTGGAAAGAGAAACAGTATTTGATGATTTTAATATCGAAAAGACTGCTAACGGTGTTTCTGTAACACTCAAAGATTCAGCAACATCAGGCAGATACGTATTGGTTGCAATGTCAGGCGATGCTGTAAAGGGTGTAGAATTTGATGTTTTGACAAATTTTGAAGATACCAATGGAATCATTCCTGAGAATATGATTACAGTAGATGCAGGCTGTTCTGACTGGAACGCATATAACACCGGTAAAGCAGCTCGTTTAGGCGATAACTTTACTCTTAGTGCAAAAGCAGATGGTTATATAGAAAATACCTACATACTTACAGCAGATACAAGATATGAGGCTTTGACAGCCTACAAAGTAGGTCCTGTTGGTAAAAATCTGAATCACATGAGTGGAGATTTTGAAAAGGGCAAGAATTATATCATATCTGCATGGGTAAAAGATGTAAGCGAAGAAGGTGTGGCTCCTATAGAATTCGGAACAGCAGTGATGCAGAAGGATTGGAATAATATATGGAGCGGTTCAAAAATTACATTGACAGATAAGTGGCAACAATATGCAGATATCTTTACTACTCCGTCAACTTATACAACCCTTCAACAGATACAGTTTGGTGTACCTACATCAAATGAAACCGTTACAGGACAAAGTTTCTATCTTGATGAAATCTATGTAGCAGAAGAAGTTGCTTATGAAATCAACGTTACAGCAGATGCAAACGTTGTTCGTGCAGGGGACACAATCACAGTTGATGCAGAAATATTGAACCAAATTGGCATGACAGGTAAGTTAGCACAAAATGTTTCATGGCTTGCTATGAATGCAGACAGAACTGCTGTTATAGATGATATTACAATTACTCCATCAGTAAGTGACTCAACTGTAGCAACTGTGTCTTTTGCATCTAGCATTGAAGACGGCGACTATGTTATCATAGCATATTCAGAAGAATCTGGCTTGGTTAAAGGTATGCCGGTTAAAGTTGGCGGTGAATTTGAAGCAACAAACGTTAATATCGACATAAACACAGGCAAAGTAACCTTCGATTTGGTTGGTATTCCTGAATTGGCTACGACCGTAAATGTATATATTGCACAATATTTAGGTGATGTTCTCAATAAGGTAGAAATAGAACCTGTTGATGTTGATAGTACAAAATCCAGTGAAACAGGAAAGGAAGCACCATTTACCTATGTAGAAGGTGCAGCAGTAAAAGTATTTATCTGGGATGAAAACCAGAATGCTTTGTTGGAAACTCCGGCAGTTTAATGAATTTCAAAGGAAAGTGAAGCAATGAAGAAAAAAATAAGAATTGGCGTTATGGGTTTAATTCGTGGAGAATTTGTTTTGAGAGTAGCAAGACTGATGCCTGATGATGTGATTATGGCAGCAGTTTGTGAAACAAACGAAGCACAGATTGAAAAGGTAAGACCACTTTTTGGCCCGGAAACAAAGGTCTTTTCAGACTTTGACGAGTTTTTGGCATCAGGATTAGATGCTGTAGTTCTTTGTAACTATTTCCATGAACATACAGAATATGCAATAAAAGCAATGGAAAAAGGTATTGCTGTAATGAGTGAACTAATGGCAGCGCCTACATTGGGCGGATTAGTTGACCTTGTTGAGGCGGTTGAGAGAACAAAGGGCAAATATATGCTAGGTGTTAACTGCCAATATTTTAAAGCAGTTACCGGCATGAAGAAAAAACTAGAAAGTGGCGAATACGGAGATTTATTATATGCAGATGCGGAGTATGTCCATACACATGAATATATTCCGGTGGAAAAACGAAAGAAGATAGATCCGAATAACGTTCACTGGCGTCAGACTATGCCTCCTTGTTATTACAATATGCATTCTTTAGGTCCGCTTATGTATATATCAGAATCGGAACCGAGAAAGGTTGTTGGAAAAGCAGTTAAACACGAAAGAGATTCGGGATTGAATAACACGCCAAAGACTTTCGCCATAACTGAAATGACTAACGGTGCAGTATTTAATACAACAGGATGTGTATCCTGCGGAACAACCAGTAAGTGGTATAGATTAGGACTTGAAAAGGGTACTATTGAAACCGATCGTTACGATTGGCGAGAAGAAAAACTAATCGAAGCAGGGCATGAAATTGGCAAAAAGTATGGCATTTCTTACCCGGCGTGGCATCTGACCCCTGAAGAAACCCAAAAATATATGTGCCCCGAATTTGAAACCGTTGGTCATGGCGGAATTGATTTTGTTTTACTGTTAGAGTTTATAAAGTATGTTAGAGGAGAACAGGAGATTTTCTTTGATGTTTATCGTGCGGCATCATTAACTGCTGCAGCAATTCTTACCTGGTATTCTATTTTAGATGGCAGTAAAGAATTTGAAATCCCTGATTTCAGAGATAAAGTAGCAAGAGAAATATTCAGAGGAGACTATAGGACTCCTGTGGCAAAAGAAGCTAAAGACAGAACCTTGCCTTGTAGAATATAACAAATAAAAGGGCTGTTTTTAACTAATATAATATGCTTACATCTCTCTTTTTATAGAATGGGTCGACCCCCCAAATGTTAGATTTTTGGTCTGACGTTTGGGGGGGCGGCTCATATTTTAATAACTTAAACTGATTTTCTATATTCACTTGGAGTTTTGCCACTTAGTTTTTTAAAAATTCTGTTAAAACTTCTAATGCTTTGAAAACCACATTCGCAAGCAATATAAGAAATATCTTTTGTTTTGTCTAATAACATTTCGCAGGCGTATTCATAACGAAAAATGTTAATAAATTCCTTAAAGTTCATGCTGAAAGATTCGTGAAATAATGAGGAAAAGTAGTGATATTCATAACCAAGTGCCTGTGAAACCTTCTTTAGGGTTATATCATCGAAAAGATTTGCATAGATAAAATCAATAACCTGTTGCTTAAAGTCAAATTCCGGATTAGATGCTTCTACTAAAGCGTTTTTCACACATTCGCTACACACCATATAAAGACAGGCTTTTCCCATATAGATATCCGGGGTCCCCTGAAAAAAAAGATGTTTTTTTAAAAACTCCTCAACAGTTTTATTGCAACTAAATTTTGAGTATTGCAGACGATTATTTTTCTTTGCAAAACTTAAAATATAGTTTTCAGAAAATACACCGATCCATACCAGAGAGGCAGCATCTACTAAGAAGGAATGTATGGTAAATGGTGAAAGAAGTATCATCTCACCTTTTTGTAGATTTATCATTTGGTTATCTCTATATACTGTCATTTCACCTTCTATAACATAAATCAATTCGTAATTTTTGTGAAAATGTGCCTGATACTCAAAATCTCGATATAAAAATGCGTTATAGGTATCGTAAGAATTATGTAATTGATGTTCAATCATATTTATCACCCAAATCTTAAGTTTTGACCATAATTATATAACATATTTCTTGAAAAGTCAATATTATTTGATTAGAATAAGGGTAGGAAGTGATAATTATGATTGGAAATATTTTTTCTATAGAGGAATTTTCGGTTTATGACGGTCCCGGAATCAGGACAACGGTTTTCTTGAAAGGCTGCCCGCTCAGATGTAGCTGGTGCCACAATCCGGAGGGGCAGAAGTTCGAAAGTGAGATTGTGAAAAGTCCCAATGGTTGTATTGGCTGTGGGAATTGCATAAAAACTTCAAAGCTGGTTGAAGGCACCATGGTTCTGACCGAGGAAAGCATTAAAAATTGTCCAATGAATTTAATCCGTGTTTGCGGAGATAAGATGACGGCAGAAGAACTTTCCCGAAAACTCTTGAAAAATGAACGGATTTTAAAAAATGGCGGAGGTGTTACTTTTTCGGGAGGAGAACCTCTTTCACAGAGCGAATTTTTATTTGTATGTCTGAAAATTTTAAAGGGACGTCTGCACACTGCTATCCAGACCTGTGGTTATTGCAGTAAGAATAAGTTTCAAAAAGCGTTGTCCCTTGCCGACTATTTTCTATTTGATTTAAAGCTAATTGATGAGAAAGCTCATATCAAATACACAGGGGGTTCCAATAAACTGATTCTTGAGAATTTTAAAAAGCTTGCCCAAAGCGGTGTTGAATTTATTTCAAGAACTCCGTTGATTCCGGGGGTGACCGATACAAGAGAGAATCTTTTATCTATAGCAAAAACCTTGAAGGAAAATGGTGTAAACAAAATTGAATTATTACCATATAACAAGATGGCGGGTGGAAAGTATAAACTTGTGATGCGAGAATATGCACCCGATTTTGATGAAACTAAAGAGGTCAATATACATGAGGATATTTTTGAAGAGTATCAAATAAAAATAAAAATTATGTAAGAGGTGAATGTTATGACAGAGAAAATTAAACTATTAAGAGACCAGTTAAAAAGCAAAGAGTACAAAAAGCTGAGAAAAGACGGAAAAACCCCGGATTATAAGAAATTTATTACGGCAAAGGATTTTGTTTATAACTTCCGTCTTTTTATGGAACAAGAAAACCCAATTCTTTTTGAGAACGACAACTTTGGTTTTAATCATAGTATTAATGCACAGTTGACTGATATTACAACTAACTATACTCCAAACTATCAAAAAGTGATTTCACAAGGATTTGATGCCATACGTTCACAAATTAGAGCGAGCATCGAGAAACATGATGAAATAGAGCGAAAAGAATTTGGTAAGGCAATGCTTGAGTGTTTGGATATATTTACCGAATATTGTGAAAACTGTAGAGTTTTGGCAAAATCCAAAGGTAATTTAAAGCTTTATAATGCGTTATCAAAGATTCCGGCAAAGGGTGCAGAAAGTTTTTACGAAGCACTTTTATTTATGAAACTATGTATTTTCTTTTTGCGCTCAGCCTTTACAAACCATTTGGGGTTGGGTAGATTTGATCAGTATATGTATCAGTTTTATTTAAATGATAAGAATAACGGAGCAACCGACGAAGAACTTCTGGAAATCTTAGAAGAATTCTTTATTTCCATAAATCGTGATACCGATTTATATCCGGGAATCCAACAGGGTGACAATGGTCAAAGTATGGTATTAGGCGGTTTTGATAAGGATGGCAATGACACGTATAACGAGCTGTCACAACTTATAATGGAGGCATCTTTAGACCTTAATCTCATTGACCCGAAAATCAACCTTAGAGTTGGAAAGAATACTCCGATTGAGAGATATGAATTTGCCACTAAATTAACCAAACAAGGGCTGGGATTCCCACAGTATTGTAATGATGATGTGGTTATCCCCGGACTAATTAAGCTTGGTTATGATGAAGAGGATGCATATAACTATGTTGTTGCGGCGTGCTGGGAATTTATTGTTCCAAATTGTGGTGCAGATATCCCGAATATTAAAACTTTTGATTTTCCAAGTATCATAAATTGGGCTATTATATCAAAACTTGAACGTTCAGACAGTTTTGAAGAATTGATGGGATATGTAGAAAAGACAATTCAGCACGAATGTGATTTCTTTGTTGAAGAAAAGCCAAACTGGTTATTCCCGCAAAAACCGGTACAGTCGATTTTCTTTGATGGTGGCATAGAATCACTAAAGGATATCCTGACCGGCGGTACAAAGTATTATAATTACGGTTGTCACGGAACAGGCATTGCAACTGCCACCGATTCTTTAGCTGCAGTAAAAAAATATGTATACGATGATAAGACAATAACCAAGGAGCAACTTTTAAAAGCACTTGCAATGAATTTTGAGGGTTATGAAGATATCAGAGATTGCCTAAGACAAGGTCCCAAAATGGGAAATAACGATAACTATGTTGATGATATTGCGTGCGATATTATGGGAATGTTCTCAAAATATATGAATAACCGCGAAAACGGGTATGGCGGTATATGGAGAGCAGGGACCGGAAGTGCCATGGAGTATATTTTAAAAGGTACAAAATGTACAGTAACAGCCGATGGAAGAAAAGCCGGAGAACCATATTCCTCAAGTTTTTCGCCGGCACTGGATGTAAAAACAAATGGTGTGCTTTCGGTGATACAATCCTTTACTAAATATGACATGAGCGAAATTATAAACGGTGGACCTTTGACTATTGAGATTCATGATACAGTACTAAAAAATGATGAAGGTATCAAAAAGATCGCAATGCTTGTTAAAAACTATATTCTTCTTGGCGGACATCAACTTCAGATTAATTCTGTGAACCGCGAACGATTGCTTGAAGCACAAAAGCATCCTGAAGATTATCCAAACCTGATTGTTCGTGTGTGGGGATGGAGCGGATATTTTAATGAGTTGGATTTGGAGTATCAAAATCACATTATCAGAAGACATGAATATATGGGTTAAATAATATGAGCCGACCACCAAAGGGGTCGGCTCATATTATCTTATACTGAACTTATATTCCGTTTGATAGCTAAAGTTTTTGCCTGATTCTAAAATTGTGGTGGGGAAATGAGTAAATCTTGCCGCATCGGGGAAAAGCTGGGGCATAATTGAAAGTCCACTAAAAGCAGAATATTTCTCATTGTCTTTTTCCTTGTTTTCAGGTGTTTTTAACCCAACGACAGGACTGTTTGTAAAAATATCCATATTTATTCCGGAATTCTCTGAATAAAGACTGCCGACTTTTCTATAATTTATACCATCTGCAACAAAGCATTGGTTATAATGTTTGGGTAAATTTTCAAGAGATTTTTCGGTTTTATAGTCAAAATCGGAATCTTTTACCAAAAGAATCTCACCTGTTGGAATCCCGTCAATATTTTTTATGTAGAAACTACAATTTAGCTGAAGCAAATGGTCTTTTATATCGGAATTTTCGCCCGACAGATTAAAATAACTTTGGTTTGTCAGGTTTACTATAGTATCACTCGATGTTGCAGCAGTATATTCAATTCTAAAAGAATTATCCTTGGTAAGCGTATATGTA
This sequence comes from Clostridia bacterium, assembly GCA_045603125.1. Classification (GTDB taxonomy): domain Bacteria; phylum Bacillota; class Clostridia; order UBA1381; family UBA1381; genus CAKSFT01. The sequence continues at coordinate 3,729 of JAZULN010000068.1, read as the reverse complement.
ACCATAACACTAACCTCGCCCGGGAAACCGCCATCATTTTCGGGGCTGGTGGTATAAAGGGTAATCGATGGCTCTTTAGGGTTATCGTCTAACCGAACATTCCATAATTTTTTATAAAAATCCCCGCCGTTTAAGTTATGCTCACCATAATTTTTCTTTAATGCATATGTACGTCTGCCAATTTTAACCTTTGCATTTGAAATGATATTTGCACTTCGTCCAATGATACCACCCATAAAATTGGGATTTTCGTCGTATTCTGATAAGGTATCGTAACCCAGGACAACATTAGTCATCTCGCCAAATTTATTTTTAACATATAAGTTTTTGATAATTCCGCCATAATCTAAAATTTCAGCGGCTAATCCGTTGGAATTATCTAATCTATAGCATGTAACCCTTTCGCCAAACAGAAGCTTTCCGAAGGGTTTTGAAGTAATACTCATTTTATCAATCCTCTAAAAGTTACTTTCGGAAACCAAATCATAGTCGGGGATAAATGTTTCTGACATATCTATCCCACCATTAAAAGATGGTTCGATTTTTCCGTTTACTGTAAATTCTACCGTCATAACGCCGTTTTCGTTGGTCAAGGTGTTTACAATAGAATATATAAAAACCTGCTCAAATTCAAAGTTCCCCGAAAAATCAGGTAACTTTCTAAAATCAACTATTGCGGTGCTATCCAAAAGATATACCGATATGTTATCTGTTGGGATAATTACATTTTCGGGCAACTCGTTAAAATTAGTATGAATCAGGTTTGAGCAAAGTTCACTTAAGTTTTCTGAATAAATTTTTTCGGGAACTGTTTTTGATGTATGGGCAGGGGACAGGTCGGGGTTTTTAAAAATTTTAAAAAATATTCCGAATGAAAGCAAAAATATACAAACAAAAATTATTCCTTTATAATATTTTTTCATAAGTAGTCCTCCAAAAAAACAACATATATTAAAGTATATGCTGTGATTTTTGGAAATATTACTTATTTTCTTCTAATAATGCAAGCTCGATTGCACGGGCTAACTGGTCGGGGCAGGACGTACCGCGTGATGCACAGTCGGTACCTTTAAGACGCTTTACCACCTCAGAGGCTTCCATACCCTCACAGAGTTTTGCAACGCCTTGAGTGTTGCCACTGCATCCTCTTTCAAAATTTACATTCTTTAAAATTCCCTCTTCGATATCAAAGGTAATTCTTATAGAACAAACACCTCGTGGGCTATATGAATATTGAGCCATTTAAATTCACCTCCATAAACTAAAGCTATTATACTATATTTCCTTGATAAATTCAATAGAAAATAAATTTTTAAAAAATTTTTAAAAAATGCTTGACACCGAACAGATGTTCTGTTATAATAAAAACGCGAACAAACATTTGGTATATTTTGGAGGTGTTCAAAAATGTCAAGAAAAAGAAGAATGAAGAGAAGAAGAACTGTAACGGTTTTAGTTTTAGTTATTATGTCATTTATGGTTAGCTTTGCTTTTGCAAATCAGGAGCATGAGGAAACAATTAAGGTAATTGTAAATAGCGGCGAAACTCTTTGGGAAATTGCAGGCGAAAATAATCCAAATAAAGAAGATTTAAGAAAACTCGTTTATGAAATAATCGAAATAAATGATTTGGAAAGCGGCACGATATATGCCGGTCAGGAGCTTTTGATCCCGGTAAATTGATTTGACATTGACCTTAAAAAATGCTATAATCTTTAAAAATAAATTTTTTGAGGTTTATTATGAAAATAGGCAATATAGAAATCAAAAACAATATATTTTTAGCCCCAATGGCGGGGATTACCGATGTGACATTCCGAAAAATTTGCAAAAGTTACGGCGCAGGGGTCACAGTTACAGAAATGGTTAGTGCTAAGGGGCTATATTACAAGGATAAAAAGACGGCATCTTTAATGGAGCTTGATGATTCGGAAGTTCCGGCAGCAATTCAGATTTTTGGCAGTGACCCTAAAATTATGGCAGAAATTGCACCAAGAGTTGAGGAAATGGGTGTTAGTTTTATTGATATCAATATGGGCTGCCCTACTCCTAAAATTGTAAATAACGGCGACGGGTCGGCGCTCATGAAAAATCCCGAGCTTGCAGGGGAAATTGTATACCAGGTATCAAAAGCGGTTTCTGTGCCGGTTACAGTTAAAATCAGAAAGGGATGGCAAGAAGAAAACGCTGTGGAGATGGCGAGAATACTGGAAGAAGGTGGCGCTAAAGCCATAACAGTCCACGGCAGAACCAAGGAGCAATTTTATAGCGGAAAAGCTGATTGGGATACAATAAAAAGGGTTAAAGATGCAGTTAATATTCCGGTTGTCGGAAATGGTGATATATGGTCGGCAACCGATGCTGTTGATATGATTAAATATACCGGATGCGATGGTGTAATGGTGGGACGTGGCAGTGAAGGAAACCCATTTATATTCCGTCAAATTAAAGAATTATTTGAAGAGGGTGAAGTTAAATATTTCCCGAGCAATAAAGAAAAGCTGGAAGTGGCATTTCGTCACACAAAAATGCTTGTTGAAAATAAAGGTGAGGTTCGGGGAATCAAAGAGGCAAGAAAGCATATTTCATGGTATATAAAAGGCATGAAAGATAGTTCTCAGGTAAAAGCCGAGGTGTTTCGGGCTACAACATTAGCCGAAATAGAGGGACTTTTAAATGGTATGTTGTTGTAATTTTACAAAAATATTTTATAATATTGTAATTACCGAAGATTTGTGGTAGAATTATAAAGTTGTTGTTAATTTTACTAGAAGGAGTAAATATATGATAAATAGAGAGAATATCAGAAATATTGCGATTATTGCCCACGTTGACCATGGTAAAACTACTTTGGTTGATGCAATGCTCAAACAAAGTGGTATTTTCCGCGAAAATGAGCAGGTTGATGACAGAGTCATGGACTCTAACGACATTGAACGCGAAAGAGGTATTACAATCCTTGCAAAAAATACCTCTCTTTATTATAACGGGGTTAAGATAAATATTATCGACACACCGGGGCATGCCGATTTTGGCGGTGAGGTTGAACGCGGACTTGAAATGGTTGACGGGGTGCTTTTACTTGTCGATGCATTTGAAGGATGTATGCCGCAGACAAGATTTGTTTTATCAAAGGCGTTGGCTCTTGATTTAAAGCCGATTATTGTTGTAAATAAGGTAGATAGACCAAACGCAAGACCATATGAGGTCGTAGATGAGGTTCTTGAATTATTCATAGATTTAGGTGCTACTGATGAGCAGTTAGATACTCCGGTTATCTATGCGTCAGGACGTGATGGCTGGGCAACTGCTGAATATAATCCGGAGCAGCCAAATTCAGATTTAAGAGAGATGTTTGAGCTTATTGTAAATGAAATTCCGTGCCCAAAATGCGAAGACGATGCACCTTTTCAGATGCTAGTTTCGAACATCGATTATGATGAATATACCGGAAGAATTGCGGTGGGTAAAATCGAGCGCGGTAAAATCAAAACCAATATGGCTTTATCTATCTGCAGAGCCGATGGAAGCGTATCGAGGGGTAAAGCGACTAAGCTTTACACTTTTGAAGGCCTTGGAAAAGGTGTGGCAGATGAAGTTGGTGCCGGAGATGTTGTGGCAATTTCGGGAATTACCGATATAAATATCGGCGAAACTATATGTGATATAGATAATCCTGAAGCATTGCCTTTTGTAAAGATTGACGAGCCGGTATTATCTATGACATTT
>JAZULN010000067.1:0-12290 GCA_045603125.1 Clostridia bacterium | reverse complement strand
ATCAATTATTTTTTTCTCATTTATCTTTCTTTCTGTTATGCTATCATGATTTACAAAATAATAATACATAGCCTTTTTTGTGTACACTATTTTTTTAGAATTATATAATAGTTTATATATGGCATCGCCATCTTCATAATATCTGTTCACTGGATATCTTATATCCTGAAATAATCTTTTATTATATAGTTTGTTACATGCTATTACTGTATTTATTCTTTCATAATCACTTGAACTATATATTTTCTTTAATGCCTGGATATTGTCATATTGATCTATAACACCAGGCTCACTGTTATTTTCAAAATCAGTTTCCTTTTCTGCTTTTACATAAGAACACACTGCCATATCAGCATCATTGTTTACTATTAAACCAAATAAAGTGCTTACATAATCGCTACTTATCCAATCATCACTATCAATAAAGCATATATACTCTCCTTGGCTGATATCTATACCGCAGTTTCTAGCAGCAGATAGTCCTCTATTTTCTTGATGAACAACCACTATTCGCTCATCCCTCTGAGCATATTCATCACATATTTCCCCACTATTATCAGGGGAACCATCATCCACAAGAATTATCTCTATATTTTTATATTCCTGTCCGATAATACTATTTATACACCTACTTATATATTTTTCAACATTATACACTGGCACAACAACGCTAATTAATGGTCTATCCATATATCCCACACTTCCTTAATTTAATATTCTACTCCTTACAAAATCCCTTTTATTTTGCTCAAGATATGTTTTAGCTTTATCTTATATCCAAAATTTCTTAGTTCTTTTATATTCTTTGAAAAGTTTCCATCCAATATATTTGTTATAAATTCATTTTTTTCCTTCATATTTCCACAAATCTCTTTTAGCTGAGAATCTTTAAAAATTTCCATAGCCACAAGACGCTTTTCACTTGCGGATAAGCCGTTGTTCATAGCAAACATATTCTTTAAATAGTTATGCACATATTTTATGTACCACCGATTTGAAAGTTCCATACATTCGTTGTCATTTAATCCGATATTTTCCATGAAATTAAGCTTCAGCTTTTGAACCTGCTTCAAAATCAAATACATGTTTGGATTATACTTCCTTGAAAGACTATTTTGAAGCTGGCGATAATTTATTAGTGATTTATCAATATATACATATTTATTAACACCTGCATAATACTGAATGTTAAAAATATAATCCTCAAGTAGCGACTCTCCATAATCACTTATCAACTCATTGATTATTTTCTTTTTGTATAGCTTATTCCACATCACAACAGCAACTTCACCATCAACGATCGTGCCTTTTACAATAATACCAAGAAATTCTTCCTTGTTTAGAATCAAATTTCTATTATAGAGTTCTTTTCTTCTGGAAAATGTCGGGGAAAAAGTATTATAATCACATTCTGCCAGATCCGCATCATTTTTTGTAATCCCTTTATACAATTCATTTATAAAATCTCTTTCAACATAGTCATCACTATCAACAAAAGATATATACTCACCAGAAGAATTCTCAACTCCAAATTTCCTTGCGACAGATGCACCCTCATTTTTTTTATGAAAAACTTTTATTCTATTATCCTTTATTGCATATTCATCGCAAATAGCACCACTTGAATCTTTTGAACCGTCATCAACCAGAATTATTTCTATGTCTTCGAAGGATTGATTAATTAAACTCTCAATACATTCGCCCAAATATTCTTCGACATTATACACCGGCACAACTACACTAACCTTACACATCTTATCACCTTTTTATCATTTTTCTCACACGATTTCTAATACCATACTTTATTGCCTGAAGTTCTTTATTTTTATAAAATTTCAAAATTTCTTCCTTTAATTGCTTATATGCTCCCTCGCACTCAAGAGCTAATAAAAAACAATCTTCATCTATCGTTCTCCATGATATTTTTCTGTCGTTCCCTGACAGTCTCAACCAAACTCTCGTAAACTGATAAACAGACATCAAAAGTATCGCCTTTAATTGTTTTTTACAATCTTCGTCACCGTAATTGTTAATATAATCTGCCATCTTATTACATATCACCGCTGCATCAGTTCCCTTTTTTAAATACATATGGTTTGTTGTACTTCCCGGTCTATCCATTCTGTAATAGTAATAGGGGAATCTTATCTTTACAATGCTTCCTCCCTGTGAAAGTAATTCCATAGTCCACAGCTGGTCTTCATAAAAATAGCCTTCAAGAAATATGATGTTATTTTTTTCAAGATATTCTTTCCTGACAAAATACAAAACTGGAACAATATCATAGGTCTCAGTTCTTATCTTTTCTTCCAGAAACTCACTGCAGGTAACCTTCTTGTAGTCGCAGTTTAGTTTTCTAAACTCTTTATCTTCCAGTCTTTCGGCATCATTTTTTATATCCCCGTGAACTATATCAACATCATTTTTTTTCGCTTCATTTAACAGGGTTTCCAATGTGTTTTCAACTATATAATCATCGCTATCTACAAACAGGATGTATTCACCGGTTGAAACTTTGAGTCCAGCATTTCTTGCAGAACTTTGTCCGCCGTTTTCTTTATGTATAACCTTTATACGACAATCCTTTTTTGCATATTCGTCGCAAATAGTTCCGCTTAAATCCTTTGAACCGTCATCAACCAGAATAATTTCAATATCCGTCAAAGTTTGATTTATCAAACTGTCAAGACATTCTCTGATATAATCCTCAACATTATATACCGGAACTATCACACTAACCTTACACATATCATTTCTCCTTATACCAATTATTTGATAAAAATGCGTCTTTACTTAAAACCCCTTCTTTATAAATATCCAGCTGCTCTTTTTTGACCATATTTCCCAATAGAACCAACAGTTTGTCTGCAGCATTTTCTGCATTCCATTCGTTTATTATCGTTTTATAGGCATTTCTCCCAAAAGTCTCTCTTATCTCCTTGTTATCAACCAAAATTTCTGTTTTTCTATATAAATCTTCTATACTACCATTTTTATAAATAAACCCGTTTTCTCCGTCTTTCATAAGATACGGAACCGCACCTATAGCGTGATTTGCCACCACCGCACAATAACTGTTCATCGCTTCATTAAGAACGGCTCCCCATCCCTCATTAAAGTCCGATGTAAACAGAAAAATATTGCTTTTTTCCATCTGTGCCCTTACTTCCTCTGGTGACAATTTTTCTATAAACGTTATCTTGTCCGATATCCCGTAGTTTTTAACTTTCTCCACTATGCCATCCTTCATGGGTCCGTTTCCTATCATTGTAAGGTGGACATTTCTTCCATTTTCTATAAGTTTTCTTGTTACGTCTATGGCATTTTCAGGGTGTTTCCAGTTTAGAAATCTTGCACACCACAAAATTTCAATTTTTTCTCTTCCCTTATTGCTTATAATCCTTTTCTCGTCTTCATAGACAATATGTTGGGGAAAATACCCCCACTTAAAACACTTGTTTTTATAGGCTCCCAAAAGTGAAAAATCACCCGCTGTATATCCGCTGGAACACAACATATACACATTCTTTTTCCTGTTTTTAGTATGCTTTGATAATATGTTATAAATTCCTCTTGGTGAAAATATCCTCCACCGTCCCTTTTTATAGATTCTTTCACTGCAAAAACAAACCGTTTTATCTTTTCTTATAAGTTCTTTAACCAGTTCGCTATATTTTTCCCCCCATATAACTATATCACTTTCGTCGAGAATTTTAATAGCCTCATTTCGTGTAAAGTCATCAATGTAACTTTTAAGTTCATATGGATATTGCTCCTTTAGACTCCAACCCCCGCTTTTGCGTTCCTCCTCCATGACGGTAGAAGATATGAACTTAAAATCATCTCCCAATCTGCTGTACATGACATTACAAAACGGTATTTGGTGATGTGTAAGATAATTTGAATAGAATGTTATCTTCATACTTTTCTTTCCCCTCTTATCCCCAACAGTTTACAATAGAGTCCTTCGAGCCTGAATATTCTTGCAATCTTCTCACCCACAAAAATCAATCCCGCTATCAGCAAAAGAGTTACCATAGGTACAAACAACTTTATAAAATACATATTTCCTAAAAATTTATAAACCACCGGCACCACCGCCATGTGCAAAAGATACACACAAAATGATATTTTTGAGATATATCTTGTTAATTTACAATTTAACACATCAAAAGAAGATATCCCAAATACAATAATCGCACCCAAAACCTGAAGCGGGATTGCAAATAAACTAAAATATCCCGTAGTGTTATCAAGATAATATGCCATTATAAAAATACCCATCCAAAGTGCTATAATGGCAATTATATATTTTTTGAATAGGGTTAAAAGCTTATATACATCTATATTTTTAAGCCACAGACCCAATCCAAAATATCCTACCCAATTAAAAATATTTAGATAATTTGTCAGGTAAATACTTTTTACAGCCAAAATCCCCCATGCAGTTAATTGCTGGGATATAATAGTTATCAAAAAGGATATAATAACCGTAATGGTAATTTTGTTATGTTTGACAGGGTAAAAATATATTAAATAACAAAGCATAAGCACCGTCAAATAATATAAATAAGAATTATGACCTATTAAAAACTTAAACCAAATCCAAAATCCAATCTCATCACCCATGACAATTTTTGATTCCAAAAACACCAACGTCCCTAGAAATATCCACGGCAAAATAATTGTAGTAATTTTTGATTTTACAAATTTCTTTACCGTCACATATTTTTGAGGATTAAAATAATACCCGCTTACTATTATAAATACAATCACACCAATGGAAGAAAACCGTTTTATCAGATTATAAAGTACAGGATTATTTATATTAAAAGAGGTATGGGCCGTTATAACCGAAATAATCGCAATAAGTCTTGATATATTAAAAACACTACTTACTTTATTTGTTCCATTTACTTGTTGGTTCATTATATTCTATTTCCTTCCTGTTGTTTCCTGAAATGGCAAAAAGTGAAAGCATAAATACTATCCATGCACCACCACCTATAACAACCGCCGACTCTGCACAGGACTGTATATAAATAGCAAGTATAGACACAAAGCAAATATAGGATATTTTATTGCCAAACTCATCTTTTGACAGCTTTAAAACATTATTAAGGACAAACACATAGTAAGCAACCATACCGGCTATTCCAAAAAATTTCAACAAAGACAAGGCACTGTTGTGTGTATTCTGGAATTCTGTAAAATGTCCAAAAATCAATCCAAAGTCTTGTCTTTTTATATCATTTAGCACTTGAGTATAATAAACTTCTCTTCCTGAATATATTGTTTTCCCAAGAATTTCAAGGTCTCTAAAATAGTGGTTTTCATATAAATATGTGTATCCAAATACAAAGATTAACGGAAAAATTATACACACTATTGTAACAATCGGGGATATCTTATAATTTCTGTTTCTTAAATAATACATAACCAATACCAGCACTACTGCCGCTAATGACGAACGTGCCTGGGTTAGATAAATCAAGTATATATTGCACGCCATAAGGGCTATAATTAAAATCTTTAATATATGCTTATTAAAAAGTTCCTTTACAACCAATAAAAACACTGTGTTTATAAATATCATCATGGCAACCATATTAGGGTTTGAAAATCCCAAAGTCAACGATTTATTCCACAAATCATCACGACCATATGCAAAATCCATTCTTGATAAGACAAGAAACAGTATTGCTATAAAAATATTTATTACACCAATAAATTTCAAACTGTTTCTGTCTGTTTTTATATAACTCGAATAGCACATTACAAGCAAGATACTTAAAAAATTCAAATACCCCATTATATTCTCTGTAGTCGTTCTGAATGTTCCTGTAAATTTTAAAGAAACATAGGTGATAATCACAACCAACATCAAAAGCAGAATATTTATATCCTTCTTTCCTCGCTCTCGATCGTCCTTTTGCTTGTCCAGAACAGCCATAACAAAACAGACAATATTACAAACGGTATATGTCCAATAACACAATCTTTGAAGCAGTTCAATTTCAAATGGTATTGCTATAAAAAGCCCCAATATCATAACCCACATCAATTTAAAAAATGCATTGATACGCGTCACGCTGCCGTTTTGTAAGTTCTCCTCTTCGCTATTTATTTTTACGCTCATATATTCTTCTCCTCTTCTTTTTGCATGCATCTTTTATATAGACTCAAGTAACCTTCTAACATACTTTGCTTTGAAAAATTCTCTTGCACTCTTTTTATAGCATTATTTTGATACTTTTCTTTTCCTTCACGCTTTACCATTTCTATACAGTCAAAAACTCCATCAATGTCTTTAGCAGCTACTATAAATCCACTTTTCTCATCAGGCACTTCGGGGCAAGCTGTAGAGTCATATACTATAGCAGGTGTTCCACATGCCATTGCTTCTGCCACAACCAACCCAAAGGTTTCTTCCAGTGATAAATTTACAAATACATCAGCCACACTATAAAATTCAGCAAGTTCAGTCTGATTGTTCGTCCTTTCGATACCAATAATATTTTCAGGCAGCATCGGTTTTTGCTCCGGCTTTATTCCTATCAAAACAATTACAGTATCTTTATCTAACTTGCCTGACAATTCAACGAAATCATCTAACCCTTTTTTATCATTCCACACACTTGAAACTCCAAGTATCATAAACTTATCCGAAATTCCAAGTTTTTCCTTTACGCTACTTTTTCTATTTTCAAAAATTTCTGTATCTATTCCATTATATATCCGTGTCACGCTTTTTCCTTTAAAGTATGATCTTTCTGCCTGATTTTTCAACCACTCAGAAACCGTTGTAATATATAAATTATTATTCTCCGTAAAGCACTTCTTTTTTTCTATATAATTCTTTTGGCTTCTATCCTTCTCACTGTCGGGATAACCTTTTAACTGCGGACAATTTTCACACCGAGTTTCCCACTTAAAACATCCCACATCTGTATAATGCACGCACTTACCCGTATATGGCCAGCAATCATGGAATGTCCATACAACCTTTATATTTGTCCTGTTAAGATAATTAAATAATATCCTAAAATTAAGATAATGACCATGTATGTTATGCAGATGCACAATATCAGGTTTTATCCGCCTGATATATATAAGCAACCGCAGTGTGCAAAGCTTTGAACCATACCCTTGCAGACAAAACTTTCTTGAAATAAAACTATGCAGATGTGCATCAAAATAATTTCCAATCTTGAAGGCATTTGATCTGTCGGTATTTCCCAATCCGTATGCTATGTAATTTTCTATGTTGTTTTCATTAAGATAATCGCTAATCTGAACTGCGATTTTACCCGTGCTTCCAACACCGCAAACCGAGTTTATCTGCAATATTTTCATGCCTATCTCCTTAACAATTCATATACTTTCCTTGCCTGAACCACATAATTTTTTTGCTCATCAACAAACTTTTTTGCCCTCTTCCCTTTTTCTTCCAATTCTTCTCCCGACCTTGAAAGGATCTCTTCAAGCATTTTTGCAAGGTCTTCTTTGTTTTCATCTTCCAAAGCATATACATAATTGAAATATTCATCAGGTATGCCCGGAAGTTTTGTGGTTAAAAGAGGCGTGCCGCTTGACATATATTCCATAGTTTTTGAAGGAAAGCTATACCTTGTATACTGTTCGCTACTATCCCTTACATTAACCAAAAGACTTGCCATCCCTTCATACCTTAGCACTTCTTCACGACTGACTCTCCCAAAAAACACAATTCTTGAATCTTTTTTAGCACATTCTTTAATATATTCTTCAATGTCGCCCGAGCCAAATATCCAGAGTTTATAATCACCCTTGGTTTTCATAAAGGCCTCAATAAGCATATCAGTTCTGTGCTTTCGGCTCAACATTCCGGCATACATAACAGCTTTTTCACTTTTTTTGTTATTAACCACACCTTTGAAGATATCCGGATTGGATATGCCTTCGACTACGGTATATGGCTTATCTGATATATCTACTGCTTCCTTCATATAATCTGTTAAAAGCACATATTTATCAAACTCTGTCTGGCACTTTAAAGAGCTTCCTAAAAACATATTTTTAAAAACCTGCTTTAAACCTGTAGCCTTTCTTATTTCAAAGTGGTTTTTGGGCAAATCCGGAATTATGGCACAAGTTGGTATATTGAAACGTTTTGCCCAAAACAGTGCCCCACTGTTCATAAATCCGTATATGGAATAGGTGAGGTATAATGCATCCTTGTGCCTGTTTTTATACATCCAGAAAAATGCATCAAAAAAGCTAAAAACCTTAAATAACACCTGCTTTATTCCACCTATATTTATTGTCGGAATCCACCTTGCCTTTAATCCGCAGTCAAGCATTTCTGTCTTCGGCAACACAAATAAATCCTTTCCGTTTGGAAACGCTGCCTGATTTATAAATGTCCGCACATCAAGTTGAACATCTTCTATTTCCTTAAACCCTTTTAAAAGCATATTTTCAAAAACAAGACCTGCAACAGATGGCTTTATTTTACTGTCTTTAACTATCCTGTCAAATTCTTTGTTTGAACATAGATTCCCTGTATAATAAATTTTCATATTCTTTCCTTTTTCAAATACTCACCCAATTTTTTGTCAAACTCCCTTGGTTTAAAGGGCACCAATCCACCACCGGGGTGAAATGTCAATTCACTAAAATAAATCTGACCGTCTATATTATATAAATCCACCCTGATAAACTCAAAAGGAGCCGCTAATTTTTCGGCGAGTGTAATAAATTCGTCTTTGTTTTCGGGTAATTTCTCAACATTGAATCCCGAATATCCGTATGTAACATCTAACTTGTTCCAATTTTCGTCAAACAGGTTAGTTCTTCTTTCATGTCCTTCACCTTTATTAAAGGAAATCATCCTCACCTTGCCGTTAAAACAAAACAGCTTAAACTCTTCTATTATCCCGTCTTCAGGAGACAAAAACCTGTCCACCATTATACGAGGCTTTATATTTTTGTAACTTTTTTCCCTGTCTTTTAAATAATAGTTTTCTCTAAGCCATTTATCAAATTTTTTCTTTGCAGACTCTTTATCAAGTTTATCTTTATCGGTTACAATTATATTATAACTCGAACCATGAGTCCCCTTCATCGCAAACTGTTTGGGAAGTTTTTCAAAATCAATTTCATCGAAGGAATTATATATTCCTATAACTTCATTTAAATACTTCTCCCCAATTACAGTCCTCACATATTCTCTTGCTTCATATTTATCAGCATACTTCCAATAAGCAAGTTTGTAATCCTTTATCTTTTCAGCACAAAGATACTCATTAAAGGTTTTTGGATTTTCCAATTCAGGCATCTTTCCAAACATACACCAATATAGAAGTTTTGAATGTGCCCTATCCGAAATAAGTTTAGGAAAATACATAAAAAAGTTCCTAAAGATAACCTTTAACAAAACTCTTACTTTATACATTTTCTTCTATACCTCCATACTTTTTGTTTCTGAATCAAAATATTGCCTCCCGGGATATCCTTCACAACAACGCTCCCTGCACTCACAACGGCATTATCGCCGATTTTTACACCCTTTAGAATTGTACTTTTAGCACCAATCCACACATTATTTCCGATTATAACCTCATCACAATCATAATCATTTTGTAAAACCCGTCCGTCTTCAATTTTATGGTCGTTATCAAATATACACACATTGGGTCCGATAATGGTGTTGTCTCCAATTTTGATGTGTTTTCTGCAGGTTATCAGGGAATTTGAATTAATAAACACATTGTCGCCAAGCTCCAGACATGCACCGGTGCGTACATTTATCTCAACATTGTTTCTTGTCCGGAATCCCTTACCAACCTTCAGGTTATTTCCTGCCTCTATTTTGGTTGCTGAAGAAACCGGCAATACTCCCTTAAAATAGCTTTTACCCAGAAAACGCAGGGCATTAAAAATAACCCTGAATATTAACTTTATCTTTTTCATTTTTCCTCCAGATAAATCAGGAAAGCATTCTTTTATAGCCTTCTATTACTTCTTTATTGTTTAGCTTCTTATCTATGTAATCACGTGATGAGTCGGATAGTTTTTTAAACTCTTCATTGTCGGTTGCCGCCATTTCCTCTATGGCCTCTACGAACTTATCCAAATCGTTAAGTGAAACATCATACCCTGCACCATATTTTTCAAGTTCTCGCCACGGAGTTTTATCGCTTATGATAACAGGCCTTTTAGACATAAAGGACTCCACAATAGAATGTCCATAGTTTTCGCCTATTGTTGGCATAAAATATGCATGGTGCTTTTCTATAATTCTGCATACTTCTTCGTGGGGAGCCTGTCCGCAGTAGGTTACCTTTATGTTTTCAGGTAATTTTTCTATCTGTTTTTTACACTCTTCCCAATACTCCGCATCTTCTATAGAGCCATAAATGTCATAACTGACATTTGCTTTTACCTTCTCTAAAATTTTAATTGCCAGAAGAACATTTTTCATAGGATGAATTCTTGCTATAAATACCAGTTTTAATTCTCCTTCTTCTTTTTCTATATAGCTACTTTCCCTGTCGGCAATCGTTATATTATTAACATCGTATATTCTTTCTCTTTTTACACCAATAAAATCTCTTATGTAACCTAATTCCTGCTCACCTGTTGCCTGCCAATAAAAACCCTTTAAACGGCCTGTATATTTAAAAAGGCATTTATATATATTCTTTTTGGCATACCCTTTTTTCAGGCGTTCAGGATAAAATTCTCCTCTTGGTGCGACTACAACTTTAACCTCTTTATGCTTTTTCTTATATATGCTAAGAGGAAACACATCGTCATGGCTGAAAAAGCTGTTTTGGTAAATTATGTCGGGTGAAACCTCCTCCATAATTCCCAGAATGGTTTTTACATCGTGCTTACCATACGGCACATAATAAACCTTTCCAAATTCAAATTCATTCCAACCGCTTACCACACCTTCAAGTGGCTCTTTATCTCCAACCTCATGGTTGTTGGAAATAATATATATGGAGAAATCTTTTTTTATCGCCTCCACGATGTTCATTATGCTGATTGGCGGTCCACCGCCATTCTTTTGCGGCCAAAACAAAGATGCCATTATTAAAAGTTTTTTCTTTTCCATTTTACCTCTCCAAAAGTTCTTCTATCAAAGCTACAATCTTTTTGTTGGTGTTTCGCCTGTCAAATCTTTCTTCCGCCATTCTTCTTGAATTATTTCCCATTTTCTTTCGGAGTTCCTCAGAAAGATACAATTTTTCTATAGCCTCTGCCACTGCTTTGGTATTTTCGCACTCGCAATTTATTCCGCTGTTATATTCATCCAAAAGATTCCTGTATTCCGGGCATTCCTGAGTGCTTACAACCGGAAGTCCTGCCGCAGCATAATCTCCGTGTTTATTTATAATGCTTTGTGCCGCACCCTTTGAAATAGGATTTACCGCAATATCACATCTGCATAGTTTTGACACCATTTCTTTATAGTCGAGGCGTCCGTGGAAAATACAATTCACTTTTTGCGACTCCGCATAGGTCTTAAAATCCTCCATCAAAGGACCATCTCCAAATACATTAAATACGATATCTTCATAGCCCTTTTCTTGAAGCATCTTAAGAGCATCAATGATTATTGTAATATTATAGCTGTGACCAAGCGTGCCGGCATAAGCCACCGAAAACTTATCATCGCTTTTTTCAGGGCAGGCATTTCTTATTTCATCAAAATCGGTTAGGTCTGTACCAAGGAAAATACATAAACCTTTACTATCCTTCGTATTTACAGCCATTCCACGCTTTAAATATGTATCGGACACCGCCACCAATCTGTCTGCCGCTTTATAAACCTTATCGGCAGTGATTTTTAACGGGGCAAAAACTATATCCTTTACTACCGGAATATTAAATACAAGCTGAAATGCTTCAGGCCACAAATCCTGAATATCCACTATAAAGGGAATATTGTTTTTTTGAGTATATTTTGCTGCAACCTTTGCAGCATCCAAAGATGGTACCGCCACATACACCAAATCGGGTTTTTCAGAACCATTTAAGTATTTCTCTAAGTTTTTCCCGAAAACATAGTGACTGTAAAATCGCTTTAAGCTTACGTTTTTTTTGTAGCCCGGTTCGGAAAGCATTGAAAATTTATATGACAATTCATCCAGCATTTTTTTCGGGGTAGTTCTGGTTTTTTTATTTTTATGTGAAAAATCCGTAGTAGCAATTTCCACATCATAACCGATTTTCACAAGCAACTCGGCAAGATATGTAAATCTATTATTCCCCGCTTCGTCGGGTGTCTGACTAAAGTG
>JAZULN010000066.1:0-3422 GCA_045603125.1 Clostridia bacterium | reverse complement strand
CTCACCGCAGTCGGTACAACGACCCGCCACGTGGAATGCTCTTATTATATGAAACATCTTTTCTTCAAAGCTGTTTGCCGCCGCCTTATTTTCAACTCCTGAATTAGGGTTATCAAACACACACTTTTCACAAGTGCAGGCAGGACAAACGTCACGGCAGGCATTACAGCGAATACACTTTGAAAGTTCTCCCTGCCAGAACAAAAATCTCTCTTCAGGTGTCATTTTTTCAAGCTTTTCAACCTCGTCAAAACGATTGGAGTCTATAACTTCACCCTCGTCACCTAAAAGTTCATCGTAGGCTACGTGTTTTTTACTCTTACAGTTAAGGCAACGCTCGAGCAACACGTCATTTGCATTGATTTTTTGAGTTTCGTCGTCATATAAAGTGGTGACAACCAGAGTTTCACCGTCGATATCAATTTTCGAAATACCCTCACCGGTAATTTCCTTGACCTTATTTATATCAACCATACCCTCGCACGGGATTCCCACCGCATATACCTTTTCACGGTCGAATCTATGCTCGGTTAAAAGCTGATTAAAGCTATATGTGTCGCAAGGCTTCAAAAATACCAAAACTTTCCCTTCAGTATTTTTAGTCATTTTTACAAGGTACTTTGAAAAGTTTGCACCCGAAAAATCGCTATAGCAAAAATTATTCTTTAAATCTTCCTCGGTTTCAAATAAAGATGGAGTCAAATCATAGTCAAACTCGCCCTTTCTCCAGCCGAGTACACTTTTAACAGTCCCGTTTGATAGCAAAGAAACTGCCTTATCAATTAACATATCACAAGTTATCTTTTGCATCTTAGGTCCTCCAATCTCTTATTTTCGCCAAGACTTGTAACAGTTTCCACAAAATCATTCATAGTCTGTGCAAACTTGGCACCTTCTGCTGCCGACACCCATTCAACACGGGTACGTTCCTTTTCAATACCTAAAAAATCAAGCATTGAAAATAACATTGCCATTCTACGTCTTGTAAAATAGTTACCTGATGTATAGTGACAGTCACCCGGGTGGCAACCGCAGATTATAACACCGTCAGCACCCTTTTGGAATGCTCTTAAAATAAACATAGGGTTTACTCTACATGAGCAGGGAACTCTTATAATTTTTACATCTGCCGGGTAGTTCAAGCGGTTATTACCGGCAAGGTCTGCACCGGCATAAGAACACCAGTTACAGCAAAATGCTACTATTAAAGGCTTATATTCTTTTACTTGCATATTGCATCTACCTCCGCCATAATTTGATTACTTGAGAACCCTCTCAAATCCATCGCACCCGATGGGCACGCTACAGTACAAGCACCACAACCCTGACATACTGCCGGATTTACAACGGCAACTCGTCTTACCTTTGTGGTTCTATCGGGCATACGGAACTCTTCGTCCTGATAGGTTATTGCACCGTATGGGCAAACTCGCTCACATGAAGAACAACCGTTACACATAAGCTTATCAGAATGTGCAATGCAAGGGTTACCTGTTAGCTTATCTTTTGCTAGAAGGCCAATAACCTTAGCAGCAGCTGCTGACGCTTGTGATACAGTTTCCGGAATATCCTTTGGTCCCTGACAGGCACCTGATAAAAATACACCTGCAGTCGGGCTTTCTACCGGTCTTAGTTTTGGGTGGGCTTCTGTGAAGAAGTCGTTTGTGTCCATACTAGCAGTTAACATTGTAGCAAGCGGTCTTGCCGACTTATCAGGCTCGATTGCCGCCGCCAACACCACAAGATCTGCATCTATATGGAGTTGCTTATTATTTAATAGGTCTGATGCCTGAACCTTTAGTTTATTTCCTTCCGGTGACACCTTACCAACCATACCCTTTACATATTTTACACCATACTCTTCAACGGCTCTTCTATAGAATTCGTCGAAGTTCTTACCCGGAGTTCTGACATCTATATAGAATACATAAACCTCGGTATCAGGGTATTTATCACGAACAAGCATTGCGTGTTTTGCAGTATACATACAACAAATCTTTGAGCAGTATTCCTTGCCCTTTTCAGCACACGCCGAGCATCTTGACCCCACGCACTGTACGAAAACTATTGTGTGAGGGTGCTCGTGGTCTGACGGGCGAAGAAGTTTACCTGCTGTCGGACCTGCAGCATTAGTTAATCTTTCAAATTCCAAAGATGTAATAACGTCTTTTGACTGGTTATATGCAAACTCGTCGAATTTGTCCATGCTGATTGGATTATAGCCTGTTGCTACAACCACAGCACCGTATTTTTCTTCAATATACTCGTCTTTTTGAGTATAATCGATAGCCCCGGCAGCACAGAACTTAGAACAAACACCGCACTTGCCATTTTTTAACATATTACATGAATTCGGGTCGATTGTTGCAACCTTCGGCACTGCCTGTGCAAATGGGATATAGATTGCACTTCTGTTATCCATGCCTAAGTTAAATTCATTAGGAACTTTCTTCATCGGACACTTTTCAAGACATGCACCGCATCCGGTACAGATATCTTCCTTAACATAACGTGCCTTTTTCTTAATCTTTACATCAAAATTGCCGACAAAACCTGAAACCTCTTCTACCTCGCTATATGAGAAAATTCTGATTTTATCGTTTTGGGCAACGTCAACCATCTTAGGAGTTAAGATACAAGCCGCACAGTCAAGTGTCGGGAAAGTTTTATCAAGTTGTGCCATCTTACCGCCGATTGTCGGCTCTTTTTCAACAATGTCAACCGGGAACCCTGCATATGCAATATCAAGGGCAGTCTGGATACCCGCAATACCGCCGCCGATTACCAACGCTCTTTTTGTAACAGGTGATTCACCGGGAGTAAGCGGTGTATTTAAGTTTACCTTCGCAATTGCCGCACGACCTAAAATTATCGCCTTTTCAGTGCCAACAGCCATATCCTTATGAACCCATGAACATTGCTCACGGATGTTTGCGATTTCAACCATATAAGGGTTCAATCCCGCTGCCGCTGCGGTCTTTCTGAAGGTTGCCTCGTGCATACGAGGTGAACATGAACAGACAACTATGCCTGTTAAATTGTGTTCTTTTACCGCATCGATAATCATATTTTGTCCGGCCTGTGAACACATATATTGGTAGTTGGTGGAGAATACTACACCGGGTTCTTTTTTTAACGCTTCAGATACCGCCTCAACATCGACAGTTCCTGCGATGTTGCTTCCACACCAACAAACAAAAACACCTATTCTTTGCATAGTTTCTCCTCCTTACTTTGTATATTTTCTAAATGCACTGACCAAAAGCTGCTGAGGTGTATCCTCATCTAACTTTTGGGGTATCATATCTGCTTTTAGTCTGTTATTTCCCTGAACTCTTACCGCCTTTAAGCGAACTGCCTCAACTACCTTTGCCGGCTCAACACCTCTTGGGCATCTGTCAACGCAAGCAAAACAAGTAAGA
>JAZULN010000065.1:0-17202 GCA_045603125.1 Clostridia bacterium | reverse complement strand
ATAAGTTATATTTTTCTCCGGCTTCCAGATTGATGGTTGAATTTCTAAGGCTATCACCAACTTTAAATTCAAATTCTTTTTGCACTTCGCCTTCTTGAACTACTGTTATCTCATCACCATTTTGAGATGTAACCTTAACATTTTGATATCCCTCACTATAAATTATAACAGTAATAATCTTATTTACATCATCTGCTTTTACAGCCAAAACACTGTTTAGCGGAATATCTGAAAATGCAGCTCTATTTCCCTCTGCATCATAAATGTATACCTCTTCATATACATCGCCCTTTTTAAGGTTTAGCATTGTAAGTTCGGTATTGGTCTTATAGTTTGTTGAATTATAAAGTTTTTCCGATTCTGCGCTTATCTTTGTTACATAAAAATCCTTATATGAATTTACTATGATATAATCGTTCTTGTCGTAAACTGTAAGAACCGTAACATCACCATTTTGTGCTTTAAAAATACTCTCATCAAAGGAATCCTTCAATACACCGTTTAGTATCATTTGCACATTTTCGTTGATAGCTATTGTTTTATCTCTACCCTCTACCTCATATGTAAGTTTATTGTCATTTAGTGTTATAAAGTCATCTAAATCAAATTGGTAGATTGGGTTTAGGTTATTTTCTGCTAAAAATACCAATGTTTTCACACCATCAACCGAGCAATCATAATATACCCGTACATTTTTTCCGATATAATCTTTAAAATGGTTTAATTTTTCCGGCACCTTTATTTTTGTGCCTGCAACCTTTATTTCATCTCTTGAAACAGTGTTCTTTCCTGATAATGATGTGATGCCGTTTTCGGTCATAATTCCTTCAACATAGTCAATCTTTAAGACCTCTGTCATGAAGGTTTTTGCACTATCAGATTTTAAAACAACAGTTTTACCCTTTATTTCAGCGATTTTATTAACACCAATTTCTAATACGTTAGCAAATACCTTTACAACGTCTTTATAATCAGCTGGAGACTTCATGTCACCATATACTCCATCGAGCATTCCAAGACTATTTGCAAGCTCAAAATATGCTTCGTCGGTTCCGCCAAAAGACTGGGCAATTTTTTCGTAGCCCATAATATCAAGAGCTGTTCTTACAACATATATTAAATTGACCTGAATATCCGGGGCAAAAATTGTAGTGGATATTCCATCCATATAACCATTTCCTACAACTTCATAAATCTCTAAATAATGTTCGTGAGATTCATCCACATCAGAAAATTTCTCTCTCATCGGTCTTGGAGTAGGGTCATTTTTTGTGTTATTTTTCCACTCTTCGTCTAAATCATATTCTTTTCTTATACAAATATCATAGATAAATTCTGCTAGCTCTGCTCTTAAAACTTTTGTGTTTTTTGAATATTTTTCAACATCAACAGCACCTAAACCGAACAGTAATTCTTCGGCTTTTGAATATTCGACTTTACCGTCTCCTGATTCGTTTTCCATGATATTTATAACCTTTGATACCATCTTAGCAATCTCTGCTCTCTTACAATACCCTTTAGGACGGAAAGTATTATCATCATATCCGTTTACAACAGAAAGCATATTTAAATAAGAAACCGCTTTTTTTGCATATTCCGAAATCAGATCGCTATCTTCAAAGGTTACAGCGTCTAGTTCTGCCATATCGGTATTTATAGCACGAACTATCATTACACATAAATCCTGACGGGTTACAGGCATACCAACGCCAAACTTATCATCTGATATACCATTTACAACTCCATTTGATGCAGCAATTTTAATGCTTTCTGCATACCATGCATTTACATCAACGTCAGAAAAACTCTTGCTTTCGTCTTTCATTTTAAGGTTAAATGCCTTAGTTATGATTTTTGCAGCCGCTTCTCTTGTTATAAGCTGGTCAGGTGCAAAGTAATCGGCACTAACACCCGAAATTGCACCAATTTCTGTAAGAAAATAAATATCTGCATATGCCCAGTGGGATTCTGGAACATCTTTAAATGTCTTAACGTTGTCTCCGATTTCCGGATTAAAGTCTTGCGGGAACTCAAACTCTGTATCTTCTCCCGATGGCTTTTCATATTCATCTTCAGGCTCGCCCTTAATATCTCTTGCCAATATTGCTTCTAATTGAGCTTTGGTTAGCTCTTTTCTTGCAATTTCCTTATGATAGCCTGATCTTAAATCGGTATCAAAATATTTACCCTCGTCAATTCCCAAAGCGGTTAGGTTTTCCATTGTTAAAACGTCTTTTAGGTATTGAACGCCATATACATTTGGGTAAGCAATTGCAGCATAAAAAGCTTTTTCGGCTAAAATTTCCTTAAATTCCTTAACTGAAGTTATATTTTTACCTACCAATTCGGCAAGTACTTTATCCTTACCTTCTTTGGTAATTAGATTTTTATATAATTCGTAAATTCCGCCAATTTCAGTTAAGCCTAACTCAGTTTCAAAATTAAAATCACCATTTTCATCATTTAAAACTACATTTTTATCGTTCTTATTATAAAGAGATAATATTAAAATTCCTTTAAATAAATTGTTTATATTTTCCTTGGTAAACTTTTCAACTTTCGCCTGTTCTACAATAAGTTTTAAAATTTCTGCTTTATCAGCTTTTTTATAGACCTCGCTATCCTCACCAAGCAAAATTACATAGCGTTCAAAATCTGATTCCCACTCTGTAAAACTTCCCGAATTAAAATCAGTAATAATACTATCAATGGCAGTCGAGTTATCAACCACTACTTTAAAACCAGTTCTTACAGTGTCGTTTGACTTTTGTTCTGCAATTACATAGTATGTACCATTTTCGATACCATCTAAAAATTCAACGTTTGCCTTTAGAGAATTTTCTATAGGTGTAACTTTAATCTTATCTTCAAAGTCTTGTCTGTTTTCCTTTAGGGCATACCATGTAACATCTCCAACCGACACACCTGATGCGGTTAGAGTAAATTTATCAAAAGCGTTAAAGCTTTCCTTTCCTGGCTTATCTGATTCTACTAAGATTGTGCCGTTATCAACTAAAGTTTTTCTTTTTACTTCAATTTCAACGCCCTTTTTGAACTTTTGGTCAAGTGTAGACTCTGCCATTACGATATATTTTCCCAAAGGCACATCTTTTCCAACAGTCAAAGTGGTATCGGCAGCATTTGCGCTAAACTCGAATCCTGTTGTAATTTTTTCAGTTCTATCCAAATTTACAACATACCATTTAACGCCTTGGTTAACTTTACCCTTAACACCAACTTGGTTCAGCATTTCTGCTGTAAAGTTTTGTGTCCCTCCTTGCTCAACATCTGTTTTTGCAGCTTTTACTGAAATATCAAAAGGAACTTCCTCTGAAACATATATTTCATCCATTAAAAAGCCTTGACCATCATAGAATGTGTTTTCAGAAGGCACACCAAACTGTAAATATTTAAGGGACGTATAATTTGATGGAGTGCTAAAGATATCTATATATTGTTGCCATTCATTAGATAGGGTCATTTTAGAACCACTAAAAACATTTGTCCAACCAGCATTCATTACTGCTACTGAAAATTCAGAATATGGCACTGTATCTTTAGTTCTTGCATCTTTTACCCATGCAGAGATGATATAATTTTTTCCTTTTTCAAAATCTCCACTCATATGATTCAGAGTCTTACCAACAGGGTTTACTTTGTAGGCTTTTTCAGAACCATATCTTGGGTCTACTATAAATCTATATGTATTACCATTATAACCGCCTGTGATTGCGTCAAAATGAAAATTCCAGCTCAAACGTGTAAGATATTTATTGTTAATAGCATCCCAGTCAGAACAACCAGGGTCAGCTGTAATCATATTTGCAGGCATGGTATCAGACTTAACATAGTCTGCATATAAAGGTGTCGATGCTTGTTCCGGAGTGTTCTCCTCAGCACTTGCTATCGTTCCAAACACGTTTAATGCCAATGCTACAGATAGTGCAAATGATATTATTTTTTTCATATTATTTCCTCCTTTTTGTTGATGCAGCATATGAACTATTCCACCAAATAATTCATATTGAAATTCTTAGAGTTGTCAATAGGAATTAGTGTCCCCATATTCCATATAAATGCTTTTATTGTATTTCCCGTTTTTACCCCTTTTAAGGTAAGGTCGCAATTTGCATCACTTTTACCTTTTGTAACACTTGTTACCTTTTCTAATGTGGTTCCGTTAAATTCTGCGATAACGAATAAGATTTCTTCTGCCTCAGCATTTTCCACACTGGCTACAAGATTAACATCATTACCGGTTCTCTCAAAATTCAAGGTAGATATAGCCTCAGGCTTTTTGTTTATAGTTACAACAAATCCTTTTACAAAATTATATTCATCCGCAACGGCAACTATTGTATAGTCACCCGACGAAACTGTGCTATCAGCTAAAACTTTAACCGTGCCATCCTGATTTTCAGTAATGGTAATTCCATCGACAAAAGTTTCTCTATTTAAGTCTAACGCATACCACGAAAAATCTTGTTTTAAGTTTCCTTCAGCTCCAACCTGATTTCTTATAGATGCCTCAAAGGTTGCACTCTCACCTGCAAAAATTGTACCATTGCCTTTAATGTTCATGCTATATGGAATTTCTTCTGCAACATATAATTCGTCTACCATAAAACTCTGACCCGACACCGGATTTTCTTCCCTTGACCCTATTCTTAAAGCCAATGCTTCTCGGAAATCGGATGACAAAGTAATCGTATCCGAATATTGTTGCCATTGGTTGGTCAGTTCAATCTCTTTAGTAAAGATGTTCTGACCTGCTTCATTTTGATTTGTATATCTAAATAAAGTAGAGAATTTTGTATATGGCGTATCTATGCTTGCCTTTGAATCCTTTACCCATATACTAATAACGTAATCTTTATCCTTTTCAAAATTCTGATACATACTTCCGCTTGAAACCATCATCTGGAATGGTGCTATGCCCATTGACGAAACATATGTGCCACCCGTATCCTTTGCTGTAAACCTTATGGACTGTCCCTTCTTGCCGGCAAATTCCCCGTCATAATCCCATTTATCGGCATAATATCCATTTCCGCCGCCCCATGAATCGTTTGATTCCAAGCCGGCTCTGTCATCCGGAATTTTATTTTCAGGCATCGCCGGAGTTTTGGTATCATTAAAATCTGATAAAACATCAATCTCAATACTCTTCCTGATATCCCCGGCCATTGCAACTAACAAATATTTACCGGTCTTTACATTTTTATTAAGAGAAATTGAAACTCCATTTTCAGTTTCTTGAATATCAAACCCTTCAACTACGGGGTTTCTTTCCAAATCGGTTATAACCCATTTGCACTCTTGCGAAAGTTTACCCTTTTTACCTACCTGGTTTACAACTTCTGCCTGAATTTCAATGGTTTCGCCCTTAATAATTTTTGTGTCCCCAGTCAAAACAATGTCATAGGCAACTTCTTCTGCAACATATATTTCATCTATCATAAAGCCTTGACCTTCTGCCGGTTGCACTTCAGGTGAACCTATTCTTATTGCATCTGCCGATTGGAAATCTTCAGGTATTGTAATTGTATCTGAATATTGTGTCCAATCACTTGATAATGTCGCAGTCTCTGTTAATATACTTGAATTTGTTCCCGATGTGTTCGCATATCTAAGCAAGGTTGCAAATTGTGTATATGGTACATCTTCACTTGTCTTAATATCTTTTGTCCAAACACTAATTATATAGTTCTTTCCTACTTCAAAGTTTTGCTCGAAATTGCCAAAGTCAGCCCTCATTTGCACAGGTGCTATTCCATAAGATTGTACAATAGTCGAGGCATTGCCCGATGCTGTTATTACAATTGCCTGACCAACCTTACCATAGTCATTACCGGCATACTGCCACGCACTCCAATCGTACCAACCATTACTTGAACTCCATGCTTCATTATTTTCCAATCCTGCACCTTTTATAATAAGATTTTCCGGTTTGGCAACGGATTTATCGCTAAAATCGTTGTATACTTCAATTTCCATTCCTTTTAAAAGGTCATTTGACTTAGCAATCAAAACATATTTTCCCGATTCTACGGTTAATGGTGCTGAAACCTTAACACCATCGGTTGTTTCGGTTATTTGGAAATCATTTATAACCTGTTTTCTATCCGCATCGGTTACAAACCATTCAAATTCCTGATTTAAGCATCCCTTTTTACCGACTTGGTTTAAAAGACTAGCATTTACTTTTATCTCAGAACCGAACATAATTTTATTATTATCGGTCTCGAGTTTTATTTCGTATGGTATTTCCTCTGCAACATATATTTCATCTATCATAAAGCCCTGACCCACTGTATATGTGTTTGTTTTTACCGCACCAAACTGTAAAAATCTAAGTGAGGTATAATTTGACGGAGCAGTAAAGATATCTGCATATTGTTGCCACTCGTCTGTTAATGTAATTTTAGAACCACTCCATATATTGATCCACCTATCATTCACATCCATCACTGCTGTACTAAATTCTATAGGATCCATGCCTTCTTTACTCACATCTTTTGCCCATGCAGATACAACATAATTTTTGCCTGCTTCAAAATCTCCACTCATATGTTTCAAACCTTTACCAACAGGTCCTACTTTGTAGGATAGTGCATCATCAACTGTTGTGTTTGCCATGAATCTATATGCTTTACCGCTATAGCCATCTTCGATTGTATCAGCAGTAAAGTTCCAGCCTATTGCGGTGTATTCTTTGTTAAATGCGTCCGAATTACTACAATCAGGATCTGCTGTAATAAAATTATCTGGTTTAGCACCTATTTTATCGCTAAAATCGTTATATACTTCAATTTCTATTCCCTTTAAAATGTCATTTGACTTGGCAATCAAAACATATTTTCCCGATTCTACGGTTATTGGTGCGGAAACCTTAACACCCTTGCTTGTTTCGAATATTTGGAAACCATTTATAATCTCTTTTCTGTCTAAATCGGTTACAAACCAATCAAATTCCTGATTCAAGTTTCCCTTTTTACCGACTTGGTTTAAAAGACTGGCGTTTACTTCTATCTCCGAACCGGACATAATTTTATTATTATCGGTCTTGAGTGTTATCTCGTATGGTGATTCCTCTGCAAAATATAATTCATCGACTCTAAACCCTTGACCAATAATAAATTCGTTAGTTGTAGGCACACCAAACTCCAACATTCTGAATGACCCATACTCTTCAGGTATTTTTATTGTGCCTGCAAATTGCTGCCACGAATCTGTTAACTCCATTGGTGAGCCTTCGGGGTACTCTTTGGTAAATATGTTTTTATCTCCACCTGCTGGAAGATCATATTTCATAGACACTGAAAATTCTGTACGTTCAACATCTTCTGTTTCACGAACATCTTTTACCCAAGCTGATACAACATAGTTTTTGCCCACTTCAATACCTTCATAGTCTATGGTACTTTTTCCTTTTCCGAGAGGTCCTACCTTATACCATGTTACCGGGTCTGATTCTGTTGCCATATATTGATAACCATAATTTTTGTAGCCTGTATTTATAGACCATTTAAAGTTATAGCCGATAATCGTCATATCGCCGTTTGTTTCCGCATCAAAGCTTTCACAGTCAGCTGCCACTAAAATCATATTCTCAGGAATATTCTGTGCCACGGAGTCATTATAAAGTCCGCCAACTGCAAATTTTACAGGTGCGTCTTTTGTTTGCCACTCGCCTGATAGTTCTCTTGAAATGTTTTTCGCTTGGACTTTCCAATAATATACTGTATTGTCTGAAAGTCCTGTAACAGTCGCCTGTGTCTGAACGGTTTCCTTTGAAAATACAACTTGTGTAAAGTCTTTATCCTTTGCAACAGTAATCTTATATTGATTTGCACCAAGTGAAGGCTCCCACACAAAGGTATATTCATCGCCATATTCAATAACTTCGTTATTTTTAGGATATATCACATCAAATTCCGAATTGACACCACCAAAAGACGAATCGGTCTGGATACCTATTAAATCAATATTAAAATCTTCGTTAATGAGTTCCGGTATCTCTTGAGAAATAGCCGATGATTTTAAAAGTCTATAGTCTTGAATTGAAGAATTTACAAAGATAGACTTATCAGCAGTATCCTTGTTATTGGTAATGGTTTTATTAAATAATGCATAATAGTAATCTTGCGACTCTACGTTTGAGTTACTAGAATTTACCGATAAATTCTTCTCTATTTTTGTCCACTTTTTAGGGTTAGTGCCCTTGGTTAAGTATTCTTCCAAATCGGGATACTCTTCATAATAACGTTCTTTGTTGGTAATCATCTCAGCAATTTCTGCAAGTGTACCCGCATAACCTCCGGTTACAGTTCCCACTTTTCTTAGAGCACCGTCATACAAATTCCATTTACTTCCACAATCAACCGTGATGTTATATTTATGTGAGAAGTTTCCTGCATAATTTGAGTTAAAGGCAATAGGAATATTTACCAAAATATTGTTATTGGAAGTCATTCCCTGTTGACCTTCGTCCCAGTAAATACCGCAAAGACCATTTCCTAATCCCTCGTAAGTTTTGTTGTTGTCTTTTTTTATGTCATGGATATAGTTATACTGAACAACAGTACCTCTGAAAAAATCACTACCGCCTTGATATATTACACCTGCATCAACTGCTTCTGTAATAGCATCGTATATTTCGTTATATTCAACTAGGTGATTGTTACCAAGCATTGTGATAGCACCGGTTGCCAATCTTGAAATATTGTTATGTCTGATTGTAACTCCGCAACCACCAATATCAAGGGCGTGTATTACAGATTTAAAACCTGCATTATATATAATATTGTTTTCTATGTAGTTTCTTGAAGATGTCAGGGTATCAATATCCCCGGCTCCACCCATTTTTATAGCAGAACATCCTATGTTATTGAAAATATTACCTTTAATATCTACATCATAAGAACCATTCTTCTGTTGATATTGCCACCACAACTCGCCGTTTTTGTAACAACCTGTAGTTGCCTTCTCGGAACCTGTAAAATATAGCGCATTATACCCTATATTCTTAAAGGTACAATTTGTAACATCAACATTTTCTACATCAACTGCTTTAATAGCACTACCGTTGGTGTTTGAGAATTCAATGCCTTCAAAGGTTATATTAGAAGCATTTTCAATGGAAATAATTTTTTCAAGATTTACGTCAATTTCAAATTCTTGATTAGTAATCGTCTCACCCGGATAAAAATATAACTTCATATTTGTGCGGTCAATAAAGTATTCACCGGCAACATCTAACTCTTCTATTAAATTATAAGCTTTCCATCTTTTTGAGTAAGTAGAAGCATCAAATGTTTCAGCAGGATTAGCTATATATTTTAATATGTTATTATCTTTATCAATTCCTACTCCGCCAAAAGAATAATAAGCATAATCGTAAGGAATCCAGAGTCCTACCCACCAATCATTTGCACCTGCCCATCTGTCGGGGTAATTGCCATCATAAATTATTGATGTGTCATCATTTTTCCCTAAATGTTGGGCATAATCTCTACCATTTGGCCACTGTGCAACTTCCATAGGAGTGCCATCTATATAAAATGTATTAAAATTGCTTTTATATGCACTTATACCGTATTGATTATTTGCTAAACTGCCGTTTACAATATCTCTTCCGGTTAATCCACATTCTCCAAGGTCTATTACGTAAACGTTCTCCTTTACGTTTTCATTTAACTTATCTAAAATTTCGGTGTCGGTAACAATATTTACTTTTTCTGTGGGAATTGATAATGAACCCTTAAATACAGGTTTCTCATTTGAATATGCCTTATATGTGACATTGGAATCTTCATCTGAGAGTTCCAAAGGTGATGTAAATACATATTCTCCGCCCATAATCTCAATGGTAACATTGCCTTCTAATTCTCTTGCTTTTAATTTTGCAGCTTCAATGGTTTTTAAAGGCTTGTTTTCGCTACCATCATAATAGTCATTACCTGTATTTTCAGAAACATAAATTGTATTTTGAGATTCTTCCGCCTTTGAAATGTTAACAAAACTAACAGTCGATAGCATAGTTACAGCTAACATTAACGAAATAAATTTTTTCATAGTTCCCCTCCGCAAATTTCAATAAACATCAGATGTTTTACTTACTTACCTTAATCAAAGGATAACAGTAGCAAGCCACATCTTCCTTTTCGGATAGCTCTTCAATTTTTGCTTTTCTTAAATTGATTTCTCTTATCTTTTCAACGTCAAACTTAGGTTTTCTGTCAAATGTATAAATTCCGTTTATTTCTTGCTCAATATCATAAAGTTGAGTATAACAAAAGCCCATAACATAAGGATTATCCAGTAGTGTATCGGTAAGACCTTTGTATCTTGCATAGAATTCGTCTTCGGTTTTGGGGTTATTTCCATATCCCCAGCCATTTTCGGCATCATTAACCTTCCAGCCAATTCCACCATATTCACTTACAAACACAGCTTCACCTTTAAAGTTCTGAGTAAGTCCCTTGTCTTGTCTCTCTATCTGGTCAAGTAAAATTCCTTCGCCAATTTTTGAATAATATTCACGGAATTTTTCAACATCTTGCTCATAATCATGAACATCGAAGATATCAATATTATCACAATGGAAATTTCCGCTAACATCAATTACTAAACGAGTTTTATCAAGTTTTTTGGTAATTTGATAAATGGTTTCAACAAATCTGTGTTCCGAATTCTTTTCTGCATATCCCCATGTCTCGTTCAAAGGACACCAACCAATTATTGACGGATGGTTAAAATCGCGTTCTAATGTATCTATCCATTCGTTTGTGAAGTTTTCGAAAGCTACTGCATTTTCATAATTAACTCCCCAGTTTCCGTGTTCTCCCCAAACCATATAACCTAAGCGGTCACAATGATATAAAAATCTCGGCTCAAATATCTTCTGGTGGAGTCTTGCACCGTTAAATCCTAAATCCATTGAAATCTTTATATCGTTTATTAAGTCGTCATCACTCTTAGCAGTATATAATCCGTCAGGATAAAAACCCTGGTCTAAAACAGTTCTTTGGAATACACATTTGTTATTTAAATAAAATTTCTTATTTTTTAGTGCTACACTTCTCATTCCAAAATAACTGTTTACACGGTCATTACAAAAAGTCAATTCAAGATTATATAAGTCACCTTTTCCCAATTCCCACAAATGCAGTTCGTTGAGTTTTATCTGAATATTAAAGGTGTTATTAAAAATATTTGCTTCCGCTCTTCCCATAAACTTGGAATCAAAAGTAGCCTCCGCTAAAAGTTTTCCCGAACCTTCAACCTCACCCTGGATTGTTAAAATACCATTATCAATGTCGGTGAAATATTTTGCATTCTTTATGTAGTTTTTTTCTGTAAACTCAAGCCATACGGTTTGCCATATTCCTGTAGTTCTTGTGTACCATGCACTTTCTGAGGCATATTTTGTACTCTGTTTTCCTGCAGCCTGTTTTCCGCATCTTACATCATCCTCAGCGATTACAAATATTGTATTTTCGCCTTCTTTTACATAGTTTGTTATATCAACCGAAAAAGAACTAAAACCACCAATGTGATGTCCTGCCTGAACGCCGTTTATGTATATAAAACTTTCATAATCCACTGCACCAAAGTGAAGAAATACGTTTTTCTCGGTTTCAGCCTTGGTAAGTGTTATTACCTTTCTATAGCAGACAGATAAAATAAAATCTTTATATCCAATACCTGAGAGTTCGCTTTCAGGGCAAAAGGGCACATTTATCTTTTTAGAGAGCTTTCCTTCTTTATATACTTCTCTTTCTCTTGCACTTTTTCCAAAATCAAATTCAAATTCCCATTCGCCGTTTAAATTCCTCCAACTTTGTCTTTCCCATTGCGGCATAGGATGTTCTGTCTTATAAATCTTCATAACATTTTCTCCTTATACATCTTGACTTACTTTAATTATACTGCTATAATTATCTTAATACAATAGATAATATATGCAAAAAAGTGAGGAATACACGCATGGACAAAGATTTTTCATTACGGGTGTTGGATGCCGATTTATTAGCCGAAATACAAAGCAAAGAGTTTTTAGCCTTGGTGTCTCCACCATCGCAGAATCACCCGTTAAATATAAAACTCGCAGGAATAACTTATAAAAATCCGAATTATTTAATAAGGCGCACCAATGCTACAGAATTATGTTGCGAATATATAATATCCGGCAGTGGATATGTGGTAGTAGATGATGTTGAGTATTTAGTATCAGAAGGTGACATGGTAATATTGCAAACCGGCATCGATCACTTGTATTATGCAAACCCCAAAGACCCTTACGAAAAAATATGGTTTAACGCATCCGGTCCGCTATGCGGTGAACTTATGCGTCTTTACGGAATTGGCGATAAATTCATATTTAAAAACGCCTATGGTTATCCTGTTATGAAACAAATTCTTGATATTTGTAACGAACAGGGTTTGTCAGGTAATAAGATAAATCGACTTGTAACCCCATTATTCATAGAAATTATCAATATTATTTTAAAGGCCGAGCGTGACCAGATCGAGATAAATCATGACGCTTATAAACTAAAAAAATATATAGATACCAATATAGACAAAAATATTTCTATCGACCTTTTATCAAAACATATATGTAAAAGTAAATCGCAAACATCAAGAATCTTTAAAAATGCATACGATATTACTCCTTACGATTATCTTTTAGAACAACGAATAGAACAAGCAAAGCTTTTACTAAAAAGTACAACCCTCAGCATCAAGGAAATCGCCTTACACGTCGGCTTTTCCGATGAACACTATTTTTCAGGACTATTCAAGAAAAAGACGAACCACACTCCTTCAGAATACAGGTTTATTAACGCTTAAAACCTTCTATAAATAAAATTATACAATAAGATATAAAAAAAAGATATTGGTAAGTTATACCTCTATCTTTTATAAAAGAAAAACAACCATTTAAATGGGGGTTTTTAGTGTTTTTTAACTTTATTTATTTTTCAAAAATGCACTATATTGTATTTGAAGTTCTGCCTTGATTTTATCAATGCCTGCAACTCTTAAGTCTTCAAGCATTTGGTCATACCAGTTTGCAGGGTCGTCTGTTCCCCACATTCTTCTTGCTTTATATTCAGCCAAAACATTTGCAACAGATGCAATTTCTGTTGTCAAATTAGAAAGGTCAGGAACAAAACCAAGAGCCGGTGATTTAATTGCATCTTCGTTCATCTTTTTAGTTTCTTCCCAAACGTCCAAAGGTTGACCCTCTAAAACATAACCATTAAATTGGTTACCATATGCCCATGCATTTCTTGACATATCGCCATAAGTTGAGCCTTCTGCAAATTTAACTGTTCCATCTTCATTCTTTGTATAGTGTGTGCCTTCTATACCCCAGCAGAACAAGTTATAAAGTTCAGGATTTGAGTTTATCATATATAGGAACTTAACTGCTTCTTCCGGATGCTTTGAGTTTGCACCAACTGATTGCATGGTAGCAAGCGGATTAGTTCTGTTGATATATGGTGCTTGCATAAATACATATTTGATCGGTTCGCCGTAAACTGCGATATCCTGAGCATCCTGACCAGGCTTCCATGAAGCTTCCCATGTGCCACTCATTTTCTGTTCTTCAACTGTTGCTACAGTTTCTCCCTTAGACGCAGCATCTTTGTTTATGATACCTTTATTATACCAATCTCTTATGGTTTCAAATTCCAACTTCATTTCAGGGGTATCATATACGTTTACAAGTTCTTCTGAACCATCAATTCTAAATGCAATACCTGATGAAATAGTTTCATAAATCATAGGTGCTCTTGGGCTTGGTCCACCAATGCCCTTTAAGCCTAACTTATCCTTTACCTTTAAAAGCTTTGTTAACTCTTCGGTTGTTTTTTCCAAATATGCTTTATAGCTGTCATAATCTGTTGCATTCACTGCAGCATTATTCCAACCTTCAACATCAATACCTGCAGCCTTTGCAGTTGATTCAAGAATCATAAAACATCTTGGATTAGAGTTTACCTGAGCATTAGGAATACCATAAATTTTACCATCTACCTTTGCAGAATCAAGATAGAATTGGTCTACAACATCGCTCATCTTAACGGTTGTGCCATCCTTCATTTTGATATTATCAAGCATATCTGTAATATCATAAAGACCCTTCATCTGAACAGCGGTTTGGTATGGGTTACAGTATCCTGTGAAACATACATCGTATGTATCCTTTTCCGCCATCTTTAGCTTCATCTTTTCGCCCATAGATGCAGCATCAATGAACTCAACAGATACTTTCATACCCAATTCCGGCTCAACAATCTTGTTCATTTCTTCAAGAACCTTATCAAAATCTGCCGGTTTTTCACCAAGCACAATCCATCTTAGTGTTTCGCCTTCTTTTAGCTTATCAAATAACTTACAACCTGATAAACCTACTGCCATAGATGCTGCCATTGAAAGGCTTAGCAACGCTGAAATAATTTTTTTCATAAAAATTTTCCTCCCTTAATTTTAGGTTATTTTAATTATCTCATAATATAAAAAAAATGTAAATATGTAATATCTGCAAAAAAGTGAGGAATACAAGCATAATTGATTATGTTTTTAATAAATAGGTTTGTAATAATACTAAAAATGAGCCTTGTGAACGGGAGTTCACAAGGCTCGAAATGATATTTATTTTTCTAAAGATTATTTATCTTCCTTAATCTTTGCTTGAGCAGCTGCTAGTCTTGCAATCGGCACTCTGAATGGTGAACATGAAACATAATCAAGTCCAATCTTATGACAGAATTCTACAGACACAGGGTCACCGCCGTGCTCACCACAGATACCGATGTGTAGTGAGTTGTTTACAGGCTTACCTAATGTGATTGCCATTTCCATTAACTTACCAACACCTGTTTGGTCGAGCTTTGCAAATGGGTCGTTTTCGAAGATCTTCTTGTCATAGTATGCATCCAAGAACTTACCTGCATCGTCACGTGAGAAACCGTATGTCATTTGAGTCAAGTCGTTTGTACCGAAGCAGAAGAAGTCAGCTTCTTTTGCGATTTCATCAGCTGTTAGACATGCTCTTGGGATTTCCATCTTTGTACCAACTTCGTATTCAATCTTTGCACCGGCTGCTGCAATTTCAGCATCAGCAGTAGCAACTACAATATCCTTAACGAACTTAAGTTCCTTTAATTCGCCTGGTAGTGGAATCATGATTTCAGGCTTAACTGTCCAATCGCTGTGAGCAGCTTGAACCTTGATTGCAGCACGGATAACTGCCTTTGTTTGCATCTTAGCAATTTCAGGGTATGTTACTGCAAGACGGCATCCACGGTGACCCATCATTGGGTTGAATTCGTGAAGACCTGTGATGATAGCCTTAATATCTTCAACACTCTTACCTTGAGCAGCAGCTAAAGCCTTGATATCAGCTTCTTCAGTTGGAACGAACTCATGAAGAGGCGGATCCAAGAAACGGATTGTAACAGGGTTACCTTCTAATGCTTCATAAAGAGCTTCGAAGTCGCCTTGTTGATATGGAAGAATCTTATCTAATGCTGCTTCTCTTTCTTCAACTGTATCTGCACAGATCATTTCTCTGAATGCTGCAATTCTTTCAGCTTCGAAGAACATGTGCTCTGTACGGCAAAGACCGATACCTTCTGCACCAAGTTCTCTTGCCTTCTTAGCATCTGCCGGAGTATCTGCGTTTGTTCTAACCTTCAATGTTCTGAATTCATCAGCCCATTCCATGATGGTCTTGAATTCACCAACGATTTCAGCATCAACTGTAGGAATGATTCCGTCGTAGATGTTACCTGTTGAACCGTCGATTGAGATATAGTCACCTTCATTATATGTCTTACCAGCAAGTGTGAACTTCTTGTTTTCTTCGTCCATGTTGATTTCGCCACAACCAGATACACAGCATGTACCCATACCACGAGCAACAACGGCTGCGTGAGATGTCATACCACCACGAACTGTCAAGATACCTTGAGAAGCCTTCATACCTGTGATATCTTCAGGAGAAGTTTCCAAACGAACCAATACAACCTTTTCGCCTCTTGCATTCCATGTTTCTGCGTCTTCTGCTGTAAATACAACCTTACCGCAAGCAGCGCCAGGAGATGCACCAAGACCCTTACCTGCAGGAGTTGCAGCCTTTAGAGCCTTTGCGTCGAATTGTGGGTGTAAAAGTGTATCTAAGTTTCTTGGGTCGATCATAGCAACTGCTTGCTTCTTGTCGATACGACCTTCTGCAACTAAGTCACAAGCGATCTTTAAAGCAGCTTTTGCAGTTCTTTTACCGTTTCTTGTTTGAAGCATATAAAGCTTATTTTGTTCAACGGTAAATTCCATATCCTGCATATCCTTATAGTGGTTTTCAAGGATTGCACAAACCTTATTGAATTCAGCAAATGCTTCTGGGAACTTTTCTGCCATTTCAGCGATTGGCATTGGAGTACGAACACCTGCAACAACGTCTTCACCTTGTGCGTTTACAAGGAATTCACCCATAAGACCTGGTTCACCAGTTGCCGGGTCACGTGTGAATGCAACACCAGTACCACAGTCATCACCCATGTTACCGAATGCCATCATTTGTACGTTTACTGCTGTACCCCATGAATAAGGGATATCGTTATCTCTTCTATAAACGTTTGCTCTTGGGTTATCCCATGAACGGAAAACGGCCTTGATTGCACCAAATAATTGTTCTTTTGGATCTTGTGGGAATTCTTCACCAATCTTTGACTTATATTCAGCCTTGAATTGATATGCTAATTCCTTTAAGTCTTCAGCTGTTAACTCAACGTCCTGAGTTACACCCTTCTTTTCCTTCATGTCATCGATAAGTTGTTCAAAGTACTTCTTACCAACTTCCATAACTACGTCTGAATACATCTGAATGAATCTTCTGTAACAGTCGTAAGCCCATCTTGCATTACCGCTCTTTGCAGCCATAGCTTCAACAACGTGTTCGTTAAGACCAAGGTTGAGGATTGTACCCATCATACCGGGCATTGAAGCCCTTGCACCTGACCGAACTGATCCGAGGAGAGGATTCTCCTTGTCACCGAACTTCTTGCCGCAGATTTCTTCCATCTTGTCGATGTACTCCATAATCTGAGCCTGAATTTCGTCGTTGATTTTGCGGCCGTCCTCATAATACTGAGTACAAGCCTCTGTTGTAATTGTGAAACCCTG
>JAZULN010000064.1:0-22887 GCA_045603125.1 Clostridia bacterium | reverse complement strand
GCTATAGATTGGCATGGAATAGACGAATTTGAAGATTTAATATATGAAAAAAACGGCTTTAAAATCTACGGCGATGCAATTCAGGCATCTCTTGATAAATATAAATGCGTTTTGATAGAAAAATGTGAAAGAATGTATATTGAAAAACCGATTATAATGAAGTCGGGCTACAGGTTGAAACTAGATCGTTATCAGGAAATTTCAAACATTCCGGACGGTAGAACTTGTATGATAAGAAACGAAAATATCACAAATGCCGATTTTAAGCCGGCGGTACACGAAAACTTTGATATCGATATCTCGGTGGATGGCGGTATATGGGACGGCGGCTTGAAAGAAGGCGACGGTGAGGATAAACGCTTAAAAATTGGCCCGGGCCCCGAGTCAAAAGGTGACCTTTCGATTATGATATTTGTAAATATTGAAAATCTTGTAATCCGAAACGCCGAGTTTAAAAACGGCGGCATTAACTATGGTGTACAGCTTGGAAATATCAAATATTTTCATATAAGTAACCTTACATATATCGGTTACGGTAGAGACGGAGTTCATGTAAATGGGCCGGCAAGCTTTGGCGAAATCTGTAATTTATACGGAAAAGATATGGGCGATGATATGGTTGCACTGAATGCTTGGGACTGGGATACATCTAGCCTTAGCTTTGGAACTATTGAGAATATTTATGTTCACGATAATAAGTCTTCAAATAATGAAATGAGACTTTTGCCGGGTA
Organism: Clostridia bacterium; assembly: GCA_045603125.1. GTDB lineage: Bacteria > Bacillota > Clostridia > UBA1381 > UBA1381 > CAKSFT01. The sequence goes on along the minus strand of JAZULN010000064.1, from coordinate 22,154 downwards.
GAAAGATGTATGACGAAGACTTTGTTGACTGCGACATAAAAAATAGTATTTTAGAAAAGCTATCCGGAATCTATACTTTTAAAATCTACTGTCAGCCAAACATTTTCAATGCAGAAATAGAGGGCTATCACGATGTTTCGGGTGCCGTGGGAAATATTGAAAATGTATGGTTTTCTGATATTGATATTGATGAAAATAAGTCAAAGGGCTTCCACGACCTGCCTGTAAACGGTGTGTTTGACATATGCTGTAACTGCAAAGATCTACACTTTGAAGATATAAGAGTTCATGCAAACAGGTCGGATATGGAAGAATCGGGGATTAAGTTTGTAAGCGTTGGCCCGCTTTCGGCTGTGTGGAAAAACGGCTCGGAAAATCCTGATGATTGGGGTGAGGCTTTTGACCCCGATGCAATTTGCCATGTTGATGATATTTATTTTAAAAACATTACCTATAAAGACGGTAAGGCTAAAACCAGAGAAGAACTGACAAAGGAAATTAAGATGACCATAAACCCGGATTATCCAAAGACTACGCCAAAGGGCGGTACCGGTTACGGTGTTATTGGCAATGTTTATGTTGACTAAGGGGGAAAATAAAAGTGTCAAAAGTGAAACCTTATTTTGAAGAAGAAATCAAAAAGACCATAAAATCAATTGAAGAAAAAAAGCCGGGTAGCGATATGGTGTTTGCACTCGTAACTGATACCCATCTTAGCGATAACGGTGATAATACCAGAGAGAATATTTCGGCAGTTGACGATAAAATCGGATTTGAGTGTCTTGTGCACATGGGCGATGTTTTGTGCGGAAATATCCCCGAGAAAATGTCGAGAAAGATATTTAAAGAAGAAATAGAAAGGTACAGAAATTCTCTGAAAAACCGTGTTTTTTATATTGCAGAGGGGAATCACGACGGTTATCGTGATGAACGATATAAGGGTCAGCTTGTAACCGATATGGCCCTGGATGAAAATTGGTTTGAAGACACTTCGTTTATAAATGAAAATAAAAACGTAAAAAGAGAAGGAAAAAAGCCGTACTTTTATGTGGATTATCCGGAGAAAGAACTCCGAATGATTTTTCTTTGTTCAACAAGCTATACCCATAATAAGGAAGAGTTTGAATTTATAAAAGAGTATAGTATAAAAAAGCCACAAATTGATTGGTTGGCAGGGGCATTAGATGTCCCCAAAGGCTATTCGGTTATGATGTTTTCTCATATTCCTCCTTTGAAAGGAAATGGCGGAGCCAAACCCCTGCTCATAGAGGGAAGAAACTATGGAAAGGTTATTGAACTTATAAAAGCGTTTAATAATAAGGGCACTTTAAATATTGATGGTAAAGTCTATGATTATTCGGAAAATGATGGATCTTTTGTTGCCTGGTTTGCAGGAGATGACCACAGCGACTTTTTAGAGGAGTTTGATGGAATCACCTGTGTTGGTGTTACCTGCCAGACTGCCTATATTCCTCAACTTTGGGAGCCGATTGGAAAATTTACAGGACCACGTGACTATTATACCGTAAACGAAGATGCGTGGGATTCGGTTATCTGGAATAAAAAGGAGAGAACGGTTTATTTAATAAGATGCGGTGCGGGAGAAGACAGATTTTTTAAATATTGATTTTAGAATAGAAAAAGTGATTAAAATGGCACATTTTAACGTAGGAAGGCGAGATAATGAAGATAATTGACGCACATTCACATATATTCCCCAAAAAGATTGCCGAAAAGGCAACAGAGGCGATATCTGACTTTTATGAGCATATCCGGATGGGGCATATGGGAAGCCCGGAGGAGCTTTTAAAATCAGGGGAGGAGGCAGGAGTTACCAAATACCTTGTATTTTCAACTGCAACAATACCGGCTCAAGTAAAAAGCATAAATGATTTTATATTGGATGAGGCAAAAGAGCATAAGGAGTTTATACCCTTAGGCACAATGCACCGGGATTTTGAGGATTATGAGGAAGAAATCGAGAGAATTTCGGGACTTGGTTTAAAAGGTATAAAGCTTCATCCTGATTTTCAGAAATTTAACTTTGATGACGAAAAGCTATACCCCATATATGATTTGCTCGAGAAAAAGGGGATGTTTGTGATTACCCACAGTGGTGACTATCGCCATGGTTTTTCACATCCTGAGCGTGTGGCAAAGGTTGCGAAGAAATTTAAAAATATGCCAATTATTGCTGCACATTGCGGAGGCTGGAGTCAGTGGGATATTGCAAGGGACTGTTTAAAACTGGATAACATATATGTAGACACAAGTAGTACCATGGGGTTTTCTGATGGTGAGAATGTAAAAAAAGCCATCGATACCTTTGGTGGAAAAAAGATTTTCTTTGGCTCGGATTTTCCTATGTGGGACCATAAAGCTGAGCTTGATAGGTTAATGAAGCTTGGTTTAAAAGAAGACCTTTTAGAGGATATTTTATATAATAATTTTAAAGATTTTTACGGTTTAGAGGAGTAAAAATTCGTTATGAGACTTGATGAACTTGATAAGAATGTAAAAGTTACAGATGTCAACAAATCTGATATAAAGCTATATTCTGTAAGAGAAGAACCTTTTGAAATTTACGGGCTTTATAACCCCAAAGAAAAGGGCGATTTTAAAAGAATGCCGGAAGATGTGGCAAGAACGGCTAGTAAAAATGTTGAGATTATGAACCATATGACAAGTGGTGCAAGAGTCCGTTTTAAGACTGATTCGGAGTATGTTATATTAAAAGCGGTTTTGCCGTCATTATGGCTTGTAGACTGTATGCCGATTACATCAAGCAGTGGGTTTGATATGTATGTTGATGGTGAATTTAAGGCAAAATTCGGTATAAAGGTGTCGGACGCAGGCAAAGCCGGAGCAAAGTTTGAAATAGACGGGGGATATGAATCTATTATTGAATTTGGCGACAAAAAGATGCGTGATATCATAATCAATTTCCCGCTATATAACGCCGTGAGTGATGTCTATATAGGACTCGAGGAAGATGCAAAATTAGAAAAGGGAAATAAGTATAAGTATGATTTGCCTGTGGTGTTTTACGGTAGTTCAATTACAACGGGCGGATTCGCATCAAGACCCGGCAACTCATATCCTGCGGTGATATCAAAAAGATTAGATACAGACTTTTTGAATTTAGGTTTCCCGGGAAGCGCGTTGGCAGAAAAAGCTTTGGCTGAATATATTGCCGATATCCCTATGAGCGTTTTTGTTTTTGATTATGATTGTAACGCTCCAAGCCCTGGATTTTTAGAAAAAACCCACCAGGCATTTTATAAGATTGTAAGGGAGAAAAACCCGGATTTACCTATAATTTTTGCATCATATATCGGGCTTTCCTGGTCAGAAGAGGAATTGGCAAAAAGAATCGAAATTATAAAGAAAACTTATGAGGATGCTAAAAATTCGGGTGATGAAAATGTCTATTTTATAAACGGTCAGGAAATTTTAAAAAGCCATGATAAGGACATGTTTACAGTAGACGGAACCCACCCTAACGATTTCGGATTCTTCTGTATGGCAGAGAGCTTTCAAAAGGTAATTGAGCCTTTGCTAAAGTAAGATTTTATTTGAAAAACACTTGACAAAGCTGAAAAGTTGTGGCATAATATTCTAAAGACTATGAAAAAGACAGTAGCCACCCCAGAGGGTATAAAAAGAGAGAAGGTGTCGTGGCTGGAAGCACCTTTTTATATCGGGGACAGGTGAATACCACTTTGGAGTCGCGTGCTGAACGGGTTATCCAATTAAGCATTGCCGCCTATCTTGCGTTAAAGACTAATTAAGTGACGGATTAACCGTAAATAGGGTGGAACCGTGCGAGAAGTGATTTTTGCACCCCTATTTCCCAATTTTTTGGGAGATAGAGGTGTTATTTTTTTGGAAAGGAAGATAAAAGATGAGCGAAATGAATGAACTACAAACCTTGAGACATTCTGCGTCACACGTTATGGCACAGGCTGTTAAAAGACTATTCCCAGAGGTGAAGTTGGCAATCGGCCCTGCAATCGACACAGGCTTTTACTATGACTTCGATACAGAGCATACCTTCACACCTGAGGATTTGGAAAATATCGAAAAGGAAATGAAGAAAATCGCCAAGGAGAACCTAAAAATCGAAAGATTTGAACTCCCCAAAGCAGAGGCTTTGGAGCTTATGAAGGACGAACCATATAAGCAAGAGCTAATAAACGAACTTCCCGAAGGCGAGGTAATTTCATTTTATAAGCAAGGCGAGTTCACCGACCTTTGTGCCGGTCCTCACATTAACTACACAAGCAAGGTAAAGGCATATAAGCTATTGAGCGCTACAGGTGCATACTGGAGAGGTAACGAAAATAATAAGATGCTTCAAAGAATCTACGGCACAGCCTTTGCGTCAAAAGATGAATTAGAGGCTCATCTAACACAATTAGAAGAAGCAAAAAAACGTGACCATAATAAGTTGGGAAGAGAATTAGAACTTTTCACAACATCAGAAATCATCGGTCAGGGACTTCCAATTTTGCTTCCAAAGGGTGCAAGAATAATCCAACTTCTTCAAAGATTTGTTGAAGATGAAGAGCAAAAAAGAGGCTGGCAACTAACAAAAACTCCGCTTATGGCAAAGAGCGACCTATATAAGGTTTCGGGCCACTGGGACCACTATCAGGACGGTATGTTTGTGTTGGGTGATGAAGAAGTTGATAAGGAAGTGTTTGCACTTCGTCCAATGACCTGTCCGTTCCAGTATCAGGCATTTTTAAACAGAGGCCGTTCTTATAGAGATTTGCCAATGCGACTAAACGAAACCTCAACACTTTTCAGAAACGAGGCGTCGGGCGAAATGCACGGACTCATCCGTGTAAGACAGTTTACAATCTCTGAGGGACACTTAATGTGTACTCCTGAGCAGTTGGAAGACGAATTTAAGAGCTGTTTAGAGCTTGCAAACTATATGCTAAAGACATTGGGACTTTATGAAGACGTGTTATACTGCTTCTCACAGTGGGATCCTGATAACAGAGATAAGTATATTGGTACCGACGAACAGTGGGCAGAAGCACAGGGTATTATGAAAAAGATTCTTGATAACCTTGAGATTCCATATACAATCGGTATCGGCGATGCGGCATTCTACGGACCAAAGCTTGATATCCAGATTAAGAATGTTCACGGCAAGGAAGATACCTTGATTACAATCCAGATTGACCAACTGTTGGCAGAAAAGTTCGGTATGGAATATGTTGATAAAGACGGAACAAAGAAAAATCCATATATTATCCACAGAACCAGTATCGGTTGCTATGAAAGAACTCTGGCACTTTTGATTGAAAAGTATGCGGGAGCGTTCCCTGTATGGCTTGCACCTGTCCAGGTAAAACTTCTTCCGATTGCCGACAGACACTTAGACTATATCTATGAAGTTAAGAAAGAACTTGAAAAGAACGGAATTTTAAGAGTTGAGGTTGATGACCGCTCAGAAAAGATTGGCTATAAGATTAGAGAAGCACAACTTGAAAAGGTGCCTTATATGGTATTGGTGGGCGATAAGGATATCGAAAACGGAGTTATATCAATCCGTGACCGCCGCGACGGTGACATCGGTAGCATGAAGGTTGAAGAATTTATTAAAAAGATCACAGAAGAAGTTGCCAATAAGACAATAAGATAAGAAATGAAAAACTTGAGCGAAAGCTCAAGTTTTTTTGTCTTGAAAAATAACAATATATGTGTTATAATAAGTATGCCAAATAAACTAAAAATTTACAATATAGAACAAGTGTGTGTTTTAAGAACCTCAGGTAAAAATACACGCTCTATTTTGCATACTTGTTCTATGTAAATTACAGTTTGTTTGGCGACAACCAGAGTTGTGTGTTTTTCGGCGTACAATTTCGGTTGTACGCTTTTTTTAATGGGAGGAGGTGGAAGAATGCTTGAAGAACTACGATTTATATTTGGTATTTTTGTAATAATAGCAGTTGTTACGGTCGTTGCGAGGATAATCAGTTTCGCTTTGTGTATATTTTCAACTATTCAGGCAAGGCACTTAAACGAACTTACAATTAATGAAATAAAAGCGATAAAAAGGCGGGCGATAACAGGACTTATTTTAGACATATTCATTTTGGTAATTTTGTTGCTTTTGTGGATTGCTATGTTTGTACTTGATTCTACGTCCGGCGGACAAATAGGAATGGAATCGACCATATACATAGTGTGGATTTTGTTGTCAGTGGGTGAAATCGTTATACAGTCTGTAAATATTAGGAAAATAAAAAGGTTTAAGTTAAATGAAAGAGTTTGTGACACAAACCAGAGTCCTGTAGATGTAGAACAGATGAAAATAAAGGAAAAGCAAAGATCCTTCGATTTGTATGCCCTTATAATTTCTCTTTTAACCTTACCGATAGAGGCGATTATAGGGTTAACAAGTTTTGAAGAGGATATAGAATTTGTTGATAGAAGTGATAGCTGGAAACCGTCGGGTTTTGAGAAGGTGACATATATTCCTGAAGAGGTTAAAATGCTTATGATTATATTACTCATAGCATCTATTGGAATATCACTGTTTCTTGTTCTTCGCAATGGAAAAAACCATAGTAATAAAGCAACTTGGGTAAAAATGTTGACTGTGGTAAATATTATTGGGGGTATTGTTATTTTAGCAATGCCGTAAAAATCTTTATGGGCGTGTAAGATAAAAAGAGAAGTTTTAAAACTTCTCTTTTTTATCTTGTTAAATAACTTATCTCGTGGCTTGTTAAGTGTCGCCAATGACCGAGGGGTAAGTTCCCAAGTTCGACTGTTCCGATGCTGATTCGCTCAAGCTCCACGACGTTACTTCCAACCGATGAAAACATCTTTCTTACCTGTCGGTTTTTCCCTTCGTGGATTGTGATTTTGACTTTGGTATAGCCGTCTTTTGCATCAATTATCTCAACTCTTGCCGGAGAAGTGGTATAGTCGTCAATCTTCACTCCTCGCCTTAATTTATTTAATCCTGAAATAGTGATTCCGCCCTTTAGAAGTGCGATATATGTCTTTTCAAGCTCAAATTTCGGGTGGGTTACTTTATAGGTAAAGTCACCGTCGTTGGTTAATAAAAGTAACCCCGATGTATCATAATCAAGCCTGCCGACCGGAAAAATTCTTGATTTTATATCTGTCCCTACAAGGTCTAAAACGGTGGGGCGGTCGAACTGGTCGGAGACGGTCGACACATAGCCTGTGGGTTTATTCAGCATTATATAAAAGTTCTTTTGCTCGGGTTTTATGTCCCTGCCATTTACTGTAACCTTATCAGCTCCAATTTCCACCTTTGTGCCAAGCTCGGTAACCTTTTGGTCGTTCACTTTTACTGTCCCTTTTTCGATAAGTTCCTCGGCTTTTCGTCTTGATGCCACACCGCACATGGCAATATATTTTTGAAGTCTTACAATTTCTCCCATAAAAATCTTCCTTTTTTAGTTATTCACATAAAGTATACCAAAAATCCGGCTCATTGTAAATGATTTTTGAGGAATAATTTAAAAATCTTCATAAATTCTGAGAAAAATGTTTTACCTTCGGATTTTGGCATCACATCTCTATCCGATATAAGTTTTACTGTATCTAAAACCCTGCCGTTTACTAAAATTTCTGCCTCACCGATTTTTTCTCCCTTTTTGATTGACGGCAAAATATTTTCGGGAAGATGGGTTATAACCTCACTTTCGGGTAGGGTATTTTTAAAAGTTGGAATCATGATATTTTCCTCTAAAATGCAGGAGAACTCCTGATTATCCTCGGTATAAACGGTCTTTACAGGGGTGTCTTTAGTAATAATGGGGGTAAGGCTACAGTTAGAAAAACCGTAATCAAACATAGCCATATGGTCGTTCCAGTCATCGGGGGCGTTTAGAGTTACGGCAATGAGGGTGATGCCGTCTCGCTCGGCAGCACTCGCCAAGCACCTTCCACTTTTTTTGGTAAATCCCGTCTTTACACCAATCGCACCATCATACATTGAGAGGAGTTTATTGTGATTCGAAAAATATAAAATGTCGCCGTTATTTATCGTAGCGCTCTTTTCTTTAGTCGCGACAATCCTTTTAAAATCGGGATTTTTGAGAGCATAGCTTGTTATAATTGAAAGGTCGTAGGCGGTGGTAAAATGCCCTTTTTCATCAAGGCCGTTTGGATTTTTAAATGATGTGTTATTTGCTCCGATTTTTTTAGAGAGTGCAGTCATATGGTCGGCAAAGATGGTAGGGTTACCCGAAACAAATTCGCTCACCGCAACGGCGGCATCGTTGCCGGAGTTTAGCATCAAGCCATAGAGCAGGTCCTCCATCCGGATTTTATCGTCTTTTTCAAGGTATATCGACGACCCCTCAACTCCGGCGGCATTTGGGCTTACCGTCACTAAGTCGTCGGGGGAAGAGTTTTCAAGGGCCAAAATTGCGGTCATAATTTTTGTGGTGCTTGCCATCGGCATTTTTTCGTAGGCGTTTTTTTCAAATATCACCTGGTTTGTATCGGCGATTATCATACATGCCGATTCGGCAGAAAGGCTTAGGGCGTGGGATTTTGGGGACAGTAAAAATATAAATATTATAGCTTTTAAAAATATCTTTTTCATATATATCACCTGCTGAAAATTATATTCGGGAGTGGGTGAAAATATGTTTTTAAAAAGGTTACTATATAAAATAAATTTGTTAGGATTTTGATGGCAAATAGCCGTTATTTTTTCTCTTTTTCTATTGTAAAATCTAAGAAAATATGATACAATGATTTCATCGACGATGAAATCAGCGATATAAATTCCTTGCGGAATTTGCGATATACCTTGCGGTGCGATATATTACTTCGTAATGCGATATGTCCCTTTGGGACGAGAAAAGGAATTTATATCATATCGCAACCGAATAAAATGAGGTTATATCGCATTTGAACATAGTGAAAAATATATCGCACGAGCGTGAGCGAGTATATCGCCAAAACCATTGTCATCTAAATCGTTCACTAATTTTACAATAAACATAGTGAAAATCAAGGTTTTTGGAAAAGGGAAAATAGTAAAATAAACCGGAGGTGATACTATGAATTTTAAAAGAAAACCACCATATTTTATAGTAAGAGAAAATAGCGATAACAAAGCCGGTTGGATAAAAGCCGGAGTGAGCACAACCGATTATAAAGCTGATGGGGATGGCTTTTTAGCAGAAAACTATAGGGTTGATTGCAAAACTCAGGAATTTGGAGACGTTTTAAAGCAACAAACGGTTGTTACCAATATTTGCGATAAAGATATAAAACTAAAGCACGTTAGTTCTGCCTATGTTGGGGGAATTGGGGAAGGGGGCTTAAGACCCTGGTACGACGATGAGAGGTTTTTGGTGCACTATTGCATGTCTTGCTGGCAGGGAGAAGGACAGTGGAGAACGGGAACTTTGTCGGAACTTGGACTATATAGAGCATCAAACCATTCCTGCTCCAATGTTATAGTTTTTAGTTCTGTGGGAAACCAGACTACATCTATGAGATATCCCCTTGTATTTATCGAAGACCGAGAACTTGGTAAAACCTGGTTTTTTGAAATAGAATCGGGTACGAATTGGTATATAGAAATTGGCGTTGACAGTGTAAAGCCGGAAGGTAATTTATATGTTGAAATGAATTCTGCTTATTACAATAAAGACGGATGGTGTAAGCTTTTAAAACAAGGCGAAAGCTACACCTCTGTTCCGGCTAGTTTTGGTGTGGTAGATGGTGGACTAGAAAGTGCAATCCGATCCCTTACCAAATATAAGCGTGAAACATCAGTGGTTCGAAATGAAGACCTTTTTGTATTCTTTAATGAATATATGAACTGTCTGTGGATTGAGCCGAACGATAAAAACCTTATTCCGCTAATTGATAAGGCAGCAGAGGTAGGCTGTGAGGTATTTTGCATCGACGACGGATGGTTTGGCTATGGAATGGGAAGAGCGAATATTGGCGATTGGGTGACAAATGACGAAAGATTCGGCGAATATGGATTTGGCGGGATTATTGAGTACATAAAGAAAAAAGGAATGATTCCCGGAGTATGGCTTGAAATCGATAGTATTGTCCCCGGTGCTGAATTTGCAGAAAAAAACCCCGATTGCCTGCTTAAAATAAATGGTGATAATGCCGGCAGCAGTTGGAGATATATATTGGATTTTAAAAATCCGAAGGCAAGAGAATATATCCTTGGCGTTTTTGATATGCTTTACGGCTACGGCATCAGATTTGTAAAGAATGACTATAATCAAACATCGGGAATCGGGTATGATGGCGAGGATTCCTACGGTGAGGAGTTAAGAAAATGCTCAGAGGCATTTTATAGCCTGATTGATGAGGTTACAAAAAAATATCCTGACTTTTTAATAGAGAACTGTGCAAGTGGGGGAATGCGAGCTGATGGTGCGGCGATGTCACACTTTAATTTCGTAAGTACTAGTGACCAGGAATACTACTATAATAATCCGTCGATAGTTGCGGGTTCGGTTGCCGCTCTTCAACCGGAAAAGTGCGGCATATGGTCATACCCGTATCCTTTAAAATATGAGGATAGAATGGAAAACCCTGATGAAGTTTTTGGAGTTAAATTAAAGGATGAATTTATAAATGGGGAAGAAACCACATTTAATATGATAAACTCGATGTTTGGGGTTATGTATTTGTCGGGTCATATTGATTATGCTGATGAATTAAACGCCAATCTCATAAAAGATGCGATTTCCTTATATAAAGAAAATAAAGAGTTTATAAAAAATTCATATCCTATTTTCCCAAGCGGGATGATAAAGATTTGCGAAAGAGGATATTTTTCACTGGGACTCACAGACGACAAGAAAATTTTATTGGCAGTCTGGAAAATTGATGATAAAGATGATGCCAAAACCTTTGATTTATCTCACTATGTTAGTGACACGGCAGAGGCAAAACTAATTTACCCCAAAGAGTTAAAGACGGAATTTAACTTTATCAATAAAAAACTGACAGTTAAGTTAGATGAAAAATACTCTGCAAGGTTATTTGAAATAAAACTATAAAAATAGGATTGGCACATATTAGTTATCTTAAAAAAGCAAGGCTTTGCCTTGCTTTTTATGTATTGTTTATATACGCAAAAAAGAGGCTGCAAAATGTAAAAATTTTACAGCCTCTTTTTTATTCAGAAGAGATTTTATGCTTAAATTTATATTATTATTTATTAAGACCCATTAGTCTTTCGATGTTTCCGTGATAGAATAATTCCTTTACATCCTCCGGCATATCCAGTGATTCATAGAAATCATACATCACGGTTGTGAAGTTATCTCTTGCATAGATAAATCTGTCAGGATGCTTTAGCATAAGCTTTTTGGTGTATTCCTTATCTCGGCTTAGTGCTTTAAAAGCAGAACCCGCTGAACAGTCACAATGGAGATTTGGGTATTTATCAAGGAATTCCTCGATTTTTCCACCCGGGATAACCGGACCTTGAGGACAGTTATTTGTTCTCCATTGCTCGTCATTTGAGATTGCTCCCCAAAATGCTGGTGCATGACCTAAGAAATTGGTATTCGGGCATTGCTTCAATACTCGCTCTAACATAAATATGTCGCCGCCATACCAGAAGTGTGGCCATTGAGAACCTTCTCTTCCGGGTTGAGCTCCGGGGACATCCAGGTGAAGAATTACCGGAACCCCTCTTTCGCCGCAATAGTTAAATAAATCTATTGCATCGGGGTTATCGTATAACATTCGAAACTTTACTTCACCGCAGATTTTAACACCGTAAGTGTCTATTGCAGACTGCATTTTTTGTACCGCAAATGGCTTTCTCGGGTCGGGAGCATAGCCTAAAATAAATCTGTCGGGTGCTTTTTCGTAGTAGCTTAAGCATCGCTCAAAGGGTATTGTAATCTGATCGTTTACAGGGGTCGGAGTCGCTTTTATGTAGTCCACAGCGTCGTTTTCGATAGTGGGGGCTTCCCATGCGAGTAAACATACCTTGTCAATACCAACCCTGTCCATATCCTCTATGTATTTTTCATAGTTCATATATATATAATCAGGGTGGTTGTGTGCGTCTATTTTATACATATATCGCGCCCCCTTTTATCAATAACCTGACCAACGACCTGTTGTGTATTCCGGCTTATCATCAATTTCAAGAAGATCCTTGTAATTTTCTATAACCTTACGGAATGCCGCAATATACTTATCAATCCATTCCTTATCAAAATGCTTGAACCACGGAATGCTAAAGCAATAGCGTTTCATTGAAGGTGCTAAATAATCTGTGTTATCATATTCTGTTTCGTCGGTGTATTCAATGCTCGATGGCTTACCGGCGTTTCTGAAGTCGTAAGTCTTAAATAGGTCGTGAGTGTGAAGACATACGTTTGCACCTTCGTGACAGTCAGGGCCTTCAGCAGTTACAGCTTTTGCAAATGTTGCAATAGATAAACCATCTAATTCCTCAGGAACATATAATCCTTTTGGAGCATACCAACCGCCCATTGTCGAACCATCACTCTCGTCAACTCTAAGTGGCTTTATACCCGGTAATCCTTCTAATGAATCCCAGAAATAGTTAAGTGCTTTTCTGATTTCTTCACATCTTTGGTCGTAGTACTTTAACTGAACAAGTCCCATAGCAGAACAGGTCTGGTTAACTCTGCCCTTAACTCCACCCAAAGGAAGTCTATAATACTTCTTCAATTCTTCGTTTGCGCCTAAGAAGTTTTCATTATTTCTGTCGTAGTGGCCGTATGCAATTGATCTTTCCCAGATATCAACGTCATCTGTAACCAACATTCCGGCCTCGCCTATAGCAAATGATTTACCTGACATTAAAGACATTGCGGCAACCTTACCGAATGTTCCTAACTTCTTGCCTTTATACATACCGCCCTGTGCGTGAGAAACGTCTTCGATAACGATAATGTTATGCTTGTTTGCGATTTCCATGATTCTATCCATATCTGCAGGATATGCACAATAGTGAACAACCATAACAGCCTTTGTTCTTTTAGTAATTCTCTTTTCAAAATCTTCCGGGTCGATGCTTAAATCTTCGCCTACATTACAGAAAACCGGCTTTGCACCAAATGTCATACATTGTGCAATACTTGCCCAGTATGTCATGGTAGGGCAGATAATTTCATCACCGGCACCAAGACCTACTGCAAACATAGCAGCAGCCAAAGCCATTGTACCGCTTGAAAATCCAAGGGCATACTTTGTGCCTTGCCATGCGGCAAACTGTCTTTGGAATTCATCGGTAATGTTGTGACCTGAAATGTTTTCGTGTCTTAAAACGTGTAAAACTGCCTGTTCGTCTTCTTCTGTGATGATTGGCCACTTAAATAGACTCTCAGGAACATCTTTTTCGTTAAATACGGGTTCGCCACCCAAAATTGCTAACTTTTCTTTGCTCATTTTTCATTTCTCCTATAATTATAATTTTATAACTGTACCTTTTTCAGACGATTCATTAATAGCACAAATTAGTTTTACTGCAATTGATGCATCTTCTGCAGTGTAACGCATAGGTGTGCCGTTTTTAATAAATCCTACAAAATCTTTATAAATTTCTGCATGAAGGGCAGAACCTGCAGAGTTTGGATCATCGTTTCCTGTAAAACTCAAATCCGCCCCAACCTCTAAATCCACATTATCAGCTGCTGCAATTGTAGCTTCGTGGATTGCAATGAATCCTTTAGTGCCGTTTAACTCAAGTCTTCTCGGTTTTGAATCGGGGAGGGCAGTAGAACTATCTAGAACTGCAAACATTCCGTTTTCAAATTCGATGCATGCAACCGCTGTATCTTCAGCTTCTATATCGTGATACTTTGTATCAACTCTGCCACTAACAGATACAGGCTTTCCGATGATTCCACACATCATATCTATTCCGTGAATACCCTGATTCATCATTTCGCCACCGTCCATAGTTTTTGAACCGTGCCACGAGTCTTTATAATATTCACGACTTCTGAAATACTTCATAGAAAGACTTGCCATTATGGGTTTTCCGAATGATTCACTTTCAAATGCTTTTTTAACATCGGTAAAAGCTTTTGAAAATCTTAGTTGTGCAATAGGAGCACAAACCTTTCCGGTTTCCTTTTCAGTTGCAATAATTCTATCACAATCTTCCGGGGTCAGAGCTACAGGCTTTTCCACACAAACGTGCTTGCCTGCCCTCATTGCCTTTATTGCAAGGTCTGCATGAGTTCCGCTTGGGGTGGAAATTGTTATAAAATCAACGTCTTCTCCAAGGATTTTTTCAAAGTCGTCAAAAATCTTTGCGTCTTTTTCGTATTTTTCAGCCATTTTCTCGGCCATTTCAACTTTTTTGTCACAAATGCCGTAGATTTCTATACCGTTTTTAAGGTATGCTTCACAATGGAAATCCGAAATAGCACTTGCTCCGACAATTATTCCTTTCATTTTCCATGCCTCCTTCATAATTTGGATTTTATCAAAAAAAATGCAATAAGTCAATGCACCTAATTGACAACAATTAGGACAATTTTGACTTCTTTTGATTTGGGGAGATTCCCTTGATTTTTTTATAGACTCTGCTAAAATATGAAACGTCTTCAAAACCCACACTCTGGGATATTTCTTTTATGCTCATATTACCTTGCTTTAACAGTAAATCTGCAATTCGTATCCGACACTCGGTATGGTATTCAATGGGAGTTTTTCCCATAGCCTTTTTAAATACACGGCAGAAATAGTCTCTGTTTAAATTGCAGGCCTGAGCCAGGGCATCACCAGAGAAGGTTTTATTATATTCATCCCGAAGCATAATGACTGCCGGCTCTATTGTCTTATAGTTTTTTGCCCTGTCTTCTAAGAGGGAATTATCTTTCATGTCTTGCTCATCTCTTAGTAGTATGGCAAATAGCTGTTGCATAAGAGCAGAAACCAAAATATCGGAATATTCATTTTTTGAAGGATTTTCGGTTATGATTTTCTCTATAATACGTGATATTTCGGGGTTCTTAATATGCCTTTTAATTCTAAGCTGTGTGTCAATCATAAGCCGTCTTAGATTGATGTTTGAAATTCCGACCGAGTTAAAGTAATCAAGACCTATCATTAAAAGAGCGTATTCACCGGTGCTCTCTGCCGGAACATTTGAGTGAACTTCGTATGGGTTCATAAAGATAATTTCCCCTTTGTCGGCCGAGATGACATCAGTTTCGACCATGACATTTATCTTGCCCTTTAATACATATTTAATTTCAATAGCTTCGTGTAAACGGCTGTCATGACCTAGAACCTTTCGGACTTCTGATATAAAAAGTGGGGGTTTGTCGGGATTGAATTTTACAACTTCTCTAATATCTTCAAGCATATTTTCACCACCTGCTCCTGTAATTTGGTTTGATTATAGCATAGAATATTGTGGGATGTCAAATCATTTTTGAGATAAAAATGAATAAAAGTAAACTTTATCAAAACAAGTCAAAATTGTCCAAATTGATGTCAAAAGGGTACATTGACATTTTTCTATTTTTTTGGTAAAATATAAGTTAAATGAATTTTTACAATTAGTCTTGGTGGGAGGAAATTAACTGTGGCAACATATTACATTGACCCTGAAAATGGAAAGAATGAAAATAGTGGTTTGTCGGAAAACGAACCGATTTTAACTAATGAAAACTTGGATGTAAAACCTGGCGACAAGGTCCTTTTTAAGCGTGGAAGTTTAATTAGGGGAGCTGTTCATAATAAACCGGGCACAGCGGATAAACCTATATATTATGGGGCGTATGGCGAAGGTGCAATGCCGACATTTAGTGCATCAAAAGACCTAAAAGATGAGAAATTCTGGAAGGAAATTCAAAAAAACATCTGGGTTTGTGAAGAATTTGATTGGGTAGAAATGTGTAATATCATATTTAATGATGGGGACATGTTTGGAACTCTTAGGTGGTCAATAGATGAAATGACCGAGCAGGGTGACTATTTCTCAAATGGTCTTGGGGAAACAGTTATGAGTTTTCGTGACGGAAGAGAAATTAAGGATCAAAAGATTTATCTATATTCAAAAGAAAACCCGGCAAAATTTTATAAGAGCATAGAGGGTGTATTTATCGGACCGAAAACTCTTGCGGAAAACGGCGAGAATATGATTATTGAAAACCTGAGATTTATAAACGCATTCTGCGGAATTTCAGGGGATAGACCCACAAGAAACCTCACTATTAAAAACTGCGTTTTCCAAAATATCGGGGGTGCAGTATGGAGTTTTGAGAGAAAAATCAGATGCGGAAACGGTGTGGAAGCATGGGATGTTGCGGAAAACTTTAGCGTCACCGGATGCTACTTTGATAATATCTATGATTCAGCAGTAACCCATCAGGGCGGAAAAAACTGTCAGCCGGCAAAGAATATGATTTTTAATAATAATGTATTTTTAAGATGCGGTATGGGCGCTTTAGAACAAAGAGATATAGTACCTCTTCATGCAGAATTTAACGGAAATATCTGTGCTTATGCGGGAGAAGGTTTTTCAAAGCTTGGCGAAGAAATGCCACGTTTTTCTGAAATCTGGCCGGAACCTATGGGACACCATGCGTTTATGTGGAGAATGAAGGCTCCGACAGAGGGCGGACATCAGGAAATAAAAAATAATATATTTGTAGATGCACCATATGGTGCGGCGATATTCTCGGTTTGCGCACCTGAGGCGGATGAACAGTTTATAATTGAGGGAAATACATATAGCGGAAATTTTGAGCTTGTAAATCAGCTATACGGCAAAAAATATAAAACCTTTGACGACTATAAGGGCGTTGAAAAAGACGCAAAGTTTAAAAGCGTTGATATTGAAAAGGAAATTGATGACTGGAAAAAGCGAAATAATATGGAATTTTAAATAAAAACCCGACACCAAAAGGTGTCGGGTTTTTCATAAGCTGCCTTCGAAATTATATTCTAAAATGGGTGGAAATCAGTTGCAAATGGTGGGTATTTGTGGTATAATTGATACGTAAATTGAATTATTCTAAACAGAAAAAGGTGAAAATATGAAATATTTAATTGTAGTTGATATGCAAAATGATTTTATAACAGGCAGCCTTGGAAGTAAGCTTGCCGAGGCAATAGTTCCGGATGTAGTCGAAAAGGTTAAAAACTTTGACGGCAAAGTTATCTTTACCCGTGACACACACTTTGCCGATTATATTAAATCACAGGAGGGCAAAAATCTTCCGGTAGAGCATTGCATTAAAGACACCGACGGCTGGCAGATATGTGGTGAATTAAAGCCGTATGCAAATGAAATTGTAGATAAAATTACATTCGGAAGCGTTGATTTACCAAAGATGATAACGGATGCGGAAGAAATCGAACTATGCGGACTGTGTACAGATATTTGCGTCATTTCAAATGCAATGATACTAAAGGCCGCATTCCCTGAAATAAAAATAGTCGTAGATAGCAAATGTTGTGCAGGGGTGAGCGTGGAAAGTCATAATACAGCACTCGATGCCATGAAAGCGGTACAAATAGAGGTTATATGATTATGAGAAAACTGGAAATTGGTGCTGTTTATAAGCATTTTAAGGGTAACTTGTATCGGGTGGAGGATATAGCAAAGCATTCAGAAACGGGCGAAACTTATGTAGTCTATAGACAGATGTACGGCGAAAAGTCGTTATGGATAAGACCTCTTGATATGTTTTTGGAAGAGGTAGACCACGAAAAATATCCCGAAGTAGAGCAGAAGTACAGATTTGAAAAGGTTTGAAAATTTAAATTTGGTCTGAGCTGATATGGAGCTGGTAAGAATGTCGAATAATGCAGAACAAAGGAGAAATAAATGTTTTGGAAGAAAAAGAAAAAAACAAATGAAGAAAATTTAATTGGAAAGACCATTCTTGTCGGAATGACATTTTATAACAAAGACTATAAATTTGTAGAACAAAAACAGAGTTGGGGAGAAATAGTTGCGGTTACAGAAAATACTATTTATATAAAGAAAAAGGATGGAGAAGAATTTGATATTCCAAACGATCCATCAGCAATCGAACCTGCAAATCCAGGAGAATATAGATTAAGATCAACCGGTGAAGTTGTAGAAAATCCCGATTTTCTTTCAACATGGAATGTTACATTATCAGACTGATTTTTATCCTAACTTAATACGAAGATGTTGTTAAAAATATCGGCATCTAAATTATACAGTCTTTATAAAATAAAATCTTAAAAACCATATTCACTATAAGACTCCAACAGAAAACTAAAAAAATAACAGGGAGGATTTTATGAAGAAAAAACTCACAAAATTTTCGGATAAATTTATCGTAAAAAATTTTATAATTTTATTTATTGCAGGCTGTATCAATGCCTTTGGCGTTACGATATTTTTGACGCCTGTAAATTTATACGATAGCGGAATTTCAGGTACATCTATGCTTTTATCCCAGCTGACTCCTGAGAATCTAAACTTATCGGTATTCCTGATTTTGCTAAACGTTCCGCTATTTATCTATGGCTATAAAAAGCAGGGGACGACTTTCACGGTTTATTCGCTCTTTGCGGTTTTAGTGTATTCATTAGCTGCGTGGTTTATTGTTGATATTTCGCCTATCGATGTTTCAATGGCATCGCCTTTGGCAGGAGACGATCTTCTTTTATGTGCATTATTTGGCGGTATGATTTCGGGTGTCGGAAGCGGTCTTACTATCCGATATGGCGGTGCAATCGACGGAATAGAAGTAATGTCGGTAATCTTTGCAAAAAAACTCGGCATCACGGTTGGAACGTTCGTTATGATATATAACATAATTTTATATGTAATCTGCGGAATCATTTTAAACAGCTGGATTTTACCGCTATATTCCATAGTGACCTATATGTCAGCTCTAAAAACAGTCGACTTTATTGTTGAGGGTTTTGACAGGTCAAAAGGGGTTATGATAATAACCGAAAAGGCAGACGAGGTAAGTAGTGCTTTGATGGAAAATTTCAGGACAGGAACAACCATACTTAGTTGTCAGGGCGGATATTCGAAGGTAGATAAAAACGTAATCTATTTTATCGTAAACCGTTTCCAGATTTCTAAAATGCGGACGATTGTTCATGAAATAGACCCGAAAGCTTATATGACAATCTCCGAGGTTGCGGATGTTTTTACAACAAATACTAAAGTAAAATAGAAATTATATTTTAAAAGTCTTATTAAAGGATAAACCTGACTCTTTAATAGGGCTTTTTTTATGGAAAAAGTGGGCAGAATAGATAAAAAATCTGAAGTTTTTAAAGTTTCTTAAAAAATATTATAAAAATTTAGATATTTAGTGGACAAAACATGAAAAAAGTGGTACAATATCTGTTATAATGGGAAAATTGTGATTTGCAGTTTAAACTGGTAAAAAAGGAGAGGTTTAAATGATTAAAATAGATATATTTTCAGGCTTTTTGGGGGCAGGAAAAACTACCTTGATAAAAAAGCTCATTGAAGAAGGATATAAAAACGAAAAGGTTGTCTTAATCGAAAATGAATTTGGCGAAATCGGAATAGACGGTGGATTTTTAGCCGATGCCGGTGTTGAGATTACCGAAATGAATTCAGGCTGCATCTGTTGTAGCCTTGTGGGAGATTTTGGCGAGGCACTAAAGAAGGTGATTTCCGAGTTTTCGCCCGATAGAATTATAATCGAGCCGTCGGGCGTGGGGAAATTAAGCGACGTATTGGGTGCGGTTAAAAAGCTTGATAATGACGATGTTTTGGTAAACGGACTTGTTGCTGTTGTAGATGCGGGAAAATGCAAAATGTATATGAAAAATTTCGGCGAGTTTTTCAATAACCAGATTGAAAACGCAAAGACCGTAATCTTGAGCCATACAGGAAAAATCGGACAGGATAGAATAAAGACTGCGGTTGACCTTATAAGAGAGCATAATAAAGACGCAACACTAATTACTACCGACTGGGAAAGCTTAAGCGGTGCCAAGATTTTAGAGGCAATGGAAAATACAAATAGCTTGGAAGAAGAACTTGAAAGTCTTGCCCACGAGCATCATCACCATCATCATGACGGAGAATGTGGTTGCGGGCATCATCACCATGACCATGATGAAGAGTGTGGCTGCGGGCATCATCACCATGGCCATGATGAGGAGTGTGGATGCGGACATCATCACCACGACCATGATGAGGAGTGTGGCTGCGGACATCATCACCACGACCATGATGAAGAGTGCGGTTGTGGACACCACCACCACGACCATGACGAAGAATGCAGCTGTGGACATCATCACCACGATCACGAGTATCACCATCATCATGCGGATGAGGTTTTTGCAAGCTGGGGTACAGAAACTGTAAAGGTGTTTGATAAGTCTGAAATTGAGGAAATACTAAAGGCATTTTCAGAAAGCGACGAATATGGTATGGTGTTAAGAGCCAAGGGTATAGTTTCCGGCAAAAATGGTGAATGGATTCATTTTGACTATATTCCGGGTGAGGTAGACATAAGAGTTGGTGCTGCGGGATTGACCGGCAGAATCTGCGTTATCGGATCAAATATTGATGAAGATAAAATTAAGAGTTTATTCTTGAAATAAAGGAGGAAGCCGGATGAGAGTACCTGTACTTTTATTTACAGGGTTTTTGGAATCGGGTAAGACCAAATTTATTCAGGAAACTCTGGAGGATAAGAGATTTAACGATAAAGAACGAACCCTTTTAATTATATGTGAAGAGGGTCTGGAAGAATACGAAAAGGACAAGTTCTCAGGTGAGAATGTCTTTTTAGAGGTCATTGAAGAAGAAAGTCTTTTAGACCGTAAGCTTTTAAAAGAACTTGAAAAAAAGCATAAGGCAGAGAGGGTCATAATTGAATATAACGGAATGTGGATGCTCGATAGTCTTTATGCGGCATTTCCCGATGAATGGGGAGTGGTGCAGGAGATGATGTTTGCAGACTCCAAAACATTTTTAAATTATAACCAAAATATGCGAACTTTAATGGTAGATAAGCTAAAGAGTGCTGAGGTTTTAGTATTCAACCGTGCAGATGAAACGGTGGATAAGTTAGAGTTTCATAAAATTGTAAGGGCGGTAAATCCAAGGACTAATATGGCATATGAGTTTTTGGATGGAAGAGTCGAGTATGACGAGATTGAAGACCCGCTACCCTTTGATATCGACGAGCCGATTGTTGAAATTTCAGATGAACACTATGCCATATGGTATCGGGATATGAGCGAAAACCTTGAAAAATATGTTGGAAAAGAGATATTATTCAAAGGCATGATCGGGCTAAATAAGGATTTACCCAAAAACACTTTTTTAGCCGGAAGACACATTATGACTTGTTGTGAAGATGATATTGAGTTTTTTCCGGTTCTTTGTAAAGGAAAAATCAGCTCGTATATTAAAAATGCCAGCTGGGCAATGGTAACGGGAAAAATTTCTTATGAATATAACAAGGTATACGGGGGAAAAGGTCCGGTAATTAAGGACGCAAGAGTAAAACTAACGGATAAGCCTGAAAAAGAAATAGCAGAATTTTATTGATTTGGAGGAAGAAACTATGGCAAACGACGTATTTGCAAATATTGCGGCAAACGGTATTGGCGGCAGAATGGACCTGCTTACCGAAATAAAGCCAAGGGAATTTAAAAAGGTTCAGTATAAGCTAGAAGACACAACTGATAATCCGATAAAGACCCAAAAGAAAATTGATACAAAGGAAGAGTTAGAAGCTGCCCTTAAAAAAATGAGGGCGGAGTATGAGCCATTTTTGAAAAATTATGCTCCGGAAATTGAAAATAAGAGAAAAAGACTCGACATTAAGGAATTCACTCTAAATGGTAAAGAAAAGATAACCCTTCCGCACTATGGTGGACCTGTTGGGTATAATAAAGACACATACGAAACCGAATTTGAGTTTTCAAAAAAGGACAATAAAGCATATTACATCTGCTTTAAGGGGGCCGACTACTATGCAGTTTGCTATGTAAACGATGTTTGCGTTGGTACTCATGAAGGTTTCTTTGCTCCATTTGAGTTTTTGATCTCTGACGTTTTAAAAGACGGCAAGAACAAGTTAAAGATTGAACTATATAACGATTACATATATATGGGTAACGCCTTTGCAACTCAGGAACAGGTTGAAGGCGACAAGCTTTAT
>JAZULN010000063.1:0-47738 GCA_045603125.1 Clostridia bacterium | reverse complement strand
ATAGGTAATAAGACCCACAGTTCCAAGACTTCCGCCTAAGTTTATACCTTCATAAAGCATCTGGGCAGTCTGCATAGTTTTGGCTGTGTTAAAGTTTAGCTTTCTAGATGCATCCTGTTGCATTGTACTTGTGGTAAATGGAGCCGGCGGATTTTTTGCAACGTCTTTTAGTTTTAAGTCAGAAACCTTAAATTTCTTACCCTTGACTCCATCTATAATTCTATTGGCGTCAGCACCGGTTGATAATTCTGCCTCCTCCTTGTCTTTTCCGCAATACTTTGCCAAAAATTCCTTTTTACCGTCAGAAAGCATTGCCTCAACAGTCCAGAATTCTCTTGGTTTAAAGTTTTGGATTTCCTCCTCACGGTCGCAAACAAGTCTTGTGGCAACCGATTGAACTCTTCCGGCACTAAGACCTTTTTTGACCTTCTCCCATAAAATAGGGCTTATTTTATAACCCACAATTCTGTCAAGAACCCGACGTGCTTGCTGTGCGTCTACCAAATCCATATCGATAGTTCTCGGCTTTTTTATCGACTCCTTAACCACCGTCTTTGTTATCTCGTTAAAGGTAACACGGCAGGGGGATTTTATATCAATATTTAAAGCATTGGCAAGATGCCAGCTAATAGCCTCACCTTCACGGTCAGGGTCGGTTGCAAGATATACTTTATCGGCTGTCTTTGCCTCTTTTTTAAGCTGTGTCAAAAGTTCACCCTTGCCCCTTATGGTTATATATTTCGGCTCAAAGTCATTATCTACATCTACGCCAAGCTGACTTTTGGGAAGGTCAATAATATGACCCACTGACGCCATAACCTTATAGTCCTTGCCTAAATATTTTTTAATTGTTTCTGCCTTAGACGGCGACTCCACAATAACTAATTTTTTTGCCATATTACTCCTCCAAAACCGGCACTCCGGCTCCTTTATATGTTTATTTTATATTTGTTTCCTTCAATTTTATTTATATACCCCATCATTTCGAGAACCGGAAGTATAGAGTTTAACTCACGTATGTCCATACCAGTTTCCCGGGCGATTTCATCAATATGCAGGGTGTTTTTTAAAAGGGGTTCTAAAACCTTATTTTCTCTTTCGTTTAATCCGCCAAACCTACTGTCGTCGATAGAGATATTTATATTGTAGCTTACATTTTCTACATTCTCTATCCTCTTTTTGGGGTTTTTCTTTTTTTCCGCATCCCTTTTTTCTAAAATCCTGACAATTACCGACTTGTTTTCTGTTCTCTTTAAACCCGATGCCTCTAAGGGGAACCTTTCAAAAATATCCTTTATAGACGTAGTTAAAATTGCACCTCTTTTTATCATCTCGTTGGTACCCTGAGATTTTTCATGAAAAATCCCGCCGGGTAGTACAAAAATTTCTTTACCATAGTTTTTTGCATATTCTACTGTTGAGAAAGTACCGCTTTGCTTTCCTGCCTCGATTACCAAAAGTCCTTTTGAAAGTCCGCTGATAATTCTGTTTCTTTTCGGGAAGTTTTGAGGCCATGGCGGACAAGACGGCGGATATTCGGTTATAACCACGCCGTTCTTCTCAATAGCCCTCATCAAATCCTCATTCTCGGGCGGATATACAATATCTATACCAGACCCTAATACCGCAACAGTCTTGCCTCCGGCCTTCAGGGTGGAAAGTGCAGCAATAGAATCAATACCTCTTGCCATTCCGCTGACAATGGTAACTCCGGCTGCCGCCATTTCATAGCTTAAATGCTCAGCGGCAACTCTGCCATAGTCGGTACATTCCCTCGTACCAATAACACCGATTTGAAGTCCCTCATTAAAGTTTATTTCCTCACCCTTCATATAAAGAATATATGGCGGTGGTTCAATCTCACGCAGTGGCTCGGGATAGTTTTCGTCCTCAATGGTAACTATCCTTGCACCAAGAGTCTTTATCTTTTCAATGATTCGCTCAGCAGCATCAAGGCTCTTATTTAAAAGCTCACGTTTTTCTCTTAATCCTATACCTTCGACATTCTCAAATGTGTCGGCTTCATATATTTCCTCAATATTATCAAAACGGGAAAGAAGTGCCGTAATCTTTTGCGGGGTTATGTATCTTTTTGACGTAAGCCACACCCATAATCTCAATTTATCCATACCTTTGACACTTCCTCTTTTAATTTTCTATTCTCTACCATACTATAAAATTTTCAAAATGTCAAAGGTTTTTTAAAAATATTGACAGATTTTTTTCTTCATATTATAATATAGCTATGAATTTAAACCCCAATGAGGAGAATAATATATGAAGGAAACCATATATACAATACCAATAAATGAAGCATTAGAACAGTTAACGGAATGTCCTTTTTGCACTCTTTTAAATTCACTCGAAAAGGAAGCGGTAGACTATACTCTGGGGGCTGCTATGATGGAGCCCGACTATCGTATTTTATGTAATGAAAAGGGATTTTGTAACCGACACTCTACCATGCTTTTTAAAAAACCAAACAAACTAAGTCTTGCACTTATTTTAGATAGCCGGATTGATCAGATACTAAAGAGCTTTTCTCCAAAAACGGCGGAGAAAAAAAGATCCTTTAAAAGGCAGGCTAAAAAAATACCGCAAAAAGAAACCTGTGTTATATGTGATAAAATTGAGAATACATTAGATAGATATTCCGAGGTTTTCTTTTATATGTGGAAAAAAGATTCGGATTTAAAGGAAAAGGTTTTATCGTCAAAAGGCTTTTGCCTTCCCCACTATGACTATCTATGCGAAAAAGCCGAAATCTATTTATCAGACCCTGATGATTTCCTAAAGCCGGTATATGAACTGGAGAAGAAGGAGCTTTTGAGAATTAAAGAAGAAATTCATCACTTCACCTTAAAATTTGATTATAGAAATAAAGACCTTCCCTGGAAAAACTCTAAAGATTCCCCAAAAAGAACGTCTGAGAAGTTATCTTCATACATTCCGGACATTTTCGATGAATAAAATTAACCCCGATTTCTTCCTATTTATATAGGTAGATTTTGGGGTTTTTAAAGCTTAAAAATACTGATAATTGACAAAATCATTGTAAGAAAAACTATAACCGGTGAAAAGGAAGCCTCCTTGATGGGTATAAACCTTAAGATTATTCCCGAAAGTGCAAATAAAATTATACTAATCGAAAAAATTAACCCAAGATAGTCGTTTTTCTGAACGCTAAAAAAGTTTAACACAGAAAAGAAGGTGTTTATAAGACAGGTCACGAAAAATGCCAGATTATTTCTTTTCTCATCGATTGTAAAAAACATGGAAACTCCCGCAACCATTCCGATAAAGGTTATAAACAAAAATATTTTTTCAACCATAAATGTCACCCCTTTTTATTCTTCCCAAAATCTCTTTTAATATAAAACGTATTTTAAAAAATACACAAAAAATGCTATTAAAATTTGTGCAAAACAGAATAAATTATCTTTTTGACAATCTTTGTTTGCTTTTTAACAAATATATGATATAATAGATTATATAAGATTGCACAAAAAATGTGTTTTTTTTAGCAAAATTTTGTATATTAATTAACATAAGGAGGCAGTAAAATGGAAAAAAAGAGTACAATCCCCTTCAAGGGTACTCCTGAGCAAGAAGCACAGCTTATGGCGGTAATTGCCGAGCATAAGGGTGAGGAAGGAGCCGCCATACCTGTCTTACATAAAGCACAGGAAATCTACGGATATCTCCCGATAGAGGTGCAGACAAAAATTGCAGAGGGTCTGGATATTCCTCTTGCAGAAATATACGGTATTGTAACCTTTTACACCCAATTTTCCTTAAATCCAAAGGGTTCATACCAAATTGCAGTATGTCTTGGAACTGCGTGTTATGTTAAAGGCTCTGGCGATATTCTGGAAAAAATCAAAGAGCGTCTTGGAATTGATGTAGGTGAATGTACCCCCGACGGCAAATTCTCAATAGATGCAACCCGTTGTATCGGTGCTTGCGGTCTTGCACCGGTTTTAACTGTAAATGATGAAGTTTATGGTCGCTTAACAGTAGACGATGTTGATGATATACTTGCAAAATATAACTAAGGAGTACGCTTATGCTTTTAAACGAGATTAAAGCCCTTTTAAATGCTGATATCATGACCGGTGAAACCGATGAAGAACTAAAGAAAAAAGATATTAAAACAGCCTGCGGCTGCGACCTGATGAGCGATGTTTTAGCATATGTAAAAGACCAATCCCTGCTTATGACAGGTCTTATAAACTCTCAGGTTATACGCACCGCCGAAATGATGGATATTAAAGCTGTATGTTTTGTAAGAGGTAAAAGACCTACAGAGGATATTATAGCACTTGCAAAAAAGAAAGACATTACCGTTTTAACCACAAACAGCACTCTATTTGTTTCATGCGGAAAATTATATGAAAAAGGGCTAAAAGGACGTAGAAATGATTAGGACATACTTGCTATCGGGCACGGATTTCTCCCTTGCCGGCGAAGCATCAAGCGACTTTAAATCAAGCTTAAAAAAACTAGGCATCCCCCCCGAAATTATACGGCGTGTTTCTATTGCTATGTATGAGGCGGAGATTAACACAATTATTCATGGCGGAGGTGGGGAATGCACAGCAGAAATTGAGGGGACTAAAATTAAGATAACCTTCATTGATAAAGGTCCCGGTATTTTAAATCTTGATCTGGCTATGCAAGAAGGGTACTCCACCGCTACCGAAAAAATACGTGAAATGGGATTTGGTGCCGGAATGGGGCTTCCCAACATAAAAAGATACACAGACGATATGCAAATTAAAACTTCACCGGAAAATGGCACGACCTTAACCTTAATTATAAATCTGTGAGGTGATCTAATGGACTACTTCCACTCGGTTACATTAAATAAAGATAAATGTCATGGCTGTACCAACTGTATAACCCATTGTCCTACCGAAGCTATAAGAGTAAGAAACGGCAAGGCAAAAATTATAAAGGAACGTTGTATTGACTGCGGCGAGTGTATAAAGGTCTGTCAATCTCACGCAAAAGGCGTTGTGACCGACGATTTTTCAGAGCTTGAAAAATATAAATATAACATAGCTATGCCGGCACCGTCTTTTTACAGCCAATTCTCAAGCCGGATAAGTGTAAATAAAATTCTCACTGCTTTTATAAAAATCGGCTTTGATCACGTCTATGAAGTAGCAAGAGGTGCTGAATATGTAAGCAAAGCTACAAGAGATAAACTCCTTTATACCGAAATAAAAAAACCGGTAATCAGTTCTGCCTGTCCCGCTGTTTTGAGGCTTATAAAGGAGCGTTTCCCAAACCTTTTGGAAAATGTTTTAAATATTATCTCTCCAATGGAAGCATCAGCAATTCTTGCCAGGGCTGAAGCAGTTGAAAAAACAGGGCTTTCACCTGAAGAAATCGGTGTGTTTTTCATAACCCCTTGTCCTGCAAAGGTGACCAGCATAAAGTCCCCGCTAACCATAGAAAAATCCCATGTAAGCGGTGCAATAGCCGCAAAAGATGCATATATAAAAATCCTTCCCTTAATTGACACAATCACAGAAGAATTACCTCTGGCAGTTTCAGGAAGAGATGGAATTTTCTGGGCAAGAAGCGGCGGCGAATGTAAAGGTTCAGGGGTTGAGGATTACATATATGTAGACGGAATTAACAATGTAATAAATATCTTAGAAGAAATTGAATATGAAAAGGTCAATTCAGTAGAATTTATTGAGCTTTCCGCCTGCACAAGCGGTTGCTCGGGTGGACCTTTGAATATAATAAACCCATACCTTGCCGCAAGACACATTTCCCAGCAATCTAAAAAGGTGCCTCAAAAAACCATTCCCGGTGATTTGGACCTCCAGTGGCTTAACTGGGAAAAATCTATTGAAGGTTCAAAGGGTTATGTGTTGGACGACGACCTTTTGGTTGCTATGAAAAAGATGGATAGAATGGAAGAAATCTATGGATCACTCCCCCACTTTGACTGTGGTTCTTGTGGTGCACCATCTTGCAGAGCATTGGCTGAAGACGTGGTACGGGGTTTTGGTAATGAAACAGACTGCATATTTAAGATGCGTGATAAAATCAGAGATTTAGCGAAGGAGCTGTTTGAATTAAACGAAAATCATCAGGGATTAGATCAAAAGGAAAAGAGGTTTTAAAGATGAAAATTTCAGGGCTTTTAGAAATCGGGGATTTTCAACTTCTCACATCAAGCAATTACACCGACCGTGAAATCACCGGCTGCTATATCGGGGATCTTTTGAGCTGGGTTATGGGAAGAGCAAAACCCGGAGATGCATGGATTACCATAATGAATAACATAAACATTATTGCTGTTGCCACCCTCACCGATTGTTCCTGTATAATCCTGTCGGAAGGCGTGAAGCTTGAAGATGATATAATAAAGAAGGCAGACAGTGAGGGAATTATAGTTATAAAAAGCGAGAAAACATCATATGAAATTTCCTGCAAGCTTCACGAGGAGATATAGTATGATCTACTATGATTTTCATATACACTCATGTCTGTCACCCTGCGGTGATATGGATATGACCCCGAATAATATTGTAAATATGGCAGTTTTGTCGGAGCTTGACGCAATTGCCGTATGTGACCATAACTCAGCAAGAAACGTACGTGCTGTTATGGAGGTTGCAAAGCTTTTGGGAATTACCGTTATTCCGGGCATGGAGGTGGAAACCGCGGAAGAGGTTCACATTCTTACCCTTTTTCCTACCATAGAAGCCTGTGAATACGCCGAAAGTGAAATTTATAAAGCACTTCCCGAAATTAAAAACCGACCCGAAATTTTTGGTCATCAAACAATAATGGATTGTGAGGACAACATCATAGGTTACGAGGAAAAGCTTTTAATTACACCGACCTCTTTATCTATAAACCGTCTTTATGATCTAATTAAATCATCAGGCGGACAGTTTATCCCTGCCCATCTCGACAGACATTCCTACAGCATTTTAACAAATCTGGGTTTTATGCCCGACGATTTAGACATTTCCCACATAGAAATTTCTAAAGGCGTTGAAGACTTGGGGCTATATTTAAATAACAGACCGGAGCTTAAGAATTATAAAATTCTGAGAAATTCCGATGCCCACTATCTTGAAAATATTGCCATAAAGGATTCATGTATTAATAGTATATCGGAACTTTTTAAAAGGAATATAAAATGAAGGAACTATCATTACATATTTTAGATATTGCTAAAAACTCGGTAGAGGCCGACGCTCACCTCATTGAAATTGACATTTTTGAGAATATAAAGGAAAATCTTTTGATAATTAAAATTAAAGATGATGGTTGTGGCATGAGTGAGGATTTTTTAAATGATGTGAAAAACCCTTTTAAAACTACCCGCACCACCAGACGTGTGGGACTTGGGATTCCGCTTTTAACTCTTGCGGCTTCTCAGTGCTGCGGTGATGTGGATATTAAATCAAAGCAAGGCGAGGGCACTACTCTCACTGCCACCTTTTTATATAATCACATAGACCGTGCACCCCTGGGTAATATGGCGGAAACTATGAAAACTCTTATTTTCGGTTCTCCCCATATTGACTTTTTATACACCCACAAAAAGAACGATAAATTCTTTACTCTGGACACCAGACAAATGCGGCAAGTCCTTGGCGATGTGCCTTTGGACACCCCCGAAGTCCTAAGTTGGATAGAGGAAAGCATTAAAGAATTTTTTGATAATATAACCTGACCATCTTCCCCGAATATGGGGATAAAATAAATGAACTTAAATTTAAGGAGGCAAACTATGAAAAGTTTAGCGGAATTACAGGAGATTCGTAATAGAACTTTAAACCAGGTAAACCTAAGAAAAGACCGTGAAGACGGCATCAGAGTTGTTGTTGGTATGGCAACCTGCGGAATTGCTGCCGGTGCAAGACCGGTTTTGGGAGCTTTTTTAAAGGAAGTGGAAAAAAGAGGCCTAAAAAACATTACCATAACTCAGACCGGCTGCATTGGAATGTGTCGATTAGAGCCGATAGTCGAGGTTTATATCCCAAATGAGGAAAAGGTGACCTATGTCCATATGACTGAAGACAAGGTAGCAAAAGTCATGGCTGAACATATTATAAACGGTCAACCTGTGAAAGAATTTACAATCGGCAACGAAACTAACTAATAGGGGGAAAGATAAATGAATATCTACAGAGCTCATGTCTTGATATGCGGTGGTACTGGCTGTACCTCATCTGGCTCAAAAGCTATTGAGGAAGAATTTCAAAAACAGTTAAAGCTAAATGACCTGGAATCCGAAATTAAATTGGTAAAAACAGGCTGTTTTGGTCTTTGTGCCTTGGGTCCTGTTGTGGTTATATACCCTGAAGGTGCTTTTTACAGCCGTGTAAACGTTGAGGATGTTGCAGAGATTGTTTCCGAGCATCTTTTAAAGGGAAGAATTGTAAAAAGACTTCTATATAGCGAAACGATAGAAGATGATAATATAAAATCTCTTAATGATACCGCCTTTTATAAAAAGCAAAAGCGTGTTGCCTTGCGTAATTGCGGCGTTATAAACCCTGAAAATATCGATGAATATATAGCAATCGACGGCTATCAGGCGTTAGGTAAAGTTCTTACCGAAATGACTCCTGAGGAAGTTATCGGAGTTATCAAAGATTCAGGTCTTCGAGGACGTGGCGGCGGCGGTTTCCCAACCGGTACAAAGTGGGAATTTACCTATAAAGCGGAAGGTGACCAAAAGTATGTTGCCTGCAACGCCGACGAAGGCGACCCCGGTGCATTTATGGATAGATCTATCTTAGAAGGCGACCCACACACAATTATCGAGGCTATGGCAATTGCAGGTTATGCAGTAGGTGCAAACCAAGGCTATATCTACATAAGAGCCGAGTATCCAATTGCAGTAAACCGTCTGGAAATTGCTATTAATCAAGCAAGAGAATACGGCTTATTAGGTAAGGATATTTTCAGCACAGGCTTCGACTTTGATTTAGACATACGCCTTGGTGCAGGTGCATTTGTCTGCGGCGAAGAAACTGCACTTTTAACCTCAATTGAGGGTAAACGCGGTGAACCAAGGCCAAGACCGCCATTCCCGGCAATCAAAGGTCTTTGGGGCAAGCCTACACTTTTAAATAACGTTGAAACATATGCAAATATAACTCAGATTATTCTAAACGGTGCCGAATGGTTCAAGTCTATGGGTACAGAAAAATCCAAAGGCACCAAGGTGTTTGCACTCGGCGGCAAGATTAACAATACAGGTCTTGTAGAAATTCCTATGGGCACAACTCTTCGCGAAATTATCGAAGATATCGGCGGTGGTATCCCGAATGGAAAGAAGTTTAAGGCGGCTCAGACAGGTGGGCCTTCGGGCGGATGTATTCCTGCCGAGCTAATCGATACTCCCATTGACTACGATTCACTTATCTCCATCGGTTCAATGATGGGTTCGGGTGGTTTGATTGTTATGGATGAAGACAACTGTATGGTTGACATCGCCAAGTTCTTCCTGGAATTTACCGTTGATGAATCCTGCGGAAAATGTGCACCATGCCGAATTGGTACAAAGCGTTTGTTAGAGCTTTTGAATAAAATAACCGATGGTAAGGGAACTATGGAGGATCTTGACCGACTTGAAGAGTTATGCTATAGCATAAAGGCGTCATCTCTTTGCGGTCTTGGTCAGACTGCACCAAACCCTGTTTTATCAACCCTTCGCTATTTTAGACATGAATACGAAGCTCACGTTAAGGAAAAAAGATGTCCTGCCGGCGTATGCAAGGCACTGTCTCGCTATGTAATTGATCCTGAAAAATGTAAAGGTTGCAGCCTTTGTGCAAGACAATGTCCTGTTGGTGCAATTTCCGGCGAAATCAAGAGTCCTTTCGTGATTGACCAGGATAAATGTATCAAGTGTGGTGCATGTGAAGCAGCTTGTAAGTTTAAAGCAATTTCCAAGGCATAAATTTCGAGAAAGGAATGGTATATATAATGGATATGGTAAATTTGAAGATAAACGGCCAAAGCATCTCCGCACCAAAAGGTTCTACAATCCTTGAGGCGGCACGCCTTGCCGGTATAGATATCCCAACCCTCTGCTTTTTAAAGGACATTTCAGAAACCGGCTCATGCAGAATGTGTGTGGTTGAGATTGTTGGGGCAAGGGCACTTCAGGCGGCTTGTGTTTATCCTGTAGCCGAGGGAATTGAGGTTTTAACTCACTCCCCTGCTGTAAAAAAAGCAAGAAAGAACACCTTAGAGCTTATTTTGTCAAACCACGACAGAAAGTGTCTCACCTGTGCAAGAAACCAAAAATGCGAGCTTCAGGCTTTAGCTGATGAATTGGGCGTTACAGAAATCGCATATGATGGTGAGAGAAATGAATACGAAATAGATGATTCATCTGTTTCATTTATAAGAGATAACAATAAGTGTGTACTTTGCAGACGCTGTGTGAGTATGTGTAAAAACGTACAGACAGTAGGTGCAATCGATGCAACCGAAAGAGGATTTTTAACCAAAATCTCCTGTGCATTTGATAAAGGGCTTGCTGATACCACTTGTGTAAATTGCGGACAGTGTATTACCGCCTGTCCGGTTGGTGCTTTGAAGGAAAAAGACTATGTGTCGCAAGTTTTCGACGCGATATATGATAAGGATAAATATGTTATAGTCCAGACCGCACCGGCAGTACGTGCTGCCCTTGGCGAAGAATTTGGTCTTCCAATCGGTACCGCCGTTACAGGAAAAATGGCGTCAGCTCTTCGTCGCCTCGGCTTTGATAAGGTATTTGACACAAATACAGCAGCAGACCTTACAATTATGGAAGAGGGCACAGAACTTTTAGACCGCATAAATAATGGCGGAAAGCTACCTATGATTACATCATGTAGCCCTGGTTGGATAAAGTTCTGTGAGCATAACTTCCCTGAATTTTTGGATAATCTCTCCACCTGTAAGTCACCGCACCAGATGTTTGGAGCAGTTTTAAAATCATACTATGCAAAAAAACATGGCATCGACCCAAAGAACATGGTAGTTGTATCGATTATGCCGTGTGTTGCCAAGAAATTCGAGTCAGCCCGTCCTGAAATGGGATCAGAATTTAAGGATGTAGATTTTGTTTTATCAACCCGAGAACTTGCCCGAATGATAAAGCAGTCAGGAATCAAGTTCCTGGATCTCCCTGACGAGAAATTCGACGCACCATTTGCTGAAGAAACAGGTGCCGGCGTAATATTCGGTGCAACAGGCGGTGTTATGGAAGCAGCACTTAGAACCGTTTATGAAGTTGTTGAGAAAAAGACTTTGAATAAGGTTGAATTTACCGCGGTTCGTGGAACAGAAGGCATTAAGGAAGCATCGGTTGTGCTTGGCGGCAAAGAAGTGAAGGTTGCCATCGCCCACGGACTTGGTAATGCAAGAAAGCTTTTAGATAGCATAAAGTCAGGCGAAAAAGACTACCACTTTATAGAAATTATGGCATGTCCCGGTGGTTGTGTAACCGGTGGCGGTCAACCGATTTGCTCGGCAAAGACCCAAATGGAAGTGGATGTTAAGGCAAAAAGAGCAAGTGTCCTATATTCTGAAGA
Source organism: Clostridia bacterium (assembly GCA_045603125.1). GTDB lineage: Bacteria > Bacillota > Clostridia > UBA1381 > UBA1381 > CAKSFT01. The sequence goes on along the minus strand of JAZULN010000063.1, from coordinate 36,162 downwards.
TGAAAGAGCCACTGTCAGAAAGAGCCACGAAAATCCGGATATTAAGCTTTTATATAGCGAATTCTTCGAAAAACCCGGTTCACACGTATCTCATGAGCTTTTGCACACACACTATACAAAGAGAAATAAATATTAAAATAAAAAGGACCACCCTATCCGGGGTGGTTTTCTTTATGCAAAAAAACAGATGCAAATGCATCTGTTTTTAAATTTTTATTTTTTCTTGTTTTCTGTTTCGGTTTTATCACCGTAATCCCCGTATTCACCGTAACCATAGCCGTAACCGTATCCATAGCCATATCCATAACCATAGCCGTAACCGTAGCCACTACCATATCCGTAGCCGTAACCTTTCTTACCATATTTCTGGTAATTTGCATATCTTTTTGAATTAAGGTTAACGTCGTTTAATATGAAGCCCAAAATCTTAACATCCGCAAATTTTAAGTTCGCAATAGCTCTTTGTAAAGATTCGTGGATTGTATAGTTTTGTCTTGCAATAACTATAACACCATCACAATACGGTGCAACAGATGTCGCATCTGTAACCAAAGTTACCGGCGGGGTATCCATGAATACGTAATCATACTCTTTAGAAAGCTCGTCAAACAAGGTCTTCATTCTCTCCGATGCCATAAGCTCTACAGGGTTTGGCGGAGTTCTACCTGATGTAATACAGTCAATTCCGTATTCCTTACTCTTTTTAATAATTTCCGGCAATTCCCTCATACCACCAAGATAGTCGGAAAGACCATCGTTCTTTTCCAATGACAAATGCCTATATACTCTTGACTTTCTTAAGTCAGCATCGATAACAACAACCTTCGAACCTGTTTGTGCAAATGCAATTGCAAGGTTTATACAGGTTGTGGTTTTACCTTCACCCGGAATAGCACTGGTGATAATTATCTTTTTACAACCAGGCTTGTCCGTTCCCAAGGTAAAGATTACATTGGTTCTGATTGCTTTATATGCTTCTATGGTAGAGAACTTCGACTTTGTATTTAACAGTGTATTGATTCTTTTCTGAGTATGAGCCTCTTTTATTGACTCTCTACTCTTTTTCATCATTACTGTTTCGTTAATTTTTCCTACAATCTTTTTAATTCCCATCTCTTAACTCCTTCTTCCTTTTGAACGAGTGCTTTGAGTTTCTTCCAAGGTAGGAATTTCACCCAACAAAGGCTCTTCGTAATTGCTTGCAAACTCTTCTCCGCTTCTGATTCTTGTGTCAAGAAGTTCAAGGATAACAACAAATATAGCGGCAAGGAAAATGCCGATAAGCACGCCGATTAAAGTATTAGCACGAACGTTTGGTGAAACGGGCTTTTCAGGTAATAGTGGAATATTTAAAATCTTTGCTTTACCTGCACCCATAACATTCTCAAGTTCATCTGGCGAATGCTTTGTAAGAAGGTCTGCTATTTTATATACTTCCTCAGCGTCTGTTCCGGTAACGGTAACCGACAAGATTTCGGTTTCATTAACCGCTTCCATAGTAAGCATCGACTTAATTACATCATATGTATATTCTGACTTCATCTCATCAGGCAAGTCCCTTATGATCTTATCAATAAAGTTTCTTGACTTTAAGATTTCCGCATATGTATTTACTAATTGCTGCGAAGCATTAATATTTGCACTGGAGATTTCCTCCACCGTCTTATTACTTGCATTTACATAAAGTGTAACTTCTGTGCTATACTTCTCTTCAATAAAAATGTCTGTAAACACGAATGCTACAACACCGCCTACCAACGCGGCAATAAAAATGATATACCATTTTTTAAGTAGCATATTCATTACTTCTACAACATTGAGTTTGTTGTTCAATTCATCATCCCCTAATTTGTTTGTTTTTTGTCGTACATAAGATATTTTAGCACATTTAAAAGAAAAATGCAAGTCTTTTATAAAATTATTTAAAATTTCCTCCTCTTTTTTTCGACATTTGAAAAAAGAAAAAATTATCCCCAAATATACTTAAAAATTTACCGAAATCTCTTGAAAAAATATAAGAAAAATGGTATAATAAGCTATATATAATATTTTTTAGGAGTTGGCTATGAGGCAGTGGAATTGGACATATAAATGCGAGGGGTTAGAGCCCGAAAAAGTAAACGAATTTGTTACTAAATACGGCATTTCACCGGTTCTTGCTGTTGTGCTTTTAAATAGAGGGATATCTTGCGAGGACTCTTTAAAAAAATATCTTAAAAAACCTCTTGACTCCATATATAATCCAATGCTTTTGCCGAACATGGAAGCTGCCACAAAAAGAATAAAGGATGCAGTAGAAAAGGGTGAAAAGATAACCATTTACGGTGACTACGATGCAGACGGCGTCACCTCTACTGCCATTTTATATTCCTTTTTGTCGGAACTGGGAGCAGATGTATCTTACTATATCCCCGACCGGTTATCAGAAGGATATGGGCTAAATATCCGTGCCATAAATAAACTTTCAAAGCAAGGCACTAAACTTATAATTACAGTTGACTGTGGAATTGTTTCCACTGGCGAGGTACAGCTTGCAAAGGCTCAGGGTATGGATGTAATCATTACCGACCACCACACACCGCAGGAGAAAATTCCCGAAGCTATAGTGGTTCATGCAAATCTTCCCCAATCGGAATATCCTTTTCGGGATTTGGCAGGGGTTGGCGTTGCATTTAAGCTGGCATTAGGGCTCGGACTTCAGTTCGGAATAAAAAGCAGTGAAATTTTTAATAGATACGTAGAAATTGCAGCCATCGGAACCATTTCCGATGTGGTTTCGCTTTGTGACGAAAACCGTGTTATAGTTGACCGTGGTATAAAAGCTTTAAAGAATACTAAAAACTTTGGTCTCATCTCTTTAATGGAGCTTGCGGGGATAAACAGAGCCTTGCTTTCTGCAACATCGGTTGCATTCGGAATCACTCCCCGGATAAATGCCGCGGGCAGACTCTCCACTGCCGGGGATGCGGTAGAGCTGTTACTTTCAAAAACACCTGAGGACGGATATAAAAAGGCATTGGAGCTTGACTCTTTAAATCGTAAGCGTCAGGCAATAGAAAAAGAAATCTTTGATGAGGCACTTTTAAAAATAGATTCAGACTGCAATTTCTCTCAGAAAAAGGTAATTGTAGTCTCGGGCGATAATTGGCACGAAGGTGTTATCGGAATAGTTGCGGCAAAGCTATGCGAAAAATTCTATAAGCCATGCATTGTACTTTCCACAAAAGACGGCATTGCAAAGGGTTCTGCCCGTTCTATTCCGAAGTTTAATATCTTTGATGCCATCACCCATTGCGAGGACTTACTCACAAAATTTGGCGGTCACTCACAGGCGGCAGGTCTTAGTCTTTCCGAGTCGGATATAGATGCTTTTTCTCAGAAAATCAACAAATACGCATCGTCTAAGTTAGCCGACGAAGATATGATAAAATGTATTGAACTTGATTTAAGGCTAAAGCCTTCCGACATCAATATGAAGACCGCCGAGTCATTAAGGGTCTTAGAGCCCCTTGGCGAAGATAACGAAAAACCGCTATTTTCACTTTGCGGAATTCCCATACTTAATCTATCGAAAATCGGTCAGGACGGAAAACACCTGAGGCTAGTCCTGGGGCATGCCCAAAATCCGATTAACGCCGTTGGTTTTGGTATGGGCGAGTATGGAGATACTTTGGGCGTGGGTGATATTATAGATGTTGCCTTCAGCCTTGACATAAATGATTTCAGGGGTACAAAAAGTGTACAACTGATGCTAAAAGACATTAAAAAAAGACTATAAAAAGGGGGACCGTGTTTATGGAGAATACAGATATTTTAAAGACCATTTTATCACCGAATAAAATGCCTAAAATCACAGCCGACACGGATGAAATCATTGAAAAAGTAATTGAGATGGTTAAAACCTACAGCCCCAAGGCAAACACCGATATGATCTATATTGCCTATCGGTTTGCAAAAAACGCACACAAAGATGCAAAAAGACGCTCAGGTGAGCCATATATAATCCATCCGGTGCAGACTGCATATATTGCGGCACAGCTCGAAATGGATGCGGTGGCAATCTCAGCGGCGCTTTTACACGATGTAATCGAAGATACTCCCTATACATTCCGCGACATTGAGAACTTTTTTGGTCCTGAGGTTGCAACAATCGTAGACGGGGTTACAAAGCTTGCAAAAATACAATATTCATCCCGTGAAGATCAGCAGATGGAAAACTTAAGAAAGATGTTTCTTGCCATGGCAAAGGACATAAGAGTGGTGATTATAAAACTAATCGACCGACTCCACAACCTAAGAACTCTTGATTATCAATCCCGGGAAAAACAGCTTGAAAAAGCTAAAGAAACTCTTGATATTTATTCACCCTTAGCTCACCGCTTGGGTATGTCCAAACTAAAAACCGAGCTTGAGGATTTATCGTTAAAATATTTAGACCCCGTTGCCTATGACGAAATCAGAATCGGGATAAACCAGAAAAAAGACGAAAGAGAGCAGTATGTAGTGACTATTATGGAGTCACTGGAAACCCGATTATCAGAGCTTAATATAAAAGCACAGGTTACAGGCCGGGCAAAGCATTTTTACAGCATATTCAGAAAGATGTTTGCCCAAAACAAAACCATTGATGAAATTTACGATTTATTTGCCTTGAGAATTATAGTTGACAGCGTTTCTGACTGCTATGCGGTTTTGGGAATGGTGCACGAGATGTATACACCGATTCCAATGCGTTTTAAAGACTACATCGCAATGCCAAAACCTAATATGTATCAGTCGCTTCACACAACAGTTGTCGGCCCTAACGGTACACCTTTTGAGATCCAGATTCGTACCTGGGATATGCATAAAGTTGCAGAGGAAGGTATCGCTGCACACTGGAAGTATAAAGAGGGCATCGAAGGTTCAACCGAGATGGACTCAAAGCTTGTATGGGTGCGTCAGCTTTTGGAAAATCAGGCAGATATTATCGACTCCGATGACTTTGTAAAGACAATTAAATTTGATATATTCAGCGAAGAGGTTTTCGCTATAACCCCAAACGGCAAGGTTATATCATTGGTAACAGGAAGTACCGTTATCGACTTTGCCTTCGCCATCCACACCGCTATCGGCTATAAGATGAGTGGTGCTAAGGTAAACGGCAAGATTGTGCCTAATAACTATGTCTTAAAAAATGGTGATATTGTAGAGATTTTAACATCTTCTGCAGTAAAAGGGCCGAGCCGTGACTGGTTAAAGATTGTTAAAACCTCCCAGGCGAAGAATAAAATTAACCAATGGCTGAAGCGTGAGTGCCGCGAAGATAATATTATCCACGGAAAAGCACTTTTAGATAAAGAAATCAGAAGAACTCAGATTCCACCGTCAGAGCTTTTAAAGACCGAATTTTTGGAGCCGTTATATAAAAAATATACCTTCCAGTCTATCGACGACTTATATGCAAGTATCGGTTACGGCGGACTGTCGGCTCAAAAAATCACCTTAAGACTCAGAGAGGAATATTTAAAGCTTAAAAAAGTCAAAAAGGTGGAAACCGAAAAGGACGCTCTACCCGATAAAACCAAAAAGACTCACTATAACGGCATCGAGGTCGAGGGTATCGAAAATTGTTTGGTTCGTCTTGCCGGCTGTTGTACACCGGTACCAGGCGATGAAATTAAAGGCTTTATCACCAAGGGCCGTGGCGTATCGGTACACCGGGCAGACTGCCCTAACATAAAGGAAGAGTCGCTCCCTCCCGAAGACCGCAACAGGTTCATAAAGGTATCGTGGGTAACGGAAAAGAGGGCATCTTATATTGCAACCCTAAATATTGAGGTTGATGACCGTATCGGTATGATTATGAATATTTCATCTTGTCTTGCCGACTTAAAAATTAACTGTTCGTCGGTAAATTCAAGAAGTATTAAAAACGGCACTGCTATTATCACCTTCGGTCTTGAAATATCAAACGCCGAGGATATTAAAAAAGCAACCAATAAAATCCGCCAGATTCCGGGCGTAATATCGGTATCGAGAAAAACAAACTAGGAGAAAGAATATGGAAACCCAAACAGTAAAGATATCCACCGAGTTTATAAAGCTCGACCAACTTCTGAAGTTTTCAGGGATTGCCGAGAGCGGAGCTGATGCAAAAGATATGATTTTAGACGAGATTGTATCGGTAAACGGTGAGGTTTGCCAGATGCGAGGCAAGAAAATCCGCCCCGGCGACGAGGTTTTGCTGTTTTTTGAAGACGGCAAATATAAAATCATAGTAGAATAAAATCGGGAGAAAACCTATGTATATAAAATCGCTTACGGCGAAAAATTTCAGAAACTATGCCTTCGAAGAGGTTCATCTCTCCCCCGAAACTAACGTTTTTTACGGGAATAATGCTCAGGGGAAAACCAATCTTTTAGAGGCATGTTATCTCTTTTCTCACGGCAGAAGCCACAGGGCAAAGTCGGATACCGAGCTTATCAGATTTGGTGAAAATCTATTTACCATAAAAGCGGAATTTGCCGACGAAAAAAGAGACTACGAGGCCAAAATCTCGATAAACACCGAGGGTAAAAAGCTAATTAAGATAAATAACGTTCCCATAACCAAATTATCCCAGCTTATGAATTACCTAAACGTTGTAATGTTTGCCCCCGATGATTTGGAGCTGATAAAGGGTTCGCCCTCAGCAAGACGTCGGTTTATAGACGCGGCAATCAGCCAGCTATACCCAAACTATCTTGTAAATCTGATAAATTATAATAAAACATTAGTTGAGAAAAACGCACTTTTAAAATCTTTAAAAACCTCGGGTGTAAAAAAAGATGCCACCCTTTCTGTATGGAATGAGCAACTCTCAGGCTATGGTGCAACGGTTCAAAAATACCGACACGAGTTTTTATTAAAACTAACAGACTATGCAAAGGAAATTCATAGAGAAATAACCAAAGAAAATTTCGATTTATACTACACACCGAACATAAATTGTGATATAATAGATAACGTAAGGGAGGAATTCCTAAAAAAACTTGAAATGTCACAGGAGCGTGAAATTGATGCAGGGCAATCCCTGCACGGAATCCAGCGTGATGACTTTAAGGTTACTCTAAACGGTCTTGATGCCAAAATCTATGGTTCACAAGGTCAACAAAGGACATCAGTTCTTACCTTAAAGCTATCCGAAACAAACCACATAAAAAGCATAAAAAATGAATACCCAATCTTGCTACTTGACGACATTATGAGCGAGCTTGACATTTCAAGAAGGCTCTATCTTCAGGAAAAGATCAGGGGTAAGCAGGTTCTTATAACCTGCACCGACATAGATACCTTAAAAGACGGCTCGACGGCCAGAATTTTTAAGATTGAAAAGGGTCGGATAATAAAAAGGGAGGGGAAATAAGATGTATCTGCATCTGGGAAACGATGTGGTGGTATCAAAGGCTGATATCTTAGCAATTTTTGATATGGATAACACCACAATCTCCAAAAGAAGCCGGAAGTTCTTAACTATGGCACAAACCTCCGGTCAGGTAATTGACATAACCGATGACCTCCCCAAATCATATATCGTCACCGAGGCTTCGGGGGATGTCAACGTATATATATCCTCGGTGTCGTCGAAAACCTTATATAAACGATGGAAAAATCAGAAATCAATATATTAAAATAGGAGAAAAACTATTATGGAAGAAAAGATTCAAACAAAATATGACGAGAACCAAATACAGGTCTTAGAAGGACTTGACGCGGTAAGAAAACGTCCCGGTATGTATATCGGCTCAACCGCTTCTGCCGGTCTTCACCACCTTGTCTATGAAATTGTGGATAACTCCATAGACGAGGCATTGGCAGGTTACTGTACCGAAATCCTTGTGGACATTAACCCGGATAATTCTGTTACCGTAACCGATAACGGTAGAGGTATTCCTGTTGGAATCCACCCTCAGCAAGGCATTCCAACCGTCGAAGTTGTACTTACAATCCTCCACGCCGGCGGTAAATTCGGTGGCGGCGGATATAAGGTTTCGGGTGGTCTTCACGGCGTTGGTTCTTCGGTTGTAAACGCACTTTCCGAGCGACTTGAAGTTGAAGTATCCGACGGCACCAACGTTCACTATCAAAGCTATGAACGAGGAAAACCAACCTGTAAGCTAAAGGTTATAGGAAACACCGATAAAACCGGTACAAAAATCACCTTTAAGCCAGACCCGGAAATCTTCGAAGTCTTAGAGTTTGACTCTGAAATTCTTCTAAAGAGATTAAAGGAGCAAGCCTATCTTAATAAAGGTGTTAAGATAATTTTCACCGACAAACGAGAAGACCCGGTAAAGTCCGAGACTCTTTATGCAGAAGGCGGTATTAAGGAATTTGTAACAGCCATAAACAAAAACAAAGACCCGCTCCACGACGATATAATATATTTCGAGGCAAGCCGTGAGGATATGATGGTAGAGGTTGCTATGCAATATACCGATGCCTACAGCGAAATTTTAATGAGTTTTGCAAACAACATCCATACCAACGATGGCGGTACTCACGAAACAGGCTTTAAGTCAGGTCTTACCCGTGTAATCAATGACTACGCAAGAAAGAATAACCTGATAAAGGAAAAGGAAAGCAATTTGTCGGGTGAAGATACCCGTGAAGGCTTGACTGCAATCATCAGCGTCAAGGTGCAAAATGCTCAGTTCGAAGGTCAGACCAAGGCAAAGCTTGGTAACTCCGAGGCAAGAACATTGGTTGAAAATGCCTTAAATGATAAGTTTGCCGCATTCTTAGAAGAAAACCCAAGAGTTGCAAAGACAATCATCGAAAAGACTTTAACTGCAGCACGAGCACGTGAAGCTGCCCGCAAAGCCAGAGAGGCAACCCGAAAGAACTCATCCGTTTCCAATGCATCGCTTTTAGGAAAGCTTGCAAGATGTACCGACGAGGGTGCAGATTATGCCGAAATCTATATCGTCGAAGGTGACTCAGCGGGAGGTAGTGCAAAGCAAGGACGAAACAGACGCTTCCAGGCAATTCTTCCGCTTTGGGGTAAAATGTTAAACGTTGAGAAATCAAGAATTGATAAGGTTTACAGCAATGAAAAGCTATTGCCGGTAATTCAGGCACTTGGTGCCGGAATCGGTGATGAGTTTGATATCACCAAATTAAAATACGGAAAAGTTATCATCATGGCCGATGCCGACGTCGATGGTCTTCACATAAGAACTCTGCTTCTTACCTTCTTCTTCAGATATATGCGACCTTTAATCGACAACGGAAATATCTACTGTGCACAACCGCCTTTATATAAAGTGTTTAAAGGTAAAAATCAGAACGTTGTGGAAAAGTTCGCCTACACAGACGAAGAACGTGACGCTTTGATTGAAGAAATGGGACCGAGCTGTAAAGTTCAGCGTTATAAGGGTCTTGGTGAAATGGACCCACCTGAGCTTTGGGAGACAACCATGAACCCTGAAACCAGAACAATGCTACGTGTTACCATCGAAGATGCAATTGCCGCCGACGAAACCTTCACCATTTTGATGGGTGACAAGGTTGAGCCAAGACGTGAATTTATCGAAAAACACGCAAAGCAAGTATCAAACCTTGATATATAATATTAGGGGATGTAAATTTTTACATCCCCTTTTTGTGGGGATAGGAAAAAATGTTTCAGAATGAAAAAATATAGCAAAAGCAAGGCGTTTGCCTTGCTTTTGGTTATCCGACAGCGTACGAAGCTACGCCGAGTGACTATATTTTTTTATAACAAAAAGTTTCTTTTTGTGGTCTGGACTTTTTTTACATCCCCTTTTAACATATTATAAACTTTTCATAATTTATTGGACAAATCATAAAATTTATAGTAAAATATAGTTTCAAAATGCTATTTAAGTGCAAAAGATGTAATTTCTTGAATTTTCGAAAAACATATTCCCAAAAGGGTAAATTTCGAGTATACTATAATAAAGCGAGATTGAAATGGAAGTGATTCAAATTGAAGATAGAACGCATTGAAACAAATAAAATAAAGGTGACCTTATCGGCATTGGACCTTGTGGATATGAATGTAACGGTAACATCCCTCACCCCCGCCTCCCCAATCCTTACAGGCTTTCTTCACGAAGTTATGGAGCAAGTTATTGAAAAAACCGGCTTTAACCCCTATGACGGTCAGGTAATGGTTGAGGCAACACCTGAAGAAGACGGGATAGTTTTAATTGTCACAAAACTTTCGGAGGAAAAACCAAAAAAGAAGAAAATTAAGAATGTCAAGGTAACAACACACCGAAAAGAAACCTATACTACATATAAATTTTCAGGTTTTTCCGACTTGATAAGCCTTTTTAACGCATCGTCACCCACAGTTTTCAAAAACGCTTCACTATACGAATATTTAGGCGACTTCTACATGGTTGCACCAAAAGATTTTATCAAAAACATAGCCGAATTTACCGAAAACACCACAACCTCCGCCCTGTCCGAAACCTTTTTAACCGAACACGGAAAACTTCACGCAAAATGCGAAACTCTTGTTTCCATGGCGGAAGGTGTTAAAAAACTCTAAATTTTTAACTTTTTTCTATTTGTTACTTGCTTTTTTTTCAGAATAATGATATACTGTTAAATACAGAGTGGGGTAATTTCGTCTTATTCCCGTTCTGAATCGCAAAAAGGAGTTATTCTTTATGGATATTACAGATATTTTAACAAGCAAAACCGAGAACAAGTTAAGAATTATCCAGGAACTTGTACCCGGCCGTCAGATAACCCTTGCCCACATCATTGCAAGCCCTGATGAAATAATATATAGAAAATTAGGTCTGAATCCTGATATAGATTACAACAAGGCGGCTATCGGCATACTCACAGTCAGCCCTGCCGAAACTGCGGTAATTGCAGCCGACGTTGCAATGAAGAACGCTAACATCGATTTAGGCTTTGTTGACCGTTTTTCAGGAACTATTATAATAACAGGACTCGTGTCGGATACCGAATCGGCGATCAAGGCCGTTGTTGACTATGTAGGCAGTACCTTAGGGTTTACAGTATGTGAGGTAACTCGTACATAATGAGAAAAATTATTTTAATAGGCAGAAGTGAAGCCGGCAAAACTACACTTATCCAGGCCTTAAAGGGAGAAAAAATCGAATACAAAAAAACCCAGTATGTAAACCATTTTGATGTGCTCATTGACACTCCGGGTGAATATATTGAAACAAAGACCCTGGGCGGTGCACTTGCCATGTATACCTTTGAGGCAAATGTGGTTGGGTTACTACTTAGTGCTACCGAGCCGTACTCGCTCTATAGCCCGTGTATTACACCTTTGGCTAACCGTGATGTAATCGGGATTGTCACAAAAACCGACCACCCTAAAGCAAACCCACGTCAAGCTGAAGAATGGCTAAGACTTGCCGGTTGTGAAAAGGTTTTTCATGTGAGTTCTTATACCGGTGAAGGAGTCTGGCAGATACTTGACTACCTGCGTGAACCCGGCGACGTACTCCCCTGGGAATCGGAACAAGGAGGAAAAGTTCATGGAATTTAATGAAACTATGAAAATCAACATAGACCACGACAGAGAAAAAGAGGTAAGAGAAATCATTACCCATGTATTTGATGCTCTGAGCCTTAAAGGTTACGACCCAATCAGCCAGATTGTAGGATACATCATCTCGGGCGACCCTACCTACATCACCAGCCACAACGGTGCACGTGGGGTCATTGTTAAAGTCGAAAGAGACGAGCTTTTAGAAGTGTTGGTTAAACACTATATCAATTCTCTATAATTTAGAGGTGTATTATGATAGATTTTCATTCGCACATTCTTCCCGAAATAGACGACGGCGCACCCGATACCGAAACATCACTTTCGATGCTTAAAAAATGTGCCGAGATTGGAGTAGAAACTGTCGTTTTAACTCCCCACTGCTATTTCTTTTTAGAAGAAGATATCATTGATTTTGTCAAAACAAGAAATGAAAAATACAGTCTTTTAAAAGAGGCCATGATAAGAGATGGCGGAAAGTTTCCAAAAGTTTTACTCGGAGCCGAACTTCATCTTAGTAAGTTCCACTCAAGAGTCGATTGTTTAAAAGACCTTGCCATTGAGGGAACAAACTATATTTTAATCGAGATGCCGGTTGGCAAATGGGAGTCGGATTTATATGAGACCCTCTATTCCCTATCACTAAAAGGATTAAGACCAATCCTTGCACACATTGATCGATACCTATATGGTCACAGAAAAGATTTTCATAACCTCTTTTCTTTGGACCTTGCCTATCAGGTCAATGCGGATGCCTTTTTAATGCGTGGCATTAAAAAGAAGATGCCCTATTTCTTTGAGCACGGTGCAATACATATTCTCGGCAGCGATATGCATAATCTGGCAGAACGAAACACCCGCATGAAGGAAGCAAAAAGCGTTCTTTTAAACAAATACGGCAAAGACTACTATAATTTTATAGCTGAAAACTCTGAGCTTATTCTAAATAACGAAGAGTTTAACATAGAATGTTTTGAAAAGATGAAATTCAGTAAAAGAATGAAATTATAAAACCCAAACAGCAGTGCTGTTTGGGTTTTGCTTTTATAGATACTTTTTTAAATCTTCTTCAAAATCCGATTCTATCCTTATAATCTTTTTGGTGATATCCTTTACCTTCTCCTCCGCTGACTCGTATTGGTTAAGGTATTTTGTTAGGGACTTTATCCCCATATCACAGCCGTCGGTCATAAGGTCGGCAACAGTTCTGTCACTATCCTCCATCATCATTTTGAAGTTTGTCTTTAATTTTGACATTCCCTTTGCCATAATATTTGGCTCATCCCCTGAAATCCCCACATCATTTAGAAGAACCTCTAGCTCATCCTTTAGCTCCTCGTGGCGGATTTTATAATCAGAGAGGATTTTCTCAAGATTTTGGTCATCAACTCGGGGCATTACTTCATCAATCGCCTCAATACCCATCTTGACCCCTTGGTCACATTCCTTTAAAAGTTCTATTGTGTCAGAATTTTTCATAAAAATCGTCCCCATTTCTTTTTTCTTATCTTTCCCGATGGTTTTCGATTTTATGCAAAAATTTTATTTGTTTACTCCTATAATTCCTCCCAAAGCTCCTGAGAAAACCGACCCCATGAGCATAGAGATGCTTTGGGCTGACGGGTTAAACTTTCCCGAAAAGCATACGGCTGATGCTAAAATCACGATAAAATATCCAAGCCCGTTTAAAATGCCATATATTAGTCCTCTTTCCTTTACACTCTTACCCAAAAGGATACTGCTTAAAAATACACTAACGCAGGATATTCCAAATAGCATCACACCCAGCACTTTCTCCGAAACATTCCCCCAATAGCAAATGCAAGTCACAATCAATATTAAAATAAAGGTTATGATTATCGAAAATATAATTCCTTTGGCAAGTGATTTGATTTTTAGACTGTTTTTCTTCATAAAAAAACCTCCGTAATATAATTTAGTAATATATATTACGGAAGAATCTTTTTTATTCTACTATTTTCTTGTCAACTGACTTTATGGCAGACTTTTCAAAAGTGATTGTGCTTTTTTGACTATCCTCTGAAACCTTGCCGGTTGAAATCCAGACTTTATCGTCTTTTAATTTAATAACCTTACCGCAGATGCCGCCGATTGTCACGATTTTATCGCCAACCTCTAAGCTATCTAACATTTTTTGCATTTCCTTTTGTTGCTTCTTCTGAGGCCTTATCATCATGAAATACATAAGCCCGAAAATAACAACAAACCACACAATCATTGGTGCTAATCCTTGCATTCTATTCATTCCTTTCAAATTGGTATATTAGATATTATACCCTAATTTACCATTTATTTCAAGTATTTTTTAAATTCTTCCTAAAAATTAACCGTTTGTTAACATAATGATACTTTAAAAGAGCATATTTCTTATCTTTTTTAAAACCTTTTTTTCCAATCTTGACACATACATCTGGGACGTATTCCATATTTTTGCAATTTGTGTCTGACTCAGTTCATCGTAATACCGAAGCCTTATAAACTCCCCTTCCTGGTCTGAGAGTTTGTTCATACAATAGTCTATGAAATCCTTATTCTCAATCATCATAAAGCTATTGTCGTCGACTCCAATCAGGTTTGAAAGGGTAAGGTTTCCGTCGGCATACGCCTCGTCTTCTAAGGACTTAATAAAGGCCATATCCCCTATCTTATATGCTTTTTCCAAAACGTTTTGAGGGATATTTAGGATTCTTGATATCTCCTCAGGGGTCATGGGTTCACTTGAGTGCCTCTTTAACTGCTCTGCCCGAAAAAATATTTCATAAAGTCTTCTCGGGACCCGGATAAAGTTGCCTCTATCTCTGAAATAGTGGCGTATCTCACCCAGAACAGTTGGGGTTGCGTAAGTTGCAAAACTCACGCCCCGCTCGGGATCAAACCGCTCTACCGCATAAATAATCCCCATACAGGCGACCTGAAATATATCATCATAGTCAACGCCTCTATTTATAAATTTCTTTGATAAAATCTCTGCTATATAAAGGTATGAATTAACTATTTCATCCCTTATCGATTTATCTTTAGTGCGGCGGTATTCCAAGAACTTCTCGTCTCCCACCGTATAGGTTTTTACCGCTGTAGTCATAGTTTTCCCCTTAAAATTTTACTTTAAAATTTCCTTTGCCGCAAAAATTGCGTTATCTCTTTTGGCTCCGTCTTTTTCAGGCTTCTCCGAATACCTGAAATTTCTGACTCCAATATAAAGGTTGTCTTCGATTATACCGGAACTATTTAGCATCACACTATCGAAAACTGCGGCAAAATCCCCGTCACTCTCAGCATTTTCTGCCCACTCTGACGGTTTGCTAAAAAGTCCTTCTATTTCCGTTCTATACTTTAAATCATCTAGAACATCTTTTGAAATTACATATAAAAAGGTTTCGCCCGCCTGAAGATCTAAGTGGAATTTTTCTTCTAAAGCTCTTTTATACTCTATATCGTCATAGTCGGATATATATGGGTAGTCAAAGATTGCCACATTGATTTCGCCATCGCCGTCGATATCTTTGGCAATTTTTTTAAGCTCACCTGTCAGATTTTTTTTTGCCTCATCAGTCACCTGTTGGTTTGTGGCAAAAACAACCGTCAGGTCATATTCCTTTTTAGAATTGATTGCAATAACTGTGTAAATAATTGCTGCCAAAAGCACCAACCCCACAATTATATGAATCTTATAGTAGTCCCATACATACTCAAACCACGCCTTGGTAAAACGATCAGGCTTTACTCCGTACTTCTCCATTTATATCCACCCTTACTAAAAAGCTCAAATGTATTTTTCTAAAATCTTGACCGCATCTTCTATGCACCCGTCACAAGAACGCAAAGCCTCACCCTTAATTCGGCTGCAAAGAACAGATTTATTCATATCCTCAAATTCCTTCATAAGTTTTCCTGAAAAGGAATAACTCTCTGCCTTATTGGTCTTTGGAAGGGCTGTGATTCCGGCACTTTTATTTAGTCCTGCTAAAACCACCATAGCACTAACAGCCCCACAAACTCCACCGGTACCGCCCATTCCACCGCCAAAGCCTTCGATGACTCTAAAAAGCTGGTCTTCTGAAAAATCGGTCTTATCGGCAAAGGCACATAAAACTGCCTGTGCACAGTTATATCCCTTTTTATGGTTCTCTATAGCTAATTTTACTCTATCCATATTACTTTACCACCGTTACCTTCTTCATTATAATCTTTTCTTTCGGAATAGATAATTCACCAGATGAACTCATATTAAGTCCACCATCTAGGAATGCCTCAACAGTTTCCATTCCATCTATAACCTTACCAAATGCGGCATAGTTTCCGTCAAGGTGCGAGCAATCACCGTAGCAAATGAAGAACTGGCTTGATGCTGAGTTATTAAACTGGCTTCTTGCCATAGACACAACGCCCTTTTGGTGGCTTAATTTATTTTCAAATCCATTTGCTAAAAATTCGCCTACGATGTTATGGTCAGCTCCACCTGTGCCGTCACCTTCCGGGTCACCGCCCTGTGCCATAAATCCATCAATTATTCTATGGAAGGTTAAACCATTATAAAAACCGCTCTCAACAAGTGCTAAAAAATTTGCAACGGTCTGTGGTGCAATTTCAGGGTAAAGCTCGATTGTAAACTTACCACCCTTTTCCATCTCCACCAAAACCTTTGGGTTTTCGCTCGGGATTTCCGTATAGGTCTTAACCTTGCTGTTTACCTCTTTTTCAGCTTCTTCTATTACCTTATTTTGTTCTTCTATTACGCCCTTAATCATTCTGTCGAGTCTGTTTATAACAGTTGTCGCCTCGGCACGGGTTCCCTGTCTTGATGGATTGAAGTTACCATATTCATCGCCTGTAATAAGTCCACATCCAATACATCCTGCAACAGACATTTGTATCAACTCACCGTAAACCTCTAAAGTAACCTCTTGGTCATTAAATTCTACTAATTCCGGATATTGACCAAAAAGTGTGGCAACGCTTGTAAATAGCATATATGCCATTTCCCAACGCTTTATCGGTGTGTTATAGTTATCCCCTTCTAATACCGCCGGTGAGATTCCCTCATATGAAATCCCGGGTGCCGGTAAAAACAGACCATTATCTACTGCAAAGTGATTATAGGTAGCCGCCCAATGGGAATCGTCTTTAGTTGCGGTTACATCAATCTCCAAGTTTTCTCCGATAACCGAAACAAGCATCTTGACAAATTCTGCTCTTGTTATATTGGCATTGGGCTTAAATAGTCCGTCACCATAACCGTTTACAATCTTATTTTCGTATGCATATTCAATTTCCGTCTCCGCCCAATGGCCTTGGGTGTCGACAAAGGGATGAGCAAACGCTACACTTCCCAAAAGGCAAAACGCCATAATACTTGCAATAACTTTCTTTAACATATTTTTTTCCTTTCAAAACTTTTATTCTACGGTAATTTCCAGAACTTTTCCAAATCCGGTGCCACCCTCAGGAGTGGTATTTGGATAATCCGGATTTATCTTTTGGTGAAGCTCTGACACCAATTTTTCTTTATCGCAAACCTTTTCACCCTTAAATGTGATATTTTTAAGGTGAATATCCTCAACTGTACAACATCTGTCAGCATCAAACAAATCGCCCCAGTCGTCGGTGTTGTCGCCAAGCTTTAGTGTTGCAGATAGAGGTCCTACATTCATAAACTTTCTGTTCATCGCCTTTAGTTGGTCGTAGGTGTAATCGATATTTATATTCTCAAAATTCAAATTCTTACAATCTGCTAAGATATCAAAAAGTCCGCAAATATCAATAGGGCTGAATCCATTTCCTTCTTTATAGGCAATATTAATACCATCAAAATAGATGTTATCCATTCTTCCAACAGACTCTGTTGCATCGAAGTTTTTATTCTTTGTATGAACTTTTCTCCAGTGTGGTTGATAGTACATCTTATATAGATATACACCCTCAAAATCCTCAAATACACAGTTAGAAATATTACAAGTTCCAACCCTACCGTTAGGATATGGCTTATCACCTGCAAGCATTCTCATCTCGTTATCCTCACATCTTACATGCTTTATGTAGATGTTATTGATATCGCCGTGAGTCATTGCACAGTTATACCAATCCCATGCAGAAACTGCAATAACATCGTCTCCCAAAGCAACGCCCTCTAAATTCTCAACATAAGCATAATTCAGAGGCCCATTCATATGAAGTCCGTCGTTATGGCAATTGGTGAAGTTAACGCCTGAAATATAGTAGTTTTCTGCGTTACTTATCTGAATTGCATAGGTTGATACATCTTCAAAACGAACATTTATAAGATTGAAATTCTTAACATTTGAGAAAAGAAAACATGATGCAACACAGCAACACCATTCAAGAGTTGTTTTGATATTGCCCGGGCTCTTCCAGATACCACCCGTAACAGTAATGTTTTCATCAGGATTTTCAAGGCCTTGGGGTGCATGATGGCCCGGTCTTATGTTTCTGTTTCTCAAAACAAAAACATTCTTCTTTTCAATCAGCCTTATAACCTGATTTTCGTCGACCTTTAGGTTAGTGTTACTGTCCATGAAAATCGAATTATCAATTAAAATTTCTTTACCGATATTAGGGATATAGACATTTTTCTTTTCCTCCAAAGCGGTCTGAATAGCAAGAGTCCACATTCCGTCTTTTACTAAATGCTCATACTCCCTGATGTCCACAAATTGAAGCTTCGATGTGTCGATAACCTTTACAGTCTCCAAAATGTCCTTTTTGATTTGCTCTTTTCTCTGTTGTCTTTCCATTGTTATTCTCCTTTTGCCTTTTGGCTATATTTATTTTTCCCCCATTATTTTCTAATTTATTTTTTGCTTCTATATGCCACACTCATCACAAGCCCCACCGCTATCATATAAGTTATAAGTGACGTTCCGCCATAGCTTATAAATGGCAGGGGTATTCCTGTAACGGGTGTTAAGCCTATACACATTCCGCAGTTTTCCACCACGTGGAATATAAGCATTGATGCAACACCGATACATATAAATTTTCCGAAGGTGGTGTTGGCATTTTTTGAAATTTTTATAATCCTTACAATCAGGAGTGAAAGCAAAAGTATTACCGCCAAAGCCCCGATTATTCCAAACTCCTCACAGATTACGCTGAATATAAAGTCGGTGTGTTTGGTGGGCAAAAACTCAAACTGAGTCTGAGTACCTTTTAGGTATCCTGTTCCGAAAATTCTTCCCGAACCCACAGCGATTTTTGACTGAATCACATTATAGCCTCTAAATAGCGGGTCGGATTCGGGGTTTAAAAACACTCTGATTCTGTCCTTTTGATATTCTCCTAATAAAGAATAGATAACCGGCAAGGATATTACCCCCAAAACCCCGGCCGGGATAATGTATTTATAAGAAATTCCGGCAATAAAGAGCATTGTAATCGCCATAAAGATAAATACCATAGCACTTCCGGCATCGGGCTGAAGTAAAATAAGCCCCACCGGAATTGCGGTATGAACCAATAACCCCAAAAGGGTTAAGGGTTTATTTATCTTATCTTTTACAATACTTAAGTGATATGAAAAGGTGAGTATAAATGCAACTTTGGCAATTTCTGCCGGTTGGATACCGATTGACCCTATCCTTATCCAGCTCTTTGCTCCCCACTCACCGGCTTGTCCGATTATAAGCACTAAAATCAGCAGAAATATTGCAACTCCTGCGATATATTTTACAAGCCCCTCATACTGTTCGTAATCAAAAAAGGTGAGAATTACCATAAGTATAATGCCTATCCCAAAAGCTCCGCCTTGAGTTATGACATAAGACAGAGTATCATAGGAATGGGTTGCCGAATAAATCATCAAAATCCCGATTGCCGATAAAACTATCACCAATGCAAAAAGGATTTTGTCAAAACTTCTTGTTCTTCCTTTATATGAACGCATACTTTTCTCCCTTAAATCTGGACTTTCCTCTATTATACTATCATTGCCCTATTTTTTCAATAGATTTAATAAAAAATTTACTTATTCCTTTTCTTGACAAACCATAAACGAAAATGTTAGAATAACGGTAGATTATAAAGATTTGAGGTGTTTAAAAATGGGACTTTTAGATACACCCCGGGGGGATCGTATTCATATAGGTTTTTTCGGCAGAGGAAATGTTGGGAAATCAAGCCTTATAAACGCTATATGCGGTCAGGAAGTTTCCCTTGTCTCTGATGTCCTTGGTACAACTACCGACCCAGTCTTTAAGGCGATGGAGCTTTTGCCTTTAGGACCTGTAATGATTGTCGATACAGCCGGCATCGACGACTTTGGCGTGCTTGGCAAAAAAAGAAACGAAAAGACTCTTGATATCTTAAAAAAGATAGATATTGCAGTTCTTGTACTTGACCCCGAGTCGGGCGAGAGCCAATATGAAAAAGACCTTTTAAAAGAGTTTGAAAGCCGAAAAATAAAATGCATTAAGGTTTATAATAAGCTAGACTTAATTTCCGCCCCCAAAGAAGGCGTTTTATATGTAAGTGCCAAAACGGGGACGAATATAGATAACCTAAAAGATGCAATTATCTCGGCCTGGGAGAAGCCGGAAATGGCTCGAAAAATCGTCTCCGACCTGATAGATGAGGGGGATTTTATAATACTTGTTACCCCAATCGATAAATCGGCACCAAAGGGACGTTTGATTTTACCCCAGCAACAGACAATCCGTGATATTTTAGATAAAAACGCTATCGCCATAACACTAAAGCCCGAGCAATTATCATCGGCATTAGAAAACTTTAAAACTCCGCCACGGCTTGTAATCTGCGATAGCCAGGCTTTTAAAACTGTCGACCAGATTGTCCCAAAAGATATTCCACTTACCTCATTTTCCATTCTCTTTGCACGCTATAAAGGTGACTTAAAAGAGGTGGTGTCGGGTGCCCGGGAAATAGATAGCTTAAAGGACGGCGACACGGTTTTAATCTCCGAGGGTTGTACCCACCACCGCCAATGCGAGGATATTGGCACTGTTAAAATCCCGAACCTTTTGAAAAAATACACAAATAAGGATTTGAAAATTAAAACCACATCAGGTGGCGATTTCCCAAAAGACCTGTCGGGAGTTTCTCTTATTATCCATTGTGGTGGCTGCACTCTGACCGAAAGGGAGATGCAAAATAGAATCTCTATAGCAAAAGCTAATAATGTAAAAATCACAAATTACGGCATTGCAATTGCCAAAATGACCGGAATACTTAATCGAAGCATTGAAGTTTTCCCTGAATTATAACAAAAACCCCGCATATACTATTAAAAAGTAGAAGCGGGGGTTTTTTATGAGAGAGTCATTTGAAAAATTTATAAAAGGATTTGTCTGCGGTGTTGCTGCAATTATACCGGGGGTCAGCGGCGGAGTGTTTGCCACAGTTTTTGGCATATATGAGCCGATAATAGAGAGTCTTTCGGGTTTTTTTAAAGATGTACGGAAAAACACTCTTTTTCTCCTTCCCTACATCTTAGGCGGCGGACTTGGATTTTTAGCCTTTTCAAAGGTTATCTCCTTTTTAATGCTCCACTTCCCGAACCAGGTACTTTTTCTCTTTTCAGGGCTTGTAATCGGCGGACTTCCCATGCTCTTTGCTGAGGCAAATAACGAAGGGTTCAGCCGCCGGTATATAATCTTTTTATTCCTTTTCTTTTCTCTATCCATTGCCCTTGAAAATATCTATAAAATCCGAATCGGGAACAACTTTTTAAGATATTTTATCGGCGGCGGAGTCTATTCTGTCGGCTCAATAATCCCCGGAATCAGTGCGTCATTTATCCTAATCAATATGGGAATTTACCAAGAAATTCTAAATGGCTTTACCGAGCCTAGCAAAATAATACCCTTTATCATAGGCTTTGCCATAACCTGCATTGCCATAATAAAGGGTGTAAGTTTTTTATTTAAAAAATTTCACGGCTACAGTTACTACTCGGTTATAGGTCTGCTTTTGGCAAGTATACTCTCGGCACTCCCTCCCATATCTCACCCAATATCCGATATATTCTTTTTAGCCGTTGGGATAATTTCCGGGCTTTTCTTCATAAACCCTTAAAAATTATCAGAAAAATCCACCTTTTCTACCTGAAATTCCATATTGTCAAGATAGGATAAAATTCCCGCATCGGTTTTAAAGGTAAACTTTAATTTATAAGAATATAGTGCCTGATGCGAAAATCCCGAACCCCGGTTTATCTTATTTGACCCATATTTGCCGTCACCTAAAAGCGGATGCCCGATTGATGCAAAGTGGGCTCTTATCTGGTGGGTTCTGCCGGTAATAAGGGTCGCCTCAACAAGCGAGTTTCCATCTTTTTCTGCTAAAACCTTATATTCTGTCACGATTGATTTTGCACCTTTTTTCGGGGCATCATAAACATACGCCATCTTCTTTTTTTCGTCTTTAAAAAGATACCCTGTAAGCCTTGCTTTTTTCTTTTCTAAAATCCCGGTGGCAATCAGGAGGTATTTTTTCACCATCTCCCGATCCTTGATTTTCTGGTTCATAATCCTTAAGGATTCCGCATTTTTTGCCGCAATCACAATCCCGCCGGTGTTTCTGTCAATACGGTTACATAAAGACGGCACAAAGCTCTGCTCACTCTCCGGATTATATTCACCTTTTTTAAAAAGGTATGCCTTTATATGTTCAATTAAGGTGTTGGTATCCCCTTCGTCATCGGCATGGACATTTACCCCCGGCTTTTTATCAATAAGAATGATATTTTCGTCTTCATAAACTATAGTCAGGTTCGGTTTTATGTTCATAAATGGATAAACACTTACTTTATCGGGGAAAAATTCATCTTTTATATAAAGATTCAGCTTATCCCCCTCAGCCAGCTTATATCCGCCTTCTTTTATATGCTTTCCGTTCACCTTCACGCAGTTTTTTCGCATGAGTTTATAAAGCATAGATTGGGGCATATTTACCAAAAACTTGGTGAGGAACTTATCTATCCTTTGCCCCGAATCGTTTTTATTTACGGTTATTTCTCTCATTCTTCGTTAGTATCTTTCTTTTTTCTGCCCATAAGGTTAATAAGATTCGTAAGGATTATAATAATCTCGATAACAACAAAAATGCTTATCATTCCCTCGGACATATAACTTAAATTTTTGATAAAATTCATTGGTTCAAACATAATTTTTGACTCCTTTTATTATAGAAAATAGTTAAGAATCAAACCGCCGGCGATAACCGAGGCAATCTGACCCGATACATTTACACCAATTGAGTGCATCAAAAGGAAGTTTTGCGGGTCTTCTTTTAAGCCCATCTTATGCACAACTCTTCCCGACATTGGAAAGGCAGAAATTCCTGCCGCCCCTATCATCGGGTTGATTTTTTTCTTTGTAAAAAGGTTTAAGAATTTCGCAAATAACACGCCGCCGGCAGTGTCGAAGATGAAAGCAAAAAGTCCAAGACCCAAAATCAAAAGGGTATCTACCTGCAAAAACTGTTCTGCCTGCATCTTTGTTGCGATTGTGATTCCAAGAAAAATTGTAACAACATTTGCAAGAACTTTTTGTGCGGTTTCGGATAGTGAGTTTAAAACTCCACATTCACGGATAAGGTTTCCGAACATCAAAAATCCGATTAAAGATACCGACGCCGGTGCTACAAGCCCTGCAACAATGGTAAGCATTATCGGGAAAAGGATTCTTGTTAGCTTTGATACATCTTTTTGAACGTAGTCCATTCTAATCATTCGTTCTTTTTTAGTGGTTAAAAGTCTGATAACCGGTGGTTGGATAATGGGTACGAGTGCCATATATGAATATGCCGCAACCATGATAGCACCGATATAGTTTGAATCAAGCATACGGGCAACTACTATCGATGTCGGACCGTCTGCTGCACCGATTATAGCGATTGATGCCGCATCGTTAATATCAAAAAACATTGATGCCGCACAAAGTGTAAAGAAAATTCCGAACTGTGCCGCAGCACCGAATATCATAAGTTTGGGGTTTGATAAAAGTGGACCAAAGTCAATCATCGCACCAATACCTATAAATAGTAAAAGCGGGAAAAGTTCGTTGGCAATACCTGCGTTATAAAGGGTAGTGAGGGCTCCTTCAGGCCCGATTGCCCCTGAAAATGGCAGGTTTACCAAAATCGCACCAAAACCCATAGGCAAAAGAAGGGTCGGTTCCATGTCCTTCTTGATTGCAAGGTAGATTAAAATTCCGCCGATTATCCACATTACAACCAGTTTCCAGTCGCTTAGTGCCATTATGTTTTTGACTAAGTCAAACTCCATTATCTTTTGAATTAACGTGTCCATTTCTATCCTCCAATATAAAATTTATTATAACTTCCATATTATATCATAATTTCCCCGGGTTTTCAAGTATCAATTACCCTTCTAAAAGCTTTGAAAATGCACCGCCGGATTTGGCAAGTTCGTCATATCCGCCCTCTTCTATTACCTCACCGTCTTTTAAAACCATTACCTTATCAACATTTTTAATGGTGGAAAGTCTGTGGGCAACAATTATAAGAGTATGGTTTTTCATCAGATTCTCCATTGCCGACTGAATACGCTTTTCCGAGATATTGTCAAGTGCCGATGTTGCCTCATCAAAAATCAGAACATCGGGATTTCCCAAAACCGCACGGGCTATAGCAATTCTCTGCTTCTGTCCGCCTGAGAGCGACACTCCCCCGTCACCAACAATCGTGTTCCAGCCGTATTCCAGCTCATTTACAAATTCGTGGACATAGGCTATTTCCATTGCGTCTATGACGTCTTTATTTGATGCGTCAGGACGTGCAATTTTAATGTTATCCCAGATAGAACCATAGAATATAAATGGATTTTGCGGAACAACACCAAAGGATACCCGAAGGTCATGGATGTCATATTCCTTAACGTCATTTCCATGAAATAACACCTCGCCGTCAGATACATCATAGAGTCTTGTCACAAGCTTTGTTATGGTACTCTTACCGCTACCCGACGACCCAACCAAGGCAACACTCTGGTTATAATCAATCTTACAGCTGAAGTTATTCAGTATATTTTTATTCTCATACGCAAAGTTTACATTACGAAACTCAATACACGGTTTTTTAAGGCTTCTTGCCGCACTCTTTTCATAGCGGATGTCCTTCTTTTCAGACTCG
Source organism: Clostridia bacterium (assembly GCA_045603125.1). GTDB lineage: Bacteria > Bacillota > Clostridia > UBA1381 > UBA1381 > CAKSFT01. Next base: position 11,488 of record JAZULN010000063.1, on the reverse strand, counting down.
CCAATTTCGGGAGTAGATGAATTTTGCTCTAAAACATTCATAATCTTTTCAAGTCCCGACTCGGCACTACTTTTTTGAAGCCCCATATTAAGCCAGGTAATAAGAATACCAAGTATACTTCCCATACTCGACAAAAAAGCATAAAGTGTACCAACATTTAAGTTTCTATAAATGCAGGCATAGGTCCCTGCAACATAGATTACAGCCGTACCGATAAACTGTATCATCTCAGGCTTATTTCCCTCATAAAGATTTGCCATATTCGACTTTATCCCCTTATGGTACATCTTATCGATATGACCCTGAAATGTCTTATAAGTATCGTTTTCTATTGAATAAATCTTAATAGCATCCATGCCGTGGAGGGCATCACTCAAGTATTTACTTGTTTCTGCCTCAGTACCGATATACTCAGACGATATCCTTCTGATTTTTGCTCTTGAAAAGTAGTTTATGGTGGCCATTACAATTACAATCAAAAGAAGAATTGCAGTAAGCTGCCAGTCGAAGCTAAAGAGTGCCACCACCGATATCACCAGCGACACCGCCTGATACGGTACCGACTGGAACAGCTGAACCATATAGGTTCTTATATTTGTTATTGGAGAACCCATAATACAGTTAAAGAGTTCACCTTCCGATACTGTTGAATAAAACCGCATACAAAGGTTCTGGACATGGTTAAAAAAGTGTGACCTTAACTTAAATAGTGACCCCTCAAGGGCGGTTAACATATTTTTATACCCAACTCTCCACATACTGATTCTCACAATCGCAAGGCCAAGGTAGAGTCCGCAAAGCTTGGTTACATACCATATCTTTTCGTTGTTAGAAAGGGATTCATTTAAAATCCCGTCATCGACAATATATTTTATTACCAAAGGCTGACACGCAACGCATATCCCCACAAGTCCCGACAAAAGCATGGCAAGAATAAGCTTTTTGCGATAATCTTTTATGTACTTATACATTACCTTCCAGAATTCATATCTTTTTTCCTTTTTCATATCGTCATCCCCCGAAATTTTAGTTTCTGACGCTTACAGTATAACAATTTAATTCTTTAATTTCAACAGTTTTTTAGTTTTGTAAAAATAATGTAATATACCATTTATTTTACAATTTATTCACGAAATTTTTTCGATTTTGTATTGTAAGATTTTTGCATTTATGGTAGAATATAATATGGATTTTTATTTAAGAAACGAGGTATAAATTAAAATGGGATTTTTTAATTATGATAAAGAAGGACCGGGCGTTGATAAAAATGCACCAAAGAAAAAGGGTGTTTTCTTATTCTTTGAACTGCTCGGGAGAAAGTTTTCAAAGTTTTTTCAGACAAACCTTTTATATTTTTTTACATCCCTTCCCATGATTGCAATAAATTTTGTAGCAAGCAATTTCTTTGTTTCCTACGCAGCCCAACTTTTGGGACATAATAGCTCTCACCCGTTATTCATACCATTTTGTGTATTTTTCACAGCAACCCTGACCCTGTTGGTGGGTTCAGGCCCTGCATCGGCGGCACTTTCTAATTTCTATAGAAAAGTTATAAAAGAATCGGGAATTTATCTTTGGTCGGACTTTTGGGATGACTATAAAAATAACTTTTCACAAGGTATGGTAGTTAGCATCATAAGCTCACTTCTTACCTATATCCTGATATTCGGGGCAATGGTTTATTTCGCACAGTTTCGGGCTACCGGAAACAGTTTATGGTTTTTGTGTATGATTCTTATTATAATTGTAGGTGTAATCTTTGTTTCGGCAAACTTTTACATCTACCAGCTTATGGTTACCTTTAAGAATTCACTTTTTGAGCTTTACAAAAACTCAATAATTCTATCGCTTATAAATACACCCTGGAATGTGGGAATTATCATTTTAATACTTCTCGTAAACGGATTTTTGTTTATCACCTTCAGCCCAATTATCGAGATGTTTACAGCTTTAGTTTTGATGCTGATGATTTACCTTTCTGTTATGAGATTCACATTGGAATTCTACACATCCCGTTATATTAGCAGAACAATTCTTGATAAAATAGAAAAAGAGGACAAGTAATGGCAAATTTTTTAGATAACTTTGATGTCGCAGTAATTGGGGCGGGGCATGCCGGAATCGAGGCAGCTTTAGCCTCTGCCCGCCTTGGCATGAGAACAGTGATTTTTTCCATAAGCCTTGACTGTATTGCAAATCTACCTTGTAACCCAAGCATTGGCGGTACTGCCAAGGGGCATTTGGTAAGAGAAATTGATGCATTAGGTGGCGAGATGGGAAAAGCCGCAGACAAAACCTTTTTGCAGTCTAAGATGTTAAACCGCGGAAAAGGTCCGGCTGTTCATTCCCTCCGATGTCAGATTGACCGAAAACGCTACCACATCGAAATGAAGAAAAGGCTCGAATCCGAGCCAAACCTCATGGTAAAGCAAGCTGAAATTACCGACATAATATCGGAAGATGGCAAAATTTTAGGCATAAGGACTCACCTTGGCACCGAGTACGGTGTGAAGGCTGTAATTGTGGCGACAGGTACATACCTAAAAGGCAAAATCTTAATTGGCGACTACGACTGTGAAAGTGGCCCCGACGGCACATTCCCCGCCAAAAAGCTATCCCAAAGCTTAAGGGATTTAGGAGTCGAGATTCTTCGTTTTAAAACGGGAACACCTGCCAGAATCCACGCAAACTCCATTGATTTTTCCAAGATGGAGGAGGAATTCGGCGACGAAAAAATAACCCCATTTTCCTTTGAAACAGAAGGTGTTTTAGAAAACAAGGTTTCATGTTTTTTAACCTACACAAACCAGGAAACCCATAAAATCATTATGGATAATATCGATAAAGCGCCTATGTATAACGGAAAAGTTGAAGGCGTTGGCCCGAGATACTGTCCATCTATCGAGGATAAAATCATGCGGTTTAAAGACAAAGACCGCCACCAACTTTTCATGGAGCCTATGGGACTTGACACCAACGAGGTTTATGCACAGGGCATAAGCACGGGGCTGCCTGAAGACGTACAGTTAAAGATGCTCCGCACAATAAAGGGGCTTGAGAATGTAGAGATTATGAGACCGGCTTATGCCATTGAATATGACTGCATCGACCCGACTCAGCTAAACGCTACATTGGAATTTAAAAATATTCCGGGTCTTTACGGTGCCGGTCAGTTTAACGGCACAAGCGGATATGAGGAGGCGGCGGCTCAAGGTCTTATTGCCGGCATCAATGCAGCCCTGAAAATTAAAGGCGAGGAACCGCTTACAATCGACCGAAGTGAAGGCTATATCGGTACTCTTATTGATGATTTGATTACCAAAGGCACTAACGAGCCATACCGAATGATGACATCACGCTCTGAATACAGACTAATGCTTCGTCAGGACAACGCCGACGAGCGACTGACCCCATACGGCTACAGAGTAGGCTTAATTTCAGAGGAAAGATACCAAAAATTCTTAAAAAAACAAGAACTTATAAAAGAAGAAATTGAAAGACTAAAAAAGCTTGTCATTCCACCAAGACTTGCAAACCCGCTTTTAGTAAAATATGATACGTCAGAAATTTCCACCGGTGTACACCTTTCGGACTTATTAAAGAGACCTCAGCTAAACTATGAGATTTTGGCAGAGGTCGACCCCGCAAGACCACAACTTCCCGATGATGTAAAGGAGCAGGCGGAAATTCAGCTAAAGTATGAAGGGTATATCGAAAAACAACAGATACAGATAAATCAGTTCAAAAAACTGGAAAGCAAGAAATTACCAAAGGATATAGACTATTCAAAAATTTATGGTCTTAGAATTGAGGCAAGGCAAAAGCTTGATAAAATTAAGCCCATATCTTTAGGTCAGGCATCAAGAATTTCAGGCGTTTCCCCTGCCGATATATCGGTATTGGTTATTTGGCTTGAGGCGAATGAAAATAAATAAGAGATGCACGTTGCATCTCTTATTTTTTACCCTTTGTCAAAAAGCGACCTTTAAATATCTACATTCTATATATCAGGACAAAAAAGAGATGCCTAAGCATCTCTTTTAAATTTTATTTTTCAAGTGTTGTCCAGTCGAAGTTTTCGATACATTCTGTCCACTTTTCAGCATTTACACCTGCTTCATACTTATGAGCGTTTGTAGCTTCGATTACATTGTAGTAATACCAATCATCAACTGAAAGGTCACTCCAGATAACTGCGTCAGCATGTAAACCGTCTTGGTCAACCTTTCTGTCAAGAATCTTATTTACAATTGTGATAGCTTCTGCTCTTGTGATGTTCTTATCAGGCTTGAATGTGCCGTCTTCATAACCGTCGATCCAGCCTAGTGCTACAGCAGTCTTGATGTTTTTCTCTGCCCAGTGGCCTGCAATATCTGTAAATTCTGCAGTTGCATTTTCATCTATTTCTGCAAATCTTGCAGCCATTGTCACGAACTCTGCTCTTGTAATGCTCTTTTGAGGCTTGAATGTACCGTCTTGGTAACCTGTTATGATGCCGTAATTTGCAATTGTAGAAATAGCACAATTTGACCATCTGTCTTCAGCTACATCTGTAAAGTCATTTTCAGTAGTCATGATATTTGCTCTGATGTCATCCTTCATAACTCTGAAGAAGATTGTAGCAACTTCTTCTCTTGAGATATTCTTTTCGGCCTTAACTGTGCCGTCTTCATATCCCATGATGTATGCATAGTGGTTATCTTTGTCTAAGATATCTCCTGCATCGATTACCTTTGCATATAACTTAACATCCTCTGTGTAAACTGCATCTTCGTCAGCAGGAGTTGTAAATTCAGCATCTAAATACCAGCCTACAAACTTCTTGCCGCTTTCCAATACCGGCTTAATATCACCAATTGCAAGCTTTGTTCCTTCTTCTGTTACTTCAACTGCGTCTTCTGGAACAACTACGCCATTTACGTCTTTACCGTTAACTTCAGCTTCTTCGCCTTCTACTTCAAATGTTACATCAACATCGCCTGTTGGAATCCATTTTGCATAGATTGTCATGCTGCTGTTATAAGTGTTACCGCCTTCAACCTTTGCACCTGTTTCCTTATTATACCAGCCAGCAAATAAGTGGCCTTCTTTTTCAGGAACATCTAATGAATACGGATCAAATTCGATACCTGTTGATGATGTCTTTCTTTCGATAACCTTACCGTCAACTTCTACCTTAACTGTAATTGTTGTGATATCGCTACCACCTGTTACAGGAGGTCTTGTAACACCGGTTGATACATCAACGTCTGCTTTGATGTCAGCAGTCTTGTCACCTTGTTGAACTGCCTTATAGTTGATAACTGCAATATCATCACCAATCTTTGTGAAACCTGTAACAGTACCCTTAACTGTGTGAACACCTTCGCCTGTGATTATAACATCTTCGCATTCTAATGTGAAGTCTGCAAGATATTCGTCAAGGTCTGCTTCTAATTCAGCCTTTGTAATTGCCTTTGTTGCAATTTTAATTGTAAGAGTCTTATCAACATCTGAATATGTTCTTGATACTTCTTCAAATACATTTGAAACATTTGCACTAAAGCCCTTTAATGCCTTAGAGTCAGCCTTCATATCAGCAGGAATTTCCATGCCGTCATCTAAGATAACTTTGATTTCAAATTCACCATATACAGGTGCTGCATCTAACTCTGCTTGAAGTGTAGCAGCATTTGCACCGCCTTTTTTTGTAATCTTATCTTCTGCCTTTGTTACAAGCTCAGTGAATTTGTCTCTTACTACCTGCATATACATAGTTGTTTTGTAGTCAGCAGTCATATTGCTACTAAGTGTAAGGCTTAAACTGTCTGCATATGCACCTGTATCCTTAACCTGAATGTCTGTGTCAACATCATAACTCAATAGATATGGTACAGGAATATTTTCCTGATCCATAAGCTCCTTTAAGTTAGCAGGATCTGCCGCACTTACCATACTTACAGAACCCAAAGCCATTGCTCCGGCTAGTAAGATTGAAATTAGTTTTTTCATTTTAAACTACCCCTTTCATTTTATGTAAACCTAAAAACGCATTTTAAGTTCTTTTATGAGTATTCACGTTTATTATACAACAAATTTCCAATATTGTCAATAGGTTTTTTACTTTCATACCTTAAATTTATTCGACAAAAACCCTCTCAGAGTAGAGAGGGTTTTTAATTATATACTGTATTTTTCACTGTATACCTTGAACTTTTCCTCAAAATCATTTTGACCATCATGCTTTACATGATCCAGATATTCATGAGTCTCAAATCTATCGTTTGCAATTTGGATAAGACATACCGCAATGTTTGAGCAATGATCAGCGATTCTTTCACAGTTTGCAATCAGGTCAGAGAATACAAAGCCTGTTTCTATAGTGCACTCTCCCTGCTGAAGTCGCGAGATATGTCTTGCTTTCATCTGCTTTTTCAAAACATCTATAACCTGTTCTAAAGGCTCAACCTGTTTTGCAAGTTCTGTGTCCTCCTCGGTAAAAGCCCTCACCGTCATTTCCATAATTTCGTCGACCGCTTCTGTTATAGTTTTAATTTCCTTTTTGGCCTTCTCTGAAAACTCAAGACCTTTTTCATGAATTTCCAAAGCCACCTTTCTGATATTTACAGCATGGTCGGCAATTCTTTCAAAGTCACCGATGGTGTGGAGCAAATTGGATATTTCATGGCTATCCTCAAGACTTAAATTTTCACGGCTCAGCTTAACAAGATATGTTCCCAATCTATCCTCATAGTTATCTATGGTCTTTTCTATTTTTACAATCCTTTCAGCCACATCCTCGTCAAACTTATCGAGTATGCTCATGGCCAAAACTATACTTTCTCTTGATTCTATCGACATACGATCGGTAAGCTTTTTTGCCTGACCAACTGCAATACCCGGAGTTGCAAAAAGTCTCTCGTCTAAAAGCTCGGGGTCTTTATCCTGACCCTTTTCCGGAATGAATAGGTAGGATAATTTTTCCAAAGCTCCACCAAATGGAAACAATACTAATGTAGAAACCACTTTAAATGTTGTATTTATTACAGCGATAGTAAATGGATTTACTGCCTTATCTATAAATGAAAATTGGAAAATTGCGTGCAATACATAGAATAATATAAGGAATATTATCGAGCCAAGAATATTGAAACTCAGGTGAATTGCCGCAGCACGCTTTGCATTTCTGTTAGCACCGATTGCCGATAGCATTGCAGTCACACAAGTACCAATGCCCTGACCGAGGATAATCGGAATAGCACTGCCAAAAGTTACGCTTCCGGTAACAGAAAGTGCTTGTAAAATACCCACAGATGCCGATGAACTCTGAATTATTGCAGTAAGCAATGCACCGGTCAATACACCCAATATCGGGTTTTTAAATAACAGGAATATCTCGGCAAATTCCGGCATATCTTTTAGTGGGTCAACCGCTGCTGACATAGTCTCCATTCCGGTCATAAGAACAGCAAATCCCAAAAGTATACCACCGATATCGTGATGTTTTTGTTTCTTACTAAACATCATTAACACAATACCAATCAAGGCAAGAATCGGTGCAAAAGATGAGGGTTTTAACATTTCCAATATGAAGCTTCCGCCACCCGACATACCTGTGGTACTCAAAAGCCAACCGGTTACTGTTGTACCAATATTGGCACCCATGATTATACCTACCGATTGAGACAGTTGCATAATCCCTGAGTTGATAAAGCCGACAACCATAACGGTTGTAGCCGATGAGCTTTGTATTATTGCGGTAACAACCAAACCAAGCAAAAGGCCTTTGAATCTACTTGATGTAAGATTTTCAAGTATTGATTTTAATTTGTTACCGGCGGTTTTTTCCAGACTATCTCCCATAATCTGCATACCAAACAAAAAGATAGCAAGTCCGCCTATCAGACTTATGATATTAAAAATATCCATTTCCTTTCCTCCTGAAATTTTCTTTTCTTTCTTCTTTCTCTTTCATTCTCATAAAATAATTGTAACATATAGATTTTAAATTTAACAATAATTTTTATCTAAATATTATGTTTTTTTCACCTTTTCGTTACTTTCATACAAATTATAATTAAATTTTTAAATTAATTTTTAAAAAAACTATTGACATTTTTAATTTTTTTGATATAATTGATATTGATAATCGTTATCATTATTGTAATAAGGGGAGGATGTTTATGCAAAAGAATCTGAAACACTCTCGCCAGAGAGATGCCCTTTTGACTCTTTTGAAAAGCGTCAAAAACCACCCTACCGCTGATTGGTTATATGAAGAGCTTAAAAAAGAGTTTCCGAGGATCAGTCTTGCAACTGTTTACCGAAATCTTAATCTTTTAGCTGATGACGGAAAGATTGTAAGACTCGAGTGTAGCGATGGCAGGGAGCATTTTGACGGTAATCCTGAGAAGCATTATCATTTTATATGCAGAAACTGCTCGACTATTTTAGACATCTCGGTAAATATGGAAAAACCCCTTGGCGAGTTAGTAAAAGAGAAGGATTCACTCTCTATAGAAGACCATGCATTATTCTTTTTTGGTCTTTGCGGTGAGTGTCAATAAAATTAAAATTTTTGGAGGTAAATTATTATGAAAAAATTTGTATGTTCAGTGTGTGGTTATGTTCACGAAGGTGAAAGTGCTCCTGAAAAGTGCCCTGTTTGTAAGGTTCCGGCTGAAAAGTTCAAGGAAATGCAAGAAGGTGCAGCACTTGCAGCAGAGCATGAATACGGCGTTTATGCAAAAACCGTAAAAAATAACCCTGACATCTCAGAAGAAGATAAGAAGTATATCTTTGAGCAGCTTATGGCAAACTTCAACGGCGAATGTGCAGAAGTAGGAATGTATCTGTGTATGGCAAGAATTGCTCACAGAGAAGGCTACCCTGAAATAGGTCTATATTGGGAAAAGGCAGCATACGAAGAAGCAGAGCACGCTGCTAAATTTGCAGAGCTTTTAGGCGAGGATTTAGAACCTAACATGAAGGCTACAACAAAGGACAACTTGAAATGGAGAGTTGACTGCGAATACGGTGCAACTCAAGGTAAGTTTGACTTAGCATCATGTGCAAAGAAGAATGGTCTTGATGCAATTCATGATACTGTGCATGAAATGGCAAGAGACGAAGCTCGGCACGGAAAGGGTTTTGAAGGCCTTTTGAAACGTTACTTCGGCTAATCAAAAACCTTGAAATAACAACGAATTTGAAACCCCTTGACAATAGGTAATACCTACTGTTGAGGGGTTTTTGGCATTCCTATTTTTAAATTATCGATGCCACATTGCTCGAAGTGTTGAAATCTCAACCAGCATTCAATTTTGTATTTGAAGTTGGCATTAATATGGCATTTTCATAACCGAAAATAAGAGGACTGGCATCGCCAATGCCAGTCCAACTCTGCAAACCCTTGTCCCGTAAGGGTTTGTGGCACATTGATGACTTGAAAATATGCCGGATTTACAGCAATTTCAAAGCATCTTTTAATTTCTCGTCGGCTATTTCGTTGTCACCAAAATAGTACTTTGAAGTTGTTGAAATTTTCTTGTGTCCTAACCTATGTTGCAGTTTTGGAATAGGTGTATTACAGGCTGCTAAAAAAGATGCATGTGTATGTCTTAAATTATGAAATTTAAAGTGAATACCCAATTCAGCTTCAATTTTTGTCGCCCAGGATTTCATGCTGTCAGTTGTAAGAAGCTGACCATTACGTTGCCTGTTTACAAAGTCACCACCAACCAAATCATCATCTTGATTTTTCTTCATACGGACTTTAACCACTTCGGTATTTCTATAAGAGGTCCCATAGTATTTTTTGTTTTCCTCTTGTTCCTTTTTTAAATTTTTCAAATGCTCATATAATTTATCAGGGATGTCAATAGTTCTTTTTGCAGCCAATGTTTTTACAGGAGCAATAACACGGTGTGGAGATTGCATCAGAAGCTGACGTTGTATGGTGATAGTATGGTCTTTCCAACTTATATCGGACCATCTGATTCCGAATGCTTCACTGATACGTACACCCAAAAAATATCCCAAGAGAAATGCTGTGTACAAATTAGTAGGCTTTAATCTGTTTGCCATACGTTCTATTTCATCTTGGGTGTATGTTTCAACATTTTCTTCATCTTCATCTTCTTGTTCTTTTTTAGGCATTTCCAATCTAATCTTTCTATCTTCGCACATAATGCAATATGTATCTCTGCTGATCCAAAACATGCGACGAGCATACCCCCAAAGTAAGTAGAAAAGCTTTAGGAATCCCTCCACATAACTATATGCGTACCCCTCTTCAAAATTATTGTATGGAGACCCTTTGTGATACAACTGAATTAGGTAATTTTTAAGTTCACCAACACCTATGCTAACTAATGGTCTATCTCCAAAGGTCGGTTCAACGTGGTTCTTCCATATGCTATGCTGTTTTTTCAAAGTACCTTCTCTTTTTTCGGTAGAACCAAATTCCATATAATGTTCATAAACTTCTCTTAGAGTTATGTTGGTATCTACGTCAGGTCTCTTTGTTTTGTTAGTGTTATGTTCTAAAACAAATCTTGCGCGAGCTTCTTTGGCTTCAGTTTTAGTTAGATATCCTTTTTTTCGGGTATCTTTACCATCACGCACAGCCCTAAATCCCCAAGTTTTACTTTTTGAATCATAAAACACACCTTCACCGGAGTTATTTGACGTTTTCTTGGCTGGTTTAGTTGCCCTATTTGCTAAAAACTTCTCCTTGTTCAACATAACCATCACCTCCCACGAACACATTTTCTCTCACACAGTATACCGTATTTTTCATAAGATATCCGCATGTAAAACGACTAAATTTTAATTCTCTTTTTTTATTCACAATCTTTACACTCCTATATAAATTTGTTCTGTTATTAATCTTGACCTGTATACACATAGACTTCATAAACATTGCCTGCTTTTGTTTCAATTCTTGTGATTGGTTGATAAGCATTCATCAACCAATCAAAATTCTCTGTAATTTCATCTTCGTTCAATTCTTTATAAAGTTCACAATACGCCCTATCATATGTTTCCATAACATCGTTCCATGATTGACTTTTGGGTTCGTAGTCGTCAAAAAATTCTTCACCATTAATAATACTATCTACTCCAACGCCAAAGGTGATATTGAAAAGTTCTTTGACAGAACCTACAGGTAGATACTTTGCAACCCATTCTATTGCCTCGCCTTCATACAATTCGTATATAGTTGTTGCTTCCAAACTTTTGTGATAAGCAAGAAAATAATCATCAGTTTTTTTATTGTGATATAGGTATTCCATCCCGTATGGCTTCTGACATTCACCTATCATAACACTATCCATAATAATTTTTTCATTATCACTAATCTCAATCTTTTTCATAACTAAAATCCTCCCAAAATTAAATTTCATTTTATAATTGTTGAGCACCGGCACTCGCCGGTGCTCTGTTAAACTTTATATTATTCTTTTTTATGTGTTTCACAACACTTTAAGCAGCAATATTTGTCAAG
>JAZULN010000062.1:0-9106 GCA_045603125.1 Clostridia bacterium | reverse complement strand
TACTTCAAAGTAGCTTTGAGGATGAGCACATACAGGGCAAATTTCAGGTGCTTTTTTACCTACAACCAGGTGACCACAGTTTCTGCATTCCCACATAATTTCTTCGCTCTTTTCAAATACCTTCTTCATTTCGACGTTATTTAAAAGAGCAAGATAACGTTCTTCGTGAGACTTTTCAATTGCCGCAACCATACGGAACTTTGCAGCAAGCTCGGTGAAGCCTTCTTCTTCTGCATCCTTTGCAAATGATGCATACATATCTGTCCATTCGTAGTTTTCACCGGCAGTTGCTGCTTTTAAGTTTTCTGCAGTGTTTCCAAGCTCGCCAAGTGCCTTAAACCACATTTTTGCGTGTTCCTTTTCGTTGTTTGCGGTGTCTTGGAAGATTGCCGCAATTTGCTCATAGCCTTCCTTTTTTGCAACGCTTGCAAAGTAGGTGTACTTGTTTCTTGCCTGACTCTCACCTGCAAATGCCGCCATCAAATTCGCTTCTGTTTTTGAACCTTTTAATTCCATTTTAATTTCTCCTCTCAAATTTAAATTTATATTTTTTCAATTTTATCAGCCATATTATCCAGCCAATCACCCTCAAATAATTCTATCATACCCTTGTCGCATGAAGCTGCAAGGTTTGGGTCAATAGGCAATTTTGAAATGGTGTCGATGTTATATTTTTTTGCAATTTCTTCGATGTTACTCTCACCAAATATGTTATAAACTTTGTCACAGTCGGGACACTTAAAGTACGACATATTTTCAACTATTCCCAGAATTGGTACATTCATCATTTCTGCCATCTTAACTGCTTTTTCCACAATCATTGAAACAAGCTCCTGAGGAGATGTTACAACGATAATCCCGTCAACGGGAAGGGATTGGAAAACTGTCAGCGGAACATCGCCTGTTCCCGGTGGCATATCAACAAACATAAAGTCTACATTATCCCATAAAACATCGGTCCAGAATTGCTTTACTGTTCCGGCAATTATAGGACCTCGCCAGATTACCGGGTCGGTTTCAGATTCCAGCAATAAATTTATCGACATTACCTGAGTGCCAAGCTTTGATTTTACCGGATATAATCCGTTGTCATCGCCGGTTGCACGTGTCTTTAACCCGAAAGCTTTCGGGATAGACGGGCCGGTAAGGTCGGCATCTAAAATTGCAGAATTAAACCCCCGTCTTTGCATTAAAACAGTCATAAGAGAGGTTACGATGGATTTTCCGACTCCGCCTTTACCGCTTACAACTGCAATTACCTTTTTTACATCGGCAAATGGATGAAGCTGTTCTTTTTTTATGCCTTCATCACATTTTGATGTGCATGAACTACAATTATGGTCACATTCTTGACTCATCTCACTACCTCCATTATTGCAATATTGACTAAATTATATACCAAAAATTCAAAAGTGTCAAGAAATAATGGCATAAAATCTTTAAATTTACAGATTATCTATATTTTAGTCAATTTGTCTATTTTTAATAATAATTTTCGTTAAAATTTAATCTTTACTGTGCAGAATTTATATGTTATAATGTAAAACAGAGATAAAATTTATAAGTGTAATATTTTGGATTTGTTAAAATATAATAGTATATTGGGGATTTAATTGCACCATGTGAGGGGGTAAAAGATGGAAAACATAAGAGAATGGTCGGGGATTAGCGAGTTTCAGTTATACCTTTATAACGAGGGTACTAATTTTAAAGCATATAAGATGTTAGGGGCACATAAGACGGAGGCAGGCTGGAGATTTGCAGTCTGGGCACCGAATGCAAAGAATGTATGTTTAGCAGGGGACTTTAACGGCTGGGATAATTTTAAAAATCCCCTTGAAAAAATCGGGACAACCGGTGTGTGGTATGGGGTGTTTGAGGATATCAAAGAAGGAGATATTTATAAATACGCAATCCATCAGCAAGATGGAGAAGTTGTTTTAAAATCCGATCCTTTCGCTTTTTTCTCCGAGCTTCGCCCAAATACTGCTTCGATTGTAAAAGATATAGAAAATTTCCGTTGGTCCGATAGCCGTTGGCTTAAAAAAAGAGAAAAAACTCCGCCATACGATAAACCGATGAATATCTATGAAATGCATATGGGAAGCTGGAAACAGCATCCTGACGGTAGTTTTTATAGCTACAGGGAACTGGCGGATGAGCTGATTTTGTATGTAAAGGATATGGGATATACCCATATTGAGATAATGCCGATTACCGAGTACCCGTATGACGGGTCATGGGGTTATCAGGTAACGGGATATTTTTCGGCAACAAGCAGATACGGAACACCTGAAGATTTAAAATATTTTATCAATGAATGTCATAAGAATGAATTAGGGGTTATTATGGACTGGGTTCCGGCACATTTTCCGCGGGATCTTCACGGGCTTTACCGTTTTGACGGAACACCGACCTATGAATATGCCGACCCTCGAATCGGTGAACATAAGGAATGGGGGACTCTTGTTTTTGACTATTCCCGAAAAGAGGTTTTGTCATTTTTGATGTCGTCGGCACATTTTTGGGTGTCGGAGTTTCATATGGACGGACTGAGAGTTGATGCGGTATCCTCTATGCTATACCGTGACTATAACCGAAACGACGGCGAATGGGTTGCCAATATCTATGGGGGACACGAAAACTTAGAGGCGATAGACTTTTTAAGAAACCTAAATAAAATGATGTTTTCAGAGTTTCCCAATATCTTAATGATAGCAGAAGAATCTACTGCCTGGGGAATGGTAACGGGGCCTGTTGATAAAGGCGGGCTTGGCTTTAACTATAAGTGGAATATGGGTTGGATGAACGATACTTTGAGGTATATGTCAATGGACCCGTATTTTAGAAAGGATAACCACAACCTTCTGACTTTCTTGATGTTCTACGCATACTCGGAAAACTACATTCTGCCCCTTTCTCACGACGAGGTAGTTCACGGCAAGTGCTCACTTTTAAATAAGATGTTCGGTGACTATGAAGAAAAATTTTCGGCATATAGGGCACTTTTGGCATATTACCTGGCACTACCGGGCAAAAAAATGCTTTTTATGGGAGCAGAGCTTGGTGAGTTTATAGAATGGCGGTATGACGAGGGCTTAGAGTGGCATCTTCTGGACTATGAAAAGCACAAGAAACTAAACGAATATGTAAAGACGATAAATAACTATTACCTGTCAGAAAAACCGTTCTGGCAAAACGATGAAAACTGGGATGGATTCTCATGGATAAATGAGGGAGATAATGACAGGTCGGTAATTTCCTTTATAAGAAAGGGAAAAAGACGAGGTGACAATGTTTTGGTTATATCAAACTTTACTCCGGTTGAGAGGAGAAAATATTTAATCGGCGTGCCAAGTGCCGGCGAATATGTTGTTAAGATGGATAGCTCGTGGGAAAATTTTGGCGGAAACCGTGCAAAGAAAAAGGTACGATATAAATCCAAAAAGCAGAATTTCTTAGGTTTTTCTAACGTGATTGAGGTAAATTTAGAGGGACTTAGCACAATATACCTTAAAAAAGAATCAAAGAAAAAATAAATAAAAGGGAGTATTTTTATGAGTACAAAAAAATGTGTAGCCATGATTTTGGCAGGTGGCCAGGGAACAAGACTGGGTGCTCTTACGAAAAATGTAGCAAAGCCTGCGGTTGCATTTGGAGGTAAATATAAGATTATAGATTTTCCGCTTTCCAACTGCGTTCACTCAGGTATTGATACGGTGGGCGTTCTCACTCAGTATCAACCTCTTATCTTAAACACTTATATCGGAAATGGTAACCCGTGGGATTTGGATAGAAATAACGGCGGTGTTTATGTTTTGCCACCATACCAAAGCTCGGAGGCGGGCGAATGGTATAAGGGAACTGCCAATGCAATTTATCAGAACTTAGGGTTCTTAGAGCAGTTTAATCCTCAAAATGTCTTGATTTTATCGGGCGACCATATCTATAAGATGCACTATGGCGAAATGCTAAAAAGACATAAGGAGTCGGGTGCGGCAATTACGATTGCTGTTATGCCTGTACCATGGGAGGAAGCAAGCCGGTTTGGTATTATGAACGTAAATGAAGCTGGGGACATCATTGAATTTGAAGAAAAACCGAAAAATCCAAAGAGTAACCTTGCATCGATGGGGATTTATATATTTGATTACGAAAAGCTGAAAAAATACCTGACCGAAGATGAAAATAATCCGGAGTCGGATAATGATTTTGGTAAAAATATAATCCCAGCAATGCTTCAAAACGGCGAGAAGCTTTCAGCTTGGAAGTTTGAAGGCTACTGGAAGGATGTTGGAACGGTTTCAAGTCTTTGGGAAGCAAATATGGACTTGATTGGTGAAAAACCAAAGTTTGATATTGGCGACCGAAAATGGAATATCTATTCAAGAAATATGGCATATGCACCGCACTATATAGGTGAGAATGCGAAAGTTAAAAACAGTAATATTACCGAGGGGTGCTTCATTGACGGGACTGTGGAAAATTCCATAATTTCAAGAGATGTTCAGATTGGTAAGGGAAGTGTTATAAAAGAGTCGGTTATTATGGAAGGAACGGTAATCGGCGAAAATGTAAAAATTGAAAAAGCAATTATCGGTGAAGGAGTTATAATTCCCGACGGTTGCGAAATTGGCATATCGGAAGAAAAAAATAACCAGTATGAATCGGCTATGTGTACCGATGGAATTGTTTTGATTGAGGGCGGCGTGAAGCTTTCCCAAAATGCAAAAGTTCCAAAGGGCTCAATGGTTTGTTTTGAGTAAATGGAAGGGAGATGACTATAATGAAAGATACTATGGGAATAATTGTAAGCAATGATGAGAAAATCCCTCCGATTACCGACAAAAGAACGATTTCTGCAATCCCGATTGCCGGAAGATACCGAGTTATTGACTTTGTGCTTTCCAATATGGTAAATGCAGGGCTTGTAAATGTGGGGGTTGTTACAAAGTCAAACTATACATCCCTAATGGACCATGTTCAGTCGGGAAAGCCCTGGGATTTAGACAGAAAAAAGCAAGGGTTAAATATCCTGCCACCAAACCTTGCAAAATCTCATTACGGTGAGTTTTCGGGAAATGTCGACCTTTTATCGGGAGTAAAGGATTATCTTAAAAAGAGCGACCAGACCTATGTGATATTGTCTATGGGCGACTTTATCTATAATATCGACTTTGACGAGGTTTTGGAAAAACATATTAACACCAACGCCGATGTAACGGTTATATATAAGGATATGTCGGGATCTGATGAAAAGGAGCTTTCAAGATTCACCCTTCTTGATTTTGATAAATCGGGGAAGGTAATTGACATAGAAGTAAAGCCATATTATCCTAAAACCTCCTATGCAGGCATGGATTTATATATAATGGAGAAAGCACTATTAGAGAGTATAATTGATGAGTGCAGCGCAAGGGGTGACCATGATTTTGTAAAGGATGCACTGGCAAAGAAGCTTGACGGCTTAAATGTTTTCGGATTCCAATATGACGGATTCCTAATTAAAGTGGATTCATTAAAATCTTACTATGAGGGAAGTTTGGAATTCTTGAAAAAGGAAGTAAGAGATGAAATCTTTAATCCAATTCGACCAATTTTTACAAAGACTAAAGACCAGTCACCGACTAAGTATGGAGAAAATGCTTTAGTTAAAAATTCATTTATTTCAGACGGATGTGTCATTGAGGGAACGGTTGAAAATTCAATCCTATCAAGAGGAGTTAGGGTTTCAAAGGGTGCGGTTATTAAAAACTGTATCATTATGCAGGATTCGGTAATCGACAAAAACGTTACATTAGACCATGTAATCTTTGATAAGGAAGTGCATATTACAGAGGAAAGAAAGCTAATTGGTCAGCCAAATTTCCCGTTTGCAATTTCCAAAGGTGCGGTTATTTAATACGAATTTTAAAAGGGTGTTCGAAGAGAATACCCTTTTTTAAATAACTCCCCTCTTTTAATTGACATTTCGGGTGTTTTGAGGTATAATAAACATATTAATGTAATCTTAACTAAAAGCGAATAAAAGTGAAAAAAACATATAGAAATATATGGGGAATAAAACTAAAAGGGGGACTTTTAATGAATATATTATATGCTTGCTCAGAAGCTGTGCCCTTTGTAAAAACCGGCGGGTTAGGTGACGTTGCCGGGTCTCTTCCAATGGCTCTGAATGAGGCGGGCGAAGATGCGAGGGTTATTATGCCTTTATATAGATGCATTGCACCGGAATTTAAGGAAAAGATGCAGTATATAAACCATATCTATATCGATATGGGCTGGAGAAAACAGTATTGTGGGGTTTTTGAGCTTATTCACGACGGTGTGAAATTCTATTTTTTAGATAATGAATTTTACTTTAACGGCGATAAGCCTTATGACTATATACACCTAGACTGTGAAAAGTTCATATTCTTTTCGAAGGCTGTGTTGTCGATATTGCCGACCATCGGCTTTAAGCCTGATGTTATTAACTGTAACGATTGGCAGACGGGGGCTATTCCGGTATTTTTAGATACCTTCAGGGATAATCCGTTTTTTTCAGATATAAAGACAGTAATGACAATCCATAACCTGAAATTCCAGGGAAGATGGGATCTTGAAAAAATCAAGGATTTTATGGGGATATCCGACTACTACTTTACCGACGATAAGCTTGAATACTATAAAGACGGAAATCTTTTAAAGGGCGGCTTAGTTTATGCCAATAAGATTTCTACAGTATCTGAAAGCTATGCCGGAGAGATTAAGACTCCCGAATTTGGCGAAGGCTTAGACGGACTGCTCTCTGCCAGAAGCCAAGATGTATGGGGGATTGTAAACGGTATATCTTATAAGGAATGGGACCCCAAAACCGACGGATTTATCTTTGAAAATTATAATTTAAGAAACCTTTATTCAAAGAAGAAGGCGAATAAAACAGAACTTCAGAAGATGTTAAATCTTCCTGTCGACGAGAATGTGTTTATGATAGGAATTGTTTCAAGACTCACCTCGCAAAAAGGATTAAACCTGATTGCTGAGGCTATGGAGCATCTTATGGAAGGCGGAGTACAGCTTGTGGTTTTGGGAACGGGCGATGAAGAGTATGAAAATCTGTTCCGTCACTATGCATGGCAATATCCCGACAAGGTTTCGGCAAATATTTATTTTTCGAATGACCTGTCGCATAAAATTTATGCTTCCTGTGATGCATTTTTGATGCCGTCACAGTTTGAACCGTGCGGACTTTCACAAATCATCAGTATGCGATATGGAACTTTGCCGATTGTTCGTGAAACCGGGGGATTAAAAGACACCGTTGAAGCGTACAATGAATATACCGGCGAGGGTACGGGATTCTCGTTTAAAAACTTTAGTTCACACGATTTAATTAGGGTTATAGATTACGCAAAAGATGTGTATTATAATAAAAAAGACGAATGGAAAAAACTGATGAAAGCTTCAATGAAGAAGGATTACTCATGGAAGGTTTCAGCTGAAAAATACATCAGTATGTATAAAGAAATTACAGGGAAAACTATATAGTAAGGGCGAAAGGAAATAAAAAAGAATGGGAAATGTAAAAGTAAAACTAAACGCAGAAGAGGAAATGCTAAAAAAGGAGATTGAGGGAAAGGTCGCAAGACATTTTGGTAAGACCATGGAGGATGCAACCCCGAAAATGGTCTATGTTGCTTGTGCTTTGACTGCCCGCGACCAGATTATGGCAAGATGGGCAGTGTCGCATAAAAAGGTAAAAGAGGCTGAGTCTAAAAAGCTTTACTACCTTTCATTTGAATTTTTGATGGGAAGACTTTTGGCAACAAATATTTTAAATCTTATGCAGACCGATACTTATGTAAAGGCACTAAAGGGCTTGGGATATGAGCTATCTGACATTGTAGAGCTTGAAAACGATGCAGGCCTTGGAAACGGCGGTCTTGGAAGACTTGCTGCCTGCTTTATCGACTCTCTTACAACCTTGGATTTACCGTCATACGGTTGTACCATAAGATATGAATACGGCTTATTTAAGCAAAAGATTGTTGACGGCTATCAGATAGAAATGCCAGACCCGTGGCTTGAAAATGGTAATGCGTGGGAAATTGCTCGCCCCGAAGAAACTGTTGAGGTAAAATTCGGCGGCTCGGTAGATAGCTACTGGAATGAAGAGGGTAAATTTGTGTGCCAATACAATAATGCCCACACTATCCTTGCAATGCCTTATGACGTGCCCCTTGTAGGCTACGATTCAAAAATTGTAAACAAGCTAAGACTTTGGTCTGCAAAGTCACCTGACAGCATGAATATGCAGGAATTTAACAGCGGTAATTATGTTCGTGCCATTGAAGAAAAGCAGTTGGCAGAGGTAATTTCAAAGGTACTATATCCTGAGGATAACCATAACGAAGGTAAGGAATTAAGATTAAAGCAACAGTATTTCTTGGTTTCGGCAACTCTTCAATGGATTTTGCGAGAATTTGAGGATAGATATGGTGCAAATTGGGCGATGCTTCCTGAAAAGGCAGCAATCCATATAAACGACACCCACCCGACCTTGGCAATCCCTGAAATGATGCGACTTTTACTTGACGAAAAGGGTCTTGGCTGGGATGAAGCGTGGGATATTACAACCAAGGTATTTGCATACACAAACCATACTGTAATGAGCGAGGCACTTGAGAAATGGTCACTTGACCTCTTTAAAAGAGTGGTTCCGAGAATTGCTATGATTGTTGACGAAATCAACCGCCGACTGATGGAATATTTAGAAGTTGTATATCCGGGCGACCCTGCAAAGCATCACTATATGGCGATAATTGCAGATAATACTGTTTATATGGCAAATCTATGCCTTGCAACATGCTTTGCAGTAAACGGTGTTTCAACACTTCATACTCATATTTTAACATCAGATATATTTGCCGACTATTGCAGATTAAATCCTAAAAGATTCCATGCGATTACAAACGGCATAACCTTCAGAAGATGGATTTTAAACTGTAACCCTGACCTTGCAAAGTTAATTACAAAAAAGATTGGTAAGGGTTGGGTTAAGGACTACCAAAAGCTTTCAAAACTAAAGGCATATGCTGAAGACCCTGAGTTCCAGAAGGAATTT
>JAZULN010000061.1:0-21741 GCA_045603125.1 Clostridia bacterium | reverse complement strand
TTGACTAATATTCCCAAATACGATATAATAGTGTTAACAATTTAACAGGGAGGCTTATCATGTATAAATTTAATAATGAAAAAAGAGAAATTTCTTTCGATAAATATAACACCCCAACCCCTTGGATGAATTATTTATCTAACGGCACATTCCACACAATGATGTCACAGGCAGGCGGCGGTGTTGCATTTTATAAAAGTCCGCAAATCTGGAGAATAAACCACTATAAATTCTTCCATGTCCCAACCGACCGAAGCGGATTTTATGCTTACATAAAAGACGGTAACGACTACTGGTGTCCGACCTCTGAGCCGTGTAAAACAAAGCCTGAAAAATGGACTTCAACCCACGGCATGGGCTACACCCGTTTTGAGGCCCAAAGAAACGGCATCAAGGCAAATTTAACATACTTTGTCGGAAAATACGAAAACTCTTTAATCTGGAACTTAAAGCTTACTTCCGAATCGGACAAAAAGATTAAGCTATTCCCATTCGTTGAGCTTGGCATGATGGAGTTTATGAGAGAACTTCAATGGCAATGCTACAATAAGCATCAGCTTATCTGTAAGAATATGGGCGACATTTTAGTCTATGACTATGCCGTTGAGACCCAACCAAAGCCGGATGAAACTCCGCTTGTCTACTTTGCAGCAAATCAACCGATTACCGCTTTTGACTGCGACAGAGACGAGTTTATCGGCAGCTACAGAAGTGAGGAAAATCCAAAAGCAATCGAAGAAAATGGATGCACCAACTCCACCATGTATGGCGGTGACCCATGTTTTGCTTTGGAAATCGACCTTGACTTAAAAGCAGGCGTTGAAAAGGAAGTAAACATTTTCCTTGGCACCGCCATGACCGAAGACGAGATTAAAAAGTCGGTTGCACATTCCAAAGAAACAGATTTTATTGAAAAATCCTTTAAGGCATTAAAAGAACAATGGGGCGAGCATTTAGGAAAGTTCCAATGCGAAATCCCTGATAAAGACGCCGAAACCATGATTAACATCTGGAACCCGTATCAGGCAGAGAGAAACTTCCAGTTCTCAAGAAACATAAGCTATTATGCAACCGGTACTTTCAGAGGCGTGGGCGTCAGAGATACGGCTCAGGATATCTTAGCAATGGTTCCATTCGATTTAAGACGTGCAAAGGACAAGCTAAACCTACTCTTTACCCAGCAATATAAAGACGGTCACTGTAACCACTACTGCTTCCCGACAGAGGGCTGGGAGCCGGTTACAAGAATCCACTCGGATAACCACCTGTGGCTTGTTATGGCGTGTTATAATATTGTAATCGAAGAAGGTAAGCTTGACTACTTAGACGAAGTTGTGGAATTTTACGACGGCGGTAAGGCAACCGTTTGGGAACACATTAAAAAGTCTATTGATTTTTGTATGGAGAATCTTGGCGAAAACGGATTCCCTCTTATGCTATCCTCCGACTGGAACGATATGCTATATAGAGTCTGCCAGAAGGGTAAAGGCGAAAGTATCTGGGTATCAATGCAGTTTGGGACAGTTTTGCGTCAAATCGCAGAGCTTGCCCGCTTAAAAGGTGAAGACGACAAGAAATATTTAGATATTTATGAAGAACAAAAGAGATTGGTAAACGAAAAGGCATGGGACGGCGAGTGGTATGCACGTTGTGTTACCGACGAAGGTAAATTCATTGGTTCAAAATCAGAGCCTCAGGCGAAGATATGGTTAAACACCCAAAGCTGGGCGGTAATCTCCGGCATGGGCGACAACGGCAAGACCGCCATGGATAGCGTTAAAAAGTATCTTGACACCGACCTTGGCATCAAAAAGATTGAGCCGTCAATGACCACCGACTACCCATCAAAAGAGGGTGCACTTACCTGCTACAACAAGGGTTGCGGTGAGAACGGTTCGGTATTCTGCCACGCAAATACATGGGCAATCATTGCCGAATGTATCTTAAAACGCCCCCAGAATGCATATAAATATTACCACCAGCTACTCCCGATGATTGCCCAGGAAAAGGCAGGCGAGTGGAGATATAAGGCAGAACCATATGTTTATGCATCAAACATCTTCGGACCTGAGAGTGATAAGTTCGGGCTTGCAAACGTTTCATGGCTTACCGGTACCGCTGCCTGGATGTATGTTGCGGTTACCCAATATATGTTCGGAATACGCGCTAGATGGGACGGCCTTGAAATCGACCCATGCTTACCTGACGAGATGTTGCCGGCTAAAGTCACAAGAGTTTTCCGTGGCAAAAAGTACGAAATTAACATCGAAAAGAACGAAAAGCAATTCATTCCTTTTGAATAATATGAAAATGGCTGTAAATTTTTACAGCCTTTTTCTGTTGACCACCATTTAAATATAATATAGGAGGCTAAAATTTTGAAGTTTATAAAGCATAATTTGAAATCTTCCCTTGCATATCTTAAAACCCTGATAAAATGGGTTGTTATTGCCGTGGTTGTTGGTGGAATCGGCGGGATTGTAGGTAGTGCATTTCACCAATCTATCGATTTGGTAACCGGCTTTCGCATCAAAAATCCACTACTTATATTCCTACTTCCCCTCGGCGGCGTGGTCATTGCTGTTTTCTACCGATTATTTAAATCAAAAGGCCCAATCGATACAAACCGTGTTATCGAATCAGCAAGGTCGGAAAAAAACATACCCCTCATTATGACTCCCCTTATCTTTATAAGTTCCGCTATCACCCACCTTCTCGGTGGTTCGGCAGGACGCGAGGGTGCTGCTCTGCAATTAGGTGGTAGTATCGGCTATAATATAGGCAAGGTTTTCAAGCTAAATAAAAATGATATGCATATAATTGTAATGGCAGGAATGAGTAGCGTCTTTGCGGCACTTTTCGGCACACCTCTTACTGCCGCCTTTTTCGCTATTGAATTTATATCTGTTGGATATATCTTATACACCGCTTTAATCCCCTGCATTATCGCCTCTGTTACGGCATACTCTATAGCACTTTTTGCCGGGATTTCACCCGTACGATTCACTATCGGGGTTTTTAAATTATCCCCGGAATTATTGGTGAGGGTTATAGTTTTGGCAATTCTATTATCCATAATTGCTATTTTATTTTGTAAGGCAATGAAAACAAGTGAGACGGTTTTCAAAAAACTACTGCCAAATGCATATATTCGTGGTGCGATTGGTGGTGCTATAATAGTTCTTCTTACTCTTCTTGCAGGTACATACGACTATAATGGTGCCGGAATGGATGTTATTGAACGGGCCATAGCCGGAATATCTGCAAAGCCCGAAGCATTTATTCTGAAAATCATCTTCACCGCCATTACCATCTCTGCCGGTTTTAAGGGAGGCGAGATTGTTCCAACATTTTTTATAGGTTCAACCTTTGGATTTGTTGTTGGTAATCTCTTAGGGCTCGACCCGTCATTTGCGGCATCAATTGGTTTTGTGACACTCTTTTGCGGAGTGGTAAATTGCCCTATAGCATCAATTCTTCTTGCACTTGAAGTATTCGGCAGCGATAACATCCTTGTTTTTGCTCTGACCTCTGCAATTTGCTATCTTATGTCAGGAAACTGCAGTTTGTATAAAAGTCAGAAAATTATATTTTCAAAGCTAAGCCCGGACTTTTCCGACGAAGATTCAAATAAGAATGTGTAATATTTAATAAAAAGCTTTTTCTTGACAAACCCAGTCTTTAGTAGTATAATGATGTAGAAAATTTGAGCGTTGTATTCCCAAGCGGAAACAGCAGCAGGAGGTAATTTTTATGAACAAAAGAAAAGCGGGTGGAATCTCTACCCAAACACTAACCCTTTGCTCCATTTTAACTGCCATTGTAGTATTATTGCAGTTTTTAGGAGCATTTGTACGTTTCGGGCCATTTTCAATATCCCTTGTGCTTTTGCCTATCGTTGTAGGTGCGGCAACTTGCGGACCTTTGGCCGGACTCTGGCTCGGAGTTGTCTTTGCCGTCATGGTATTTGCAACGGGAGATGCCGGTGCATTTTTAGGCATTGACTTTTTTGGAACCGTAGTTACAGTCTTATTAAAGGGTGCATTATGCGGATACCTTGCAGGACTTACATATTCCCTGATTTCAAAGAAAAACCGCACATTGGCGGTAATTTCTTCTGCCATAGTTTGTCCTGTGGTAAATACAGGCGTATTTTTATTAGGATGTAGGTTATTCTTCTTTGAAACCCTTGCATCTTGGGGTGCTGAAGCCGGATTTACCAATGCGGTAGAGTATATGTTCTTAGGACTTGCCGGCGGAAATTTCTTGTTTGAGTTGGCACTAAACATTATTTTAACCCCTGTCATTGTTCGACTTCTTACTATCAGAAGAAAATAATTTTGGAGTATTATTATGATTTTAGCATTAGATATAGGAAATACAAATATTGTAATCGGATGTCTTGATGAAAAGGAAATCTATTTCGAGGCAAGGCTTTCCACCGACCGCAACAAAACCACCGCAGAGTATGCCGTGGTATTAAAAAATGTGTTGGACGTTTATGGCATTGACATCAATGCTATCGACGGGGCTATAATGTCGTCGGTTGTGCCACCCGTTAATAATATGCTAAAGAGTGCGGTGCATATCGTAACAGGCTATATGCCACTTGAAGTATCGGTTAATATGAACCACGGCGTTTTGATGTCAACCGACAACCCAAACCAGTTAGGTAACGATATCTTAGTGTCGCTTGTGGCGGCTTTGGATAAATATAAAACGCCAACTATAATCTTTGATCTTGGCACGGCAACTACCATCGCCGTTATCGACGGAAAAAGCATTTTCCGTGGTGTCTGCATTATGCCGGGCATTAAGATTTCTCAGGATACCCTCACCAATTCCACGTCCCAACTCCCTGCCATCAGTTTTGATGCACCGGAAAATGTTATTGGCACAAACACAATAGATGCAATGAAAAGTGGACTTATTTTTGGCAATGCGTCTATGATGGACGGAATGATTGACAGAATCGAGGAGGAACTAGGTGAGAAGGCAACAGTTATTGCAACGGGGGGCTTAGCAGAATGCGTGTCAAAATACTGTAAGCACGAAATTTTACTTGACGACACCATAATGCTCCACGGATTAAGACTTTTATATTATAAAAACAAATAATAAAAACGATGCCTTGGGCATCGTTTTTTTCTTCACTATTTCAGGAAACGGTCTGGACTATTTTTACAATTCCAATGTAATGTCCTTGTTTTCATCTATTGCCCCAACCGCGGCAACAGATAAGTTTTTATCAATAAATATCTCGTCAATTATTTCCGAAACATCATCTAATGTGATAGCATCGATTTTATCCAAAACCTCTTCAGGAGTAACTATAGGCTTTCCGATTAAAAGGGACCTTCCCGCCCCTTGCATTCTGGAGCCTGTATTTTCATAGCTTAAGATATAGTTACCCTTTAGCTGTTCCTTACTTCTTTTTAGCTCGTCCTGGGTTATCTTATTTTTCTTAATCTCCCTTATCTCATGGGAAATAAGCTCTGTGACCTTATCCACATTTTTCGGGTTCATTCCGGCAGAAATATTGAACATACCTGTATTTTTATATGCCGAATGATATGCATAGATTGCATACACAAGCCCTCGCTTTTCACGGATATTCTGGAAAAGCCTTGACGACATTCCCTCGCCGAAGATATTGTTAAAGCATAAAAGCGGATAGACCCTGTCATCTAAGCTATCTATCCCCTTAAAACCGCAAACAAGCTGCACCTGTTCACTATCCTTATGCTTTATTAACTTTCCATTTCTATATTGAGGCACATCTGCAATCAACTCTTCTTTTTTTAAGGTTCTTTTCCCGAAATATTCCTCTAAAAGGTCGAAAATTTCCTCGGAAAACTGACCCGAAATTGCGATTACTGTATTTTTTGCGGTATAATGGCTATCTAAATAGCCTCGCATAATTTCATTATCAATCCCCGAAAGGCTCTCCTTTGTGCCAAGGATGGATCTTCCCATCGGGGTGTCGCCGTATGCTGCCTCCATGATCATATCATGAACCAATTCGTCCGGCTCATCGGCACACATATCAATCTCTTCAAATATGACGTTACGCTCTAAGTCCATATCCTCTTTTTTAAGGTTTGAGTTATAAATCATATCACTTAAAATGTCAATTGCCAAGGGTGCGTGAGCGTCTAAGGTTTTTGTATAAAAACAGGTATATTCACGGGCGGTAAAAGCATTTAGCCTACCGCCCACGCTATCCATTTCCAAGGTTATATCCATGGCACTTCTTCGTGCCGTCCCTTTAAAGAGCATATGCTCGATGTAGTGAGATATACCATTTTCGGCTTTTTTCTCATTTACCGAGCCATTTCCTATCCATACCCCAATAGAAACCGATTTTAAATATGGGATATATTCAGATATTACCCTTATTCCGTTTGATAAAACCCTAATTTCATTCATGAAAAATTCTCCGCTTTATTAAAGATTTTCTTTGATATAGCTTACAGCTGATGAAACCGCATCTTCCACAGTCTTTTCAACACTCTCTGAGTCGGTTCTTAATTTATATTCAACAATTCCCTCGCCGCACTTTTTGCCGACAACGATTCTTGCCGGAATACCAATTAAGTCAGCGTCCTTAAATTTAACGCCGGCTCTTTCTGCTCTATCGTCTAAAAGTGCTTCTATTCCCTGACTCTTCAAGGACTCGTAGATTTCTTCAGCGAGCTTTACCTGTGCCTCTTCCTTTGTGTTTACAGGCACTACTATAACTTGGAACGGTGCGATAGATACCGGTAAAACTATACCGTTATCGTCATATCCTTGCTCGATTGCCGCCGCAATACATCTTGTAACACCGATACCATAGCAGCCCATAATAACGGTCTTTGCCTTTCCTTCTTCGTCGGTGTATGTAAGACCTAGTGCATCTGAATACTTTGTTCCAAGCTTAAAGATATGTCCAACCTCAATGCCTTGTGCCGCCTTAATCGGCATACCGCACTTAGGGCACTTATCCCCTTCTTCAATAACACGAATATCTGCAACCATAGTCGGAGTAAAATCTTTTCCAACATTACAGTTTTTATAGTGATATCCTGTCTTATTAGCACCGATTATGAAGTTTTTCATCATTTCAACTTCTTTATCGATATAAACGTCAATCTCAAGTCCCACAGGGCCTGCAAATCCGATATCTGCGTGGGTTAATTCTCTTACCATGCGAGGCTCTGCCAACTCAAGGTCGTCTATTGCACCAACAAGGTTTTTAAGCTTTACTTCATTTATTTCTCTGTCGCCTCTTACCATTGCAGCAATGTATTTATCATCTGCTTTATATATGATTGTCTTTGCAAAGGTATAGCTCTCAGTTCCGAAAAAGCCTACTAATTCCTCAATTGTATGAACATTTGGGGTTTCTACCAATTCCATCGGGAAATCACCCTCCGAGAAGGCTTTTTCTTCCGGGATACATGCCGCCTTTTCATAGTTTGCCGCATATCCGCAAGCATCACAATAAGCGATTCCATCTTCACCAACAGGTGATTTTACCATAAATTCCTGTGAACCGCTACCACCCATAGCACCCGAGTCTGCGTCAACTATAGTAAAGTCAAGGCCAAGTCTTTTAAAGATTCTACAGTATGCATCATACATCTTCTTATATGACTCATCCAATCCTTCCCAGTCTTTATCGAAGCTATATGCGTCCTTCATCACAAACTCACGGCTTCTCATAACACCAAATCTTGGGCGTGCCTCGTCACGGTATTTGGTCTGAATCTGGTAAAGGGTCATGGGGTACTCTTTATATGAGCGAACCTCGTTTATAACAGTTTGGGTAAATAGTTCTTCATGGGTTGGTCCGAGGCAGAAATCACGGTCGTTTCTGTCCTTTAATTTGAACATGTTAGGGCCGAAAACGTCCCATCTTCCCGATGCCTGATATGCTTCGGATGGAAGAAGTGCCGACATTAAAAGCTCTTGTGCACCGGCTGCGTCCATCTCTTCTCTTACAATTTGCTCTACCTTTTTAAGGGTTCTTAAGCCCAGCGGCAGGTATGAGTAAACACCTGCTGCTAGCTTTCTAATATATCCTGCTCTCATCATGAGCTTGTGGCTCATAATCTCCGCATCTGAAGGCACTTCCCTCAAAGTTGGTACTAATAATTTTGACAATCTCATTTTATTTTATTCCTTTCCGGTTAAACAATTTCTGCTCCGCTTTGTATATCCTTTAGAGTGGTTAAAACGGTTAGTGTATCTTCAAATTCGGCAGATAAAATCATACCCTGGGACTCTAGACCCATCATCTTTCTCGGCTTTAAGTTTGCAATAAACAACACATTTTTGCCGATTAACTCTTCGGGTTCATGGAATTTTGCAATTCCCGATAAAATCTGTCGGGTTTCCGAGCCAACCTCCAGAGTAAATCTTAAAAGCTTATCCGACTTTTTAACCTTTTCGCACTCAATTACCTTTCCTACACGGATATCCAGCTTTAAAAAGTCGTCAAACTCAATGTAATCCTTAAAAGGTGTAATATTTATCTTTTCTTCGGTTTCAAATTCTGCCTCGATTTCTTCAATCTTCTTTTCCGCATCGATTCGGGCAAATAGCGGTACTGCCTCGCCTACCTTTGTACCGTCAGCCAATCCGCCAAACTCGGCGATTGAATCAAAACTAATATCTTTTGCACCGATTTGCTCAAAAATCTTTTGGCTTGTTTCCGGCATAAATGATGATAACAATGATGCTATAATTCTTATTGTTTCTAAAAGATTATATAATACCCTCATAAGTCTTGGCTTGTCCTCTTCCGACTTTGCCAAAACCCAAGGCATTGTTTCGTCGATGTACTTATTGGCTCTGTCCACAATTCTCCAGATTTCGTCCATGCTGTCAGCTATGTGCCATGTTTCCATCTTCTTTATAATCTTTTCCTTTGCGTCATTGATTGTAGCAACCAAATCATCGTCGAAGCTATCAGCTACGCCATCTTTTGAGATAACGCCGTCAAAATACTTATTTGTCATAGCAACTGTACGGTTTACAAGGTTACCCAAGGTGTTTGCAAGGTCTGAATTATATCTTGAAATGAATACATCATAAGTAATCGTGCCGTCTTGTGCAAATGGCATTTCGTGGAGTGAATAGTATCTTACCGCATCAACGCCGAAGTGACGAACCAAGTCCTCAGCATAGATAACATTTCCACGAGATTTTGACATCTTCTCTTCACCAACTAACATCCACGGATGACCAAACACCTGCTTTGGTAAAGGCTCTCCCAAAGCCATAAGCATAATCGGCCAATAGATGGTGTGGAATCTTAAGATGTCCTTACCAATAATATGAACATCTGCAGGCCAGTACTTTTTATATAAGTCTCCCGACCCGTCAGGGTTATAACCAAGGGCAGTAATGTAGTTTGAAAGTGCATCAATCCATACATAGATAACGTGCTTTTCATCAAAACTTACCGGTATTCCCCACGAAAAGCTTGTTCTTGAAACGCATAGATCCTGAAGTCCCGGCTTTAGGAAGTTATTTACCATTTCCTTCTTTCTTGATTCCGGCTGAATAAACTCAGGATTTTCCTCGATATACTTCATAAGCTTATCCTGATATTTGCTCATCTTAAAGAAATATGCCTCTTCCTTGGTCTTTTTAACCTCTCTTCCGCAGTCGGGGCATTTGCCGTCCTTTAGCTGAGTTTCGGTCCAGAAGGATTCACAAGGAGTACAATATAGGCCTTCGTATTCTGATTTATAGATATCACCCTGGTCATAAAGCTTTTTAAATATCTTTTGCACCGAATCTACGTGATAGTCGTCGGTAGTTCTAATAAACTTATCGTAACTAACATTTAGCATATCAGCGATATCCCTGATCTGGCCGGCAATTTTATCAACAAACTCTTTTGGCGACACACCTGCAGCCTCAGCTTTTTCCTGAATTTTCTGACCATGCTCGTCGGTGCCTGTTAAAAAGAACACATCGTCGCCGATATATCTTCTGAATCTTGCAATGGCATCGGTTAAGATTATTTCATAGGTGTTACCTATATGCGGCTTTGCCGATGTGTAGGCGATAGCCGTTGTAATATAAAACTTCTTCTTATCCATACTTTTGTCTCCTTAATCCTTCTCAAAATAATAAATTATCTCTTTTATAAACTCGCCAATTCTTTTGAAAAATCCTTTTATAAAGGCGATTATTCCGTCCAATGCTCCCGCTTTATAAAGACTTACAAAAAGTATCAGTATAACCGGGCCTAAAATCATGCCCCCAACTGATAAAAGCTTAAAGCCAAAATACATCGCCATAAGTGTAAATACAGGGTATACTCCGATATTTTCACTGACAATCTTCGGTTCGATAAGCTGGCGTGTACAAACAAGTGCGATGTATATAATTATAAGCCCAATTCCTCTTGCAAAATCCCCGCCGATAAAGCTAATTGCTGCCCACGGCCACAACACCGCACCGCTTCCGAAGAAGGGTAATGCATCTAAAAGGGCAATTCCTACTGCAATAAGCACTGCATATTCTACCTTCATAATAGAAAGCCCAATCATCAAAATCACCGCAGCAACGCTCATGATTATTAACTGTGCTTTAATGTATCCGCCAAGGTACTTTTTTAGCTCTCGCTTAATTCTACGCATCTTTACCAAAAACCGTTTCGGCAAAATTCCGCCAATAATCTTTCTTAGGGTATCAGGATCGGTAATCATAAAATAGAGGGATAAAACAAACACAATTATCCACACAAAGATTTTCGGTAATGTCTTTGCCACATTGCCGATCCCGTAAAACATAGGCACATAGCTATTTTGCAAAAATTTCCCGGCAGAATCAATTAAGTCATCGCTTACCTCCATACCGGCACTCTGCACACCTTCCGGAAGCTTTGAGAACATACTCAAAAATGTTTCTGAAATAACCACCCATAGCTCTTGAATTTTACCAACAATATAAGGTAGTTGATTATATAGTCCCTGAATTTCCTCCACAACTTTCCAGCCAATAGCAAAGATTATTCCGCCTATGATCCCCACAAGTATCAGTATAACAAGGATTGCCGAAAGCTGCCTTGGAAGTTTTACCTTTTCTTCAAGCTTCGTAACTATCGGGTTTACTGCCATAGACAATATATATGCAACGATAAATGGCAAGAATAACCATATAGCTCCAAGAACTATCCTTAGGATATCGTCTGCAGCAAAATATATTCCCACCAAAAAAGCAATCGCAAGCAATATGGCGGATATCAGTTTAAATACGCCGTTTTTCAGTTTCATCAGCCTTTCCCCTTCCAAATCAATCTTTCAGGAAGTGCTCCATTAACTCCATTCCGGAGCTTCTATAAATCCCCGAGGTCTTTGCAGACTTTTCAGAATATGTAAGACCAGAACCGGACTCGTCTCCCGATCTATAAATAATATACGGAACAGGGTCGGATACATGAGTCTTTAGTGAAATCGGGGTCGGATGGTCGGGTAGAACCATCATCTTATATGAAAGTCCCTTTTCTTCAAGCCGCCTTCTTAGTTCCCCTATAACCTTTTTATCAATCATCTCGACGGCATACTTTTTATTGTCTGCCTCACCTCTGTGGCCACACTCATCCGGACCTTCTAAGTGAATATATAAAAAGTCGGAGCCGTCATCGGTTAGAGCCTTCATTGCCGCATCGGTCTTTCCTTCATAGTTGGTGTCGTGGTTTCCGTTAGCACCGGGAACATCGATTGATGTCATCCCCGACAAAACTGCAATCCCCTTTATAAGGTCCACCGCCGAAATAACGCTTCCCTTTAAGCCATAGAGTTCCGAGAACGCCGAGAGCTTTGGTTTTGTGCCCTCGCCCCATATCCAGATTGAGTTGGCAGGGCGTTTTCCTCTTTTTATTCTATCTAAATTAACAGGATGATTTTTTAAAATCTCCTCACTCTTTTTCATAAACTCTAAAAGCTTATCCGCACCCTCACCCTTTGGGAGGTATTCGGTAATTTTCCTGTCTGAAATATCGTGGGGTGGAGTAAGCGTTACATTAGTCGAGCCGCCGTCCCATACCAAAAGATGTCGGTAGCTAACCCCTTTATAAAAATGCTGAATGTCGGTATGGAGTGCTTCCTCCACAGCCTTTATCAGCTCCCCTGCCTCTTCGGTAGAAATCTCGCCTGCCGAATAGTCAATCATTGTTTTTTCGGCATATTCTTCCTCGTCTGATAATGTTACAAGGTTCGCCCTGAAGGTAACATCGGTATCCTTTAGGCTAACCCCGATGCTTGCCGCCTCCAAAGGTGATCGGCCGGTATAATATTTTTTAGTATCATACCCCATAACCGATAAATTTGCCACGTCACTTCCCGGCTTTAAGCCATCCGGTACAGTTTTTACAAGCCCGATTTCGCCGTTTTTTGCCATATAATCCATATTAGGTTTTTCTGCCACGTCCAAAATGGTAGCCCCGTCAAATTCCTTGACCTCATAATCTGCCATTCCGTCGCCCAATACTACTATGTACTTCATAAAAATCCCCTCTTATTTCTTTAGTCTGAATAAAACTCCAAGTGTGCCCGGTCCTATATGAGTGCCGACAATAGGACCAATCTCATATTCTTCGAAAACATCCACCGAGAACTCATCTTTTATAGCTTCTATTGTTTGGTCGGCATAATCTCTATTGGATTGCACCACAATAAATTCCTTTTTTTCGCCATCGAACAAAGGATTTTCGCCTATTAGTTCAACCAGTTTCTTAAATACCTTCTTCTTACCACGAAGTTTTTCCAAAGGTTCGATAAGTCCGTTATTAACAGTCAAAACTGGCTTAATATCTAAAAGTGTGCCGATAATTGCACTCGCTTTATTGATTCTTCCGCCCTTTTCTAAGTAACTTAAGCTATCTACCAAGATATACGCCTGCCATGAATCCATTTCAGCCTTTGCCGCCGCAATTACATCATCAGCAGATTTTCCCTCATCTGCCAGCTCTGCCGCAACTATTGCACCGCGTGAGATAAATGCAGAAAATCTTTCTGTATCGACAATTCTTATGTCTGCATTTGGGTTTTCTTCCTTAATTTCATTTACAATCATGTTGGCAGTGTTAAATTGTCCGCTTGCCTTTGATGAAATGGTAAAATAAATTACAGTTTCATACTCTTTTGCTGCCTCCGATAAAATGTCTAACATATCCGCATATGGAGTCTGTGAGGTTTTCGGGATATCTCCAAACTCTTCTAATTTTTTATAAAACTCCTCATTTGAAAGCTCTGTTCCGGTAACGTAAGTTTCCTCACCAAAAACACTTAAAAATCTGATAATTCCAATGTTTTTTTCTTTGGCGATATCTTCTCTCATATCTGCCGCTGTGTCCACAAATATCTTAATATTTCCCATAATGTTCTCCTTTTTACCAGTTAAATTTTGTAAGCTCGCCCTCGCCTTTTAAATGCTCAAAATCATTTTGCCTTAACGCCTCATATAAGACAATGGCAACCGCATTTGAAAGGTTTAAACTCCGTGCCTCGTCAATCATAGGGATTCTCATTGAGGTATCGGGGTTTTCATATAAAAGCTCTTCAGGAAGGCCTTTGGTTTCCTTTCCAAAGAGGATATAGTCATTATCCTTGAATTCAATTTCTGCATATGTATGTTTTGCCTTGGTTGTTGAGTAAAAATATCTTCCGCCCTTGGTTTTTGAAAAGAACTCATCAAGGTTTTCGTAATACTGAACTCCTAAAAGATGCCAATAATCAAGGCCTGCTCTCTTTAATTTCTTATCGTCTATTGCAAACCCCATAGGCTTTACGATATGAAGCTTTGAGCCTGTCGCTGCACAGGTTCTTGCAATGTTACCTGTGTTTTGCGGAATTTCCGGCTCAACTAAAACTATGTTAAACATAAAAATGTCCTTTCTTTTTAAAAAATCAGAAATTTACCCCAATTTTACAAATAATATTCCTTTTATATTATAACCTATTTTTTAAAAAAGTACAATAGCCTAGAAGAAAAAAATGCTATGAAATTTCTCGAAAAACTAAGGTTTTATACGGGATTTTCCCAAAAAAATATCTTTTTTATCAAAAACTATCGCAATTTAATAAAATCTATGTTATACTTAGGATAATTAAACTTCGATTTGGAGGTAAATTATGAAGATTAAAATTTCGGATGCCGAAACCCTTCTTTTTTACGGCACCACTCCCTATACCAAAAAAACCGATATTTATATAGACGGTGACACAATCCTTGCGGTTGGCGATGCCCCTGAAAACTTTATGCCTGAAAAGGTCATCGACGGCAACAACCGCCTGGTGATTCCGGGACTTATAAACACCCACACCCACGCATATATGTCAATTTTCCGAAACATTGCCGACGATTTAGAGTTTAATGACTGGCTTTTTGGTAAAATCATGCCCTTAGAAGACAAACTTACCCCCGACGATATCTATTGGGGAAATATGCTCGCCGCCCTTGAGATGATTAAAACCGGCACAACCTCCTATGTTGATATGACCATCAATATGGAAGGCTCGGTAAAAGCGGCTCTTGATTCCGGACTTCGCTCAAGAGTTTCCCGTGGCCTTGTTGGTGAAGGAAACGATGAGGGGGGGGCCGCAAGAATCAAGGAAAACCTTGAATACTTAAAATACCAAAACGAAAAGGTTTCGATTATCTTAGGCCCTCACGCGCCTTACACCTGCAACCCAGAATACTTAAAAATAGTAACAGACGTTGCAAAGGATAACAACCTTCCAATAACCATTCACCTTAGTGAATCATTAAAGGAAATCGCTGATATCAAGGCACTCTATGGCATGTCACCTATCGAGTTAATGAAAGAAATCGGACTTTTTGATGTCCCGACCATTGCTGCACATTGCGTGCAATTATCCGATAAAGACATCGAAATCCTAGCAGAATGTGGTGTTATTGTGGCGTCAAACCCTGTAAGTAACGCAAAGCTCTCAAACGGCTTTGCACCTTTAACCCGCATGAAAAAGGCAGGGGTTACAATATCAATCGGTACCGACTCAGCTGCCAGCAACAATACTCTTAATATGTTTTCCGATATGAACTTCGCCGCTCTTTGCCACAAAGGAAATGAGCACGACCCGTTAGCCGTTTCTGCAAGCGATGTTTTAAGCTACGTCTATCTTGGCGGCGAAAAGGCAATGGGCGAAAAGGTAGGAAGAATTGAGGCGGGATATAAGGCTGATATTGCAATTTTAAACACCGACCTCCCGCAATTTTATCCAAGAAATAACTATATTTCGGCTCTTTGCTATTCTGCAAACGGCTCAGAGGTGGAAACTGTGATTTCCGGCGGTAAAATCCTAATGGAAAATGGCGAATTCAAAGCCTTGGACAAAGAAAAAATCTACTATGAATGTCAAAAAAGAATTGAGAGGATAAGATAAATATGAGCAAAATCAGAGATTTAAATTTAGCTGAAAGCGGCGAGAAGAAAATTCAATGGGTTAAGAGAAATATGCCGCTTTTAAGAAGTATAGAGGAGGAATTTTCTAAAACCAAGCCGCTTTCCGGCATGAAGGTTGCACTCTCTATCCACCTAGAGGCAAAAACCGCATATCTATGCCGGGTTTTGGCATCATGCGGAGCTGAAATGTATGTAACCGGCTCAAACCCACTCTCCACTCAAGACGATGTGGCAGCGGCGTTAGTAAATGGAGGACTAAATGTATTTGCATGGCATAACTGCACAGCCGACGAATACCACGACCACCTATCCGAGGCTATAAAAATCGGGCCAAACATCATCGTAGATGACGGTGGTGATTTGGTTAATATGATTCACAACGAATACCCCGAACTTTTAGGAAATGTCCTTGGCGGATGTGAGGAAACCACCACCGGCATTACAAGGCTGATTGCTATGGACCGTGACGGCGGATTGAGGTTCCCGATGATTTTGGTAAATAACGCACGTTGTAAATATCTATTCGACAACCGTTACGGCACAGGACAGTCGGTATGGGACGGAATTAACCGCACAACCAACCTGATTGTTGCCGGAAAAACTGTAGTTGTTGCCGGATACGGTTGGTGTGGAAAGGGCGTTGCAATGCGTGCAAAAGGCTTGGGGGCTAAGGTAATTGTCACAGAAATCGACCCGATTAAAGCATTAGAAGCAAAAATGGACGGGTTCTCGGTTATGAAGATGATTGATGCTGCACCTTTAGGTGATTTCTTTGTTACCGTTACCGGATGTAAAGACGTATTAACCAAGAAAATTTTTGAAAACATGAAAGACGGGGCAATTATGTGTAATGCAGGGCACTTTAATGTGGAAATCAATCTCCCCGACCTTGAGAAAATGGCGGTTGACATCAGCGAGCAACGCGCAAACATTATGGGTTACACCATGCCGGACGGAAAAGTTCTGAATGTTTTAGCCGAGGGCAGGCTTGTAAATCTTGCTGCCGGCGACGGGCATCCGGCGGAGATTATGGATATGAGCTTTGCAATTCAAGCCATGAGCGTTATGCACATTGCAAAGACAAAAGGCAAATTAGATGCTATGATTAACAATGTCCCCGAGGAGATTGACAATGCTATGGCCCAAAGATTGCTTTCCTTTAGCGGTTTATCAATCGATAAGTTATCCCCTGAGCAAGAGGAATATGTAAATAGTTGGAATGTGTGAGATTAGTAAAACACCTGATGCAAAAGCGTCGGGTTGCTAAGGACATTAAAAAAATAAGCGGTGTAACTATTGCGGTTGCACCGCTTAGTCCATTTTTACGCACTTCTTTCATTGCGTATTTCATCCATTAAAGCAAGTAGTTCTTTTTCATCAGGTATGCTGATTAGTCCTACTGCCGTGAAGTAGATGTCTATTTTAACTCTGCGATGTTTGAATTTTTCATCGGGGTTATGGACATCTATTCTTTTTATCAGGGTGTTTACGATAGTCGGTGTAAGCTCTTTTAAATCAGTGCATTGCCGTATCGTTTGCAGAAAAACTTTCAAATCAACATTCTCTTGTTCGGCATTTTCAATATCCTGCTCCGCCTTTGAAATGGCTTCACAAAGTTCCTTTTGCTCAAGCTCATAAGTCGAAGATAACCTTTCAAATCGCTCATCAGATATTTTCCCAAGTGCATTATCCTCATAAAGTTTTGTAAGCACACGATCAATTTCTGCAATACGATTTTTGGCTAATTCAAGATTTTGCTTTGCTATCTTCAGATTGTGTTGTTTGCTCAATTTGTGTTGCTTTGCAAACAAGTAAAGGAACACCGGCTCGAACTGACTTATATATTCAGCTACATTCTTTATTGCAGTCAAAACCAATTCTTCAAGCACAACATTTCGGATAAAGTGTATTGTGCATTTGCCTCTGTTGTCCTTATATTGTGAACATCTGAAAAATTCTGCATCTTTATCAATGCTTTTTGAAGCACAAAAATAAAGTTTTGAACCACAATCCGCACAATATGCAAGTCCTGAAAACAAACTCGTTCTTCCCGTCACGGTGTTTCTCCTTCTGTGTTTCTTTAATTCCTGAACTCTGTTCCATGTATCTTCATCAATAATTGCTTCCTGAGTATTCGGGATAATCTGCCAATCATTTTCATCATTATAAATTGTCTTATGTACTTTATAGCTCAGTACCGATGTCTTGAAATTAACTGTGCATCCCGTGTATTGTATATTTTCCAAAATATGATTCACGCTATTTTCAGACCATTGGTAAATTCCTTTTTGCAATTTGTTTGATGTAGGTCTGCCTACGGATAGGTAATATGCGGTAGGTGTCATAATTTTTTCTTGTTCAAGCCTTCTCGCAATTTTAGTTGGTCCAAGACCTTCAAGACATAATCTGAAGATATATCGAACATTGTCTGCAACAGCATCATCAATTATCCATTGCTTTGAATCATCTGACGATTTCATATATCCATAAGGAACTGCTGATGAAACCCTTTCACCCTTATCAGATTTAGATCTCCATACGGCACGGATTTTCTTGCTTGTCTGTGCAGCATACCATTCATTAAAAATGTTATGAAATGGCATCATTTCTGTGCCACCACTTTGAGAGGTATCAACATTTTCCTGGATGGCAATAAACCTTATACCAAGTGTAGGATATGTTATTTCAAGATATTTACCAACTTCAAGATAGTTTCTGCCGAAACGGGATAAGTCTTTTACAACGATTGTTGCAACCTGACCTGCTTCTGCAAGTGCTTGCATTTCTTTGAAACCGTTTCTTTCAAAGGTAGTGCCTGAAATACCATCATCCACAAAGAAACGAGGGTTCGGTAATTTATGCTGCTTTGCATATTGCATCAAGATTTCCTTTTGGTTAGATATACTGTTGCTTTCGCCGTCTATGCCGTCATCTTGTGAGAGTCTGCAATAGAGGGCGGTAATTTTTTCTATGCTTTCGGTTTGTTTTTTCATTTTATTCTGATTCTCCTTCCTAAACTAAACCGAGCATTGCATAAGGTGTATTCATTATACAATGCCTGACAAAGTTCTACAATTTTATGAAAGTATGAGTTTTTTGAACTGTTCTAATAATGTTTGTTTTCCAGATATATCAAAGTTTGTTGACACCTCATATTCCGTATTGCCGATTTTAGTTGTGAAATTAAGCTCGTCAAGCGGATATTTTATTTCATACCGTTGCCTTTTGTTGGTATCAAGGTAGTATTTGAGGTTTTCAAAGCTCTCATTTTCATCAACTTTTGCTCTATCAACCACAATAATTGGAACAGGTTGTATTGATATTTTCTTTACCATATAAATTCACCTTACCTTTCGGGTTGCTGCTTCTGCCTGCGTTTATAATTTGCTTCGCACATCTTAATAATTGCTTCCTCTATTTGTGATGTGCTGTAATTCTTGGGAAAGTATTTCCTCAATTTTTCTGTTGGAATTTTAATTCGTTCCTTTTGGTTCGCTTTTTCTTCTGACATAATTTCAAGGATTTTATCATCGTCAAGCTCTCCTGCCTGACTTAGCTTTTTCATACGCACCGCCTGAGATAATGATGGTGTGCAATCCTCGCTCTCAATGGTTTGTATTAAGTCTTGTTGCTCAATGTCATTAAGGTATGAAAGCTCAACTGCCGGAGTAAATGCAATTCGACCTTCGTCCACATATTCCAATAGCTTCGGGTGTAGATAAGTAAGCCGTATGTATCTTTGTACTGTCTTATAGCTTTCTCCGTATGGCTCACCGATTTCAGCAGATGTTCTGTTGTCATCCGACTTTGGGACAAGTTGTCCCGAAGTTAAATCTGTCCTGTGTCCTTGTCTGCTCATTGCTTCCATTTTTAATTTGTAGGCAAAGGCTTTCTCGCTTGGTGAAATGTTATCTCTGTGAAGATTACTGTCAACAAGTGCTATTGCGGCATTGTCTCTGTCCATTTCAATAACAAGAGCAGGTACTTCTGCAAGTCCTGCCCGTTTACTTGCAAATAATCTACGATGCCCTGAGATTATTTCGTATTCATCATTTTCAAGTGGTCTGACGATGATAGGAGATAAAATTCCGTGCTCCTTTATGCTCTCAATCAGCATTTCCATTTCATCATCGTGCTTTACCTTGTAAGGATGGTTCTGAAATTCCTTTAATTTTGTTACATCAATTTTTTGAATATTTTTCATCGTGATTTCTCCTTATTTCTATTTTCAATTTTTCTTTCCATTTCCCGTTCAATATCAAGTAAGTGTTGCACTTTCGGTACAGTTTTCAAAGTAGCTTTTGCGATTTTGAGCTTATCCCGTATAGGTTTTATTTGTGCAGATATACCCCTGATTTCGGACAAATACATATCTTTATCCTCAACGGTTTTAGCTCGTCTGCGTTTGTTATCCGTCTTTGAACGTTCTTCCTCAAGCTTGGATATCTGCTTTGATAAATTACCTATAAATGCTTCAAGCTCCGGCACGGTGTTGATATTCTCATCGTGCAAGAGCCTGAATTGCTTTTGATATTGTTCGAGTTTTCTTAATTCCTGCCTTAGCTCTGGAGATAACGGCGGTGTGTATTTCGGTGCAGGGGTGCTTGGCTTTAATAGCTCCATAAACAAATAAAACAGAGCTTCAAGCGTATCCATATATTTTACACGCCGCAGTTGATACTCAAGTTCTTTAAGTGGTGTTTGACGATACTTGGCTTTTGTTTTCTTATATGGTTCGCTGAACTGATTAAAATGAGCACGGTTGCCCGTTTCTCTGATTCTTTCTAAAATACTGTCCTTTTTATACTCATTTCCCAATCTGTCAAAACGGATTGCTTTTTCCCAAGAGGGAGCTTTAACAGATGGATGGTCTGTTGCCTCAGAACGTGAAAAGACATATCCCTTATGTTTCATAAGAGCCACAAACTCCACATAGCTTGCAGAATTATTTATTGCATCATCAACATCCTCACGGAGAATATCTCTGCGAGTTTTACCACCGTGCTTATGTACCCAATATGCATTTCTGTCACCATTGTAAAAGTCAGCATTTTCAAGAACTGATTTTCCGTATTCCTTGCATATCTCATCGGATATTTCTCGCAGGAGTTTATGGTCTGAAATATGATTTTCAAACTTTAGTCCTGTTTTAAATGATACGGAATTTATAACAAAATGGTTGTGGAGATTATCAGTGTTTAAATGAGTAGTAACAACGATTTCGTATTCCTTGCCCCACATACGCCGTGCAGTCTTCATACCAATCTCAAATGCTTCTTCGGGAGTAACCTCTCCTGACTTGAAACTTTGATACCCGTGATATGCTACATTACCGCCCGTTTTTCCGTATCGCCGTTTTGTTGCCATCATTTGTTCATAGGCTCTTACGGGTGGACAGTTGATTGCTCCGACAAATAATTGCATATCTGTTTTATCATCATTTGATACATATTTAAGCACCGCTGCCAAGTCATCATCAAGATATTTTGGATTAGTGGTCTTGTCAGGGTTTTCTGCATATTTTACAACATCTTTTAATGAGCCTTTGACAGGCCAAAATCCCGTGGTTGCCATTTAGTCATCAACCTCGCTTTCTTATTACTTTTATCCGTTGTTAAAAGCTTTGCATAAACATCATCAATAAGCTTCAACACTGCTTTTTGAAGTTCGGTACTGTTCAGCCTCCCAAGAGCTTCATATAAAGCACCGAGCTTTTCTGTAAGTTCATAAAAGCTTTCAGGTAAAAGAGCCTTGGGGGAATATCCCAAAGCTCTCTTTCTCAAATATTCAGAAACCGGTAAGCCGCATTTCTTGGCTTTGTTCTCTATGCGAAGCTTTTCCTTTTCGGTAACTCGCGTTTTTAACTGTGCTTTTCGTTCTTTCAAAATTATCACTCCTGACATAAATTTTTAGGGGGAATTGGGGAACTCCCCAAAGGGTAAAGGCAGGATTTCCGTAAGGAAGTCCCGCCTTTTTCGGAATTTGTGGTACACAAGTTCCCTGCTCGTTACAGTACCGGACATACTTTAGTCTTCCTGAACCGGTTCAGGTTTCTTATAACCTTCAAGTTCTTCGGGTGCATACCATATTTCGTATATGTTATATGGGACTCTATCTTTTTTGAATTTTCTACATTGATAGATGCAGAAATATACGGGTGCATTTTTCTCTAATTTCATAGGATCAAAATATTTAGCAACCTTTTTATTGATTGTCAGCC
The DNA here is from genome assembly GCA_045603125.1 of Clostridia bacterium. Taxonomy (GTDB): domain Bacteria; phylum Bacillota; class Clostridia; order UBA1381; family UBA1381; genus CAKSFT01. The sequence goes on along the minus strand of JAZULN010000061.1, from coordinate 94 downwards.
ACAACTTATATCCACCGACAGTTATGATAAGCAAAATATATGTCTTTGTTTGCTCATCCCATAGTACATCTGTAACCCAGCCAAGTTCTTGTCC
>JAZULN010000060.1:0-123688 GCA_045603125.1 Clostridia bacterium | reverse complement strand
TGGTCGTCAACAGAAACGCCATCAACGCTTGAAATCTCTAATGCCTCAGCGTTTAAGTCCACTTCCTCAATGGGGGGCAGGTCACCGATTTCTTCCTCGATTTTTTCCAGCTCCTTATCCAGCCACCCGGTATCCTTCCCGATTTTTTTAAGCTCTTTTATATTTACTTCACCATCAGTTATCAAAAGATGCTGAAGTTTATCTTGCTCATCTTTAATATTTAAATCCTTCAGGGTCACCCCTTTTACATCGCTTTTGGGGATAATGCTTAGTTGCCCGTTAGTTTCCATTATAACACAATCCACCTCCGAAATGTTTGGATAATTATTTATCCTTAGCTGCTCCAAAAGGTCATTCATATTAAACCTTAGTCTTTCAAGCTCCCCTTCATTCACGTGTCCGTTATATACAATTATACTCGGCTCTCCTGAGATAATCTTTCTCATTCTTCTGCTTTTTAAACTAAGATATGACATAAAAACCTCAGCCACAATCAGGGTTAGAACCGGAATTATTCCGTTTATTAAGGGGATATCTATTGCCTGCATCGGGACTGCAGCAAGGTCTGATATCATTATTGCAACAACCAGCTCAGAAGGTTGCATCTCACCAATCTGACGCTTGCCCATAACACGCAAAGACACAATGACGAGAAGATATAAAATAATTGTTCTTACCACTAATACCATATTTTTTATCACCCTTCTTTTTTAGTTATTATTGGCAAGACATAAAAAAATATTCCAAAACTATTTACTTTCACACACTAATATGTTAAAATATAAAAGAGGTGATTTTATATGAATAAAAAATTAACCGGCGAGAATATGGACAACCTTTTCAAAGGCATTTTGAAATTAGAAACGGTTGAGGAATGCAGGAACTTTTTCTTTGACCTTTGCACAGTATCTGAACTTCAGTCGATGTCGCAACGCTTTGAAGTTGCTTTGATGCTCGATCAAAACACAATTTATAACGACATCGTATTAAAAACAGGGGCATCGACTGCCACAATCAGCCGTGTAAACCGGTCCCTTAATTATGGTAGCGACGGATATAAGATGATAATAGAAAGGCTTAAAAAAGATGAATAGTTATACTGCCTTTTCTGAGGTTTACGATTCGCTGATGAAAAAGGACCTTGATTATCAAAAAATTTGCGATTACATCGAAAATATCTTTACAATTCACGGGAAAAATCCTGATATGGTGGTAGAACTTGCTTGTGGCACAGGAAATCTCACAATTCCCCTGGCAGAACGGGGTTACGATATGATAGGAATTGATAAATCTGAAGATATGCTGTCGGTTGCCCGAACAAAGACACCTCCCGAATCGGGAATCCTATATTTAAATCAGGATATGACAAAGCTTGACTTATATGGCACAGCCGACGCATTTTTATGTATGATAGACGGCATAAACTATTGTCTTGACCAGAATGCCATATATAGAATGATTAAAAGAATTAAAACCTGCTTTTTAAACCCCGGTGGGATTTTGGTATTTGACATCAGCTCGGAATATAAACTCTCCCAGATAATCGGTGACAATACCTTCATCCACGATGAAGACGATATTTTTTACTCATGGGAAAATAAATACCATAAAACCCTGAAAATTTCCGAGATGTACTTAAATTTCTTTGTTAAAGAAAAAGGCGGATATAAGCGTTTTTTTGAACACCATATTCAAAAAGTATATCCTGCCGACACCCTGAAGGCAATGTTTTTGAAGGCAGGATTTAATAAGGTTACCCTCTATTCGGATTTTACCTTTAAAAAACCCACAAAAAAGTCAGAACGAATAATATTGGTTGCAGAATAGAAAGAAGGAAATTTTAGTGTTAAAAGAGCTTTTAGATAAAAGAAACCTTCCTCCCTTAAAATCACGTGAGGAAATGCTCGATATTTTACTTCGGGAAGAATACGGCTATCTTCCGCCAAAACCAGATAAGGTTACATGGACAGAAACAGACAACTATATAAATTGTTTTTGTGCAGGAAAGGCGACTATAAAAAAGGTGGATATCACGTCATATATCGGCGATAAAACTTTTACCTTTCCCGTATATGCATCAATTCCGGTTGGAAAGGAAAAATATCCCTTTTTTGTGGCCATAAATTTTAGAGATTCTGTCCCCGACCGTTTTATGCCGATAGAAGAAATTATTGACAACGGTTTTGCCGTGTTATCATTTAGTTATCAAGATATAACTACTGACGATAATGACTTCACAACCGGTCTTGCCGGTGTTCTTTTTAACGGCAAAAGCCGATCGGATTCAGATTCGGCAAAGCTTTCCCTCTGGGCATGGGCAGCACACCGTGTAATGGATTATGCCGAAACTTTAGATTCTCTCGACATTAACCGTTCTGTTGTGTCCGGTCACTCAAGACTTGGAAAAACCGCACTCCTTACCGCTGCTACCGATGAACGTTTTGCCGGTGTATTTTCAAGCGGTGCAGGCTGCGGCGGTGCATCATTGACCCGAGAAAAACTAGGCGAAAACGTAAGAGAAATCTGCCAGAACTTCCCCCAATGGTTTTGTGAGAATTATAAAAAATATAAAGACAAGGAATATGAACTGCCCTTTGATCAACACTATCTTTTAGCATCAATTTCACCAAGACCGGTGTTGGTATCGACAGCTACCGGCGAGCATGACCCTCTGTCCGAAATGCTATCATGCCTTGCAGCATCACCCGCCTACGAAAAATGTGGAAAATCAGGATTTATCTCAGAGGATAGACCGCCCGTTGTAGGTGACCAATTCCACGAAGGAAACATTGCTCTTCAGATGCGCGACGGCATACATTATATGAGCCGTGAGGATTGGAATGGTGCATTTAAATTTTTTAAAAAACACTTTAATCTATAAAAAAACAGGAACGAAATTCGTTCCTGTTTTTTAAAATTTTCTTTCAAATATACTTTTAAACCTGTCTTTTCGATCATAGAATTTGTGTTTTTCCAAGGCGATAGTCTTAACTTCACTCTCAAATTCATTAAACTCAAAGTTTGGCCTTGCTATGATATTACTGCCAAGCTTTACTCTCGGTCTGAATGTGTTTTTATCGTATTCATACCCTTGTTCATCTAAAACAGAACATAGGCTGTCATAAATTTTTCGCAAATTCTCATTTTCTTCAGCCATAGCCCAATAGATGTCCCCACCATCTCGGCGAGACCTGTCAAGAGCTGTAAATTTTAGGGTAAATGGCTTTAGCGAAAGTTCATTTACAATCTTTTTTAGCGGTCGCAAGTCGGGTTCTTCGCTGGAAATATTAACCAAAGTCAATCTCAGATTCTGTTCAGAAAAGAACATCCCTTTACGAGTACAGCTTTTTAGCTCTCCAATGACACTCATAAGTTTTTCTTTGGTTTCATCATCAAATTTTACAGATATCAATAATTCCATATTTTTAACACCTTTTAAAAATTATTTTTCCAATGTCCTTTTCAGAAAATCTTGTGTTCTCGGATTTTTTGGAGATGTAAATATTTCCTCAGGTGTGCCCTCTTCCAAAATCTTACCATCTGCCATAAATATTACTCTATCGGCAACATCTTTTGCAAAACCCATCTCGTGAGTTACAACTATCATGGTCATTCCCTCATCGGCAAGTTGTTTCATAACGCTCAAAACTTCCCCGACCATTTCAGGGTCAAGGGCAGATGTCGGCTCATCAAACAGCATAACATCAGGGTTCATGCAAAGTGCTCTTACAATTGCAACTCTCTGCTTTTGTCCGCCCGAAAGCTGTGCCGGATATGCGTCTGCTCTATCTTTTAAGCCAACTCTATCTAAAATATCCAGTGCCATTTTTTCAGCATCGGCTTTTTTCATTTTAAGAAGCTTGGTCGGAGCTAAAGTTAGATTTTTAAGAACTGTCATATGCGGAAAGAGGTTAAATTGTTGAAAAACCATGCCCATCTTTCGTCTGTGGACATTTATGTCAACATCAGGATCTGTTATGTCTACCCCTTCAAAATATACCTTTCCCGCAGTTGCACTTTCCAAAAGGTTCAGGGAACGTAAGAACGTAGATTTTCCCGAGCCCGACGGCCCGATTACAACCACCACTTCACCTTTTTTTATTTCTGCGTTAACATGGTTCAAAGCCTTGATAGAGTCATCTTTACCATAGAATTTACATAGTTCCTCGGTTTTAATGATTACTTCATTATCTTTCATCATTTCTTAGCCTCCTCTCAAGTTTACCCACAAGCCATGTTAAAATCATAACCATCAAAAGATAAATAATCGCAACAGCAATAAGCGGCATAAACGCCGAATAGGTGCTGGCACGTATAATATCGCCACCCATAGTAAGGTCTCTTATTGTAACATAACCCGCAACCGAAGTTTCTTTTAAAAGCACAATAAACTCGTTTGCCAATGCCGGCAAAACGTTTTTAAATGCCTGCGGGATTATAATATAAGACATAGTTTTTACATGGTTAAATCCAATGCTTCTGCCCGCTTCAAACTGCCCGGCGTCAACCGACATGATACCCGAGCGGACAATCTCTGCAACATAAGCACCCGAATTGATACCAAATGCCAATACCGCCACCATAATACTGTTTCTGGATGTGGCAAAAATTATGTAATACATAATCATCAACTGAACGACTACCGGTGTGCCTCTGATTACGGTAAGATATATCTTACAAACACCGTTAATGAGCCAGAAAATAAATTTTTTCACGCCCTTTTTCATTGTGGGAGCAGTTTTATCAAAACTTGCTCTAATAATTGCTACTATAACGCCGAGAAGAATACCGAGCAAAAGGGCCCAGAAGGTAATTATCAGCGTATTTTTAAGACCGGTGGTTAAAAATCTCCAGCGTTCTTGTTCTATAAAATTAAGAATGAAATCTTCCTTCATATCTAAGTACCAGGATTGCATATCTTAAACTTTTCCTCCTACCTTGTTAGTCATGTGCGTAAAAACGGGGCGGAAAAGAAAGTCCGCCCCGCAAAAAGCATTTCATAAATTATTTGTTGTTGTTCTTTTCAACATAAGCCTTTGCTGGTTCGTTATCGATGATTACACAATCAACCTTACCAACCACTAATGCCTGAACTGCTTCGTTACCTGATGCATACTTCATAACTCTGTCTGCACCAAAATCGTCTTCTGAGTAGATATCACCTGTTGTACCCTTTTGTGTACCTACCAAGTAGTTGGCACCCTCTTTATAAAGGTCATCAACTGACTTGATTTCGCTGCCTTCTTTAACGATGATTGATTGGATACCTGTTGCATAAGTTTCTGAGAAGTTGATATTCTTTAATCTGTCTTCTGTAACAGTCATACCAGCCATACCCATATCAGACTTGCCTGTTTGAACAGCTGTGATGATTGCATCAAACTTCATATCGTCGATAACAAGCTTCATGTCTAATTTATCAGCAATAGCTGCTGCCATTTCAGCATCAATACCTACAATCTTATCGCCTTCATAGTATTCATATGGAGGGAACTGTGCGTTTGTAGCCATGTGAAGCTCTTCCTTGCCTTCTGCATCTTGCTGGAATACCAAGTCGTGAGCCTTGCCTTGGATGTACTTGTCAACAATCTTCTGAGTTGTTCCGTCTGCCTTCATTTCTGCCAATGCTACATTGATTTTATCAAGCAATTCTGTGTTTTCCTTAGCAACGCAGATTGCATAATCTTCAACTGCATATTCGGTATCAAGAATAGTTAACTTTACGTCTTCCTTCTTACCGCAGCCGGTTAGCATTGCAGTAGCCATAGCACCTGCCATAAGTAGTGATAATACTTTCTTTAATTTCATAAAAAATCCTTCTTTCTTATTAAATAGAATAAATTTACTTAAGAGTATAATACAACTTTTTTGATAATTTGTCAACCGCTTTTCCGATTTTTATGCATAATTATTAAATATAATAAAAATTCTTGCATATTTAAAAGTCCTCATTCTCTCTCAAAGGTAATTAAACAAATCTCTGTAGGGTTTCCAAACCGTGGCAGGGGCACAGGGTTTCCCAGTCCGCAATTCACTATCACGTCACTTCCCCCCACTTTATAATATCCACCCGAGAATTTTGGAAGAATCGGTCTCTCTTTCGTTGCAAATGAAGACATCGGCCCTAATATCCCACCAACGCCCGGAATTCTCATCTGTCCGCCGTGCATATGACCTGAAAGAATTAAGTCAAAGCCTTCATCTTTTAACAGCTCAACCTTATTTGCCCTGTGAAATAGTAAGATCTCGTAAGCATCATCTCTTTTTAGTTTTTCTAAAGACACTTTTATGTTTTTCTCTATAATACTCTCGCATCGAGCCTTCGGGTCTTCAATCCCTGAAATTATTATTTTTTCATCCCCAAAGGTTATCTCTTTTGTTTCGTCTTGTAAAAATATAGCACCGAGATTTTTACATTCCTCTACCAACTTTTTAAAACCTGCCCTTTTCACATCGTGGTTTCCCGAAACTATAAAGCATGGTGCAATTTTTAATAACGATTCCAATAGCTTTATAAATGTGCCGTAAGGTTTTTTGTCATCGGTCATATCCCCCGTCATGGCAATAATTCCAGGACGAAGTTTTGCCACCTCCGACACTAACCCCTTTTTCGGCTCACAATGAAGGTCTGATAAATGGGCAATCCGAAACCCCGAAAAGGCTTCGGGTATTTTTTTATTCTTAACTGTATAGGGTGTGACCTTCATCCCAACCCCTAGAAATTCATTAAAATCTGCCATTTTTACTCCTACTTATTGGTCAGCTTATTTATATTATTTATCTGTACCGAGATAGTCCCGTCGTCATTGTTTATTATACTTATATTTTCATCATCTTTATAATATTCGGAGGGAAACAGTATCTCTACTCCCGTATCTGTCACAAGCCTGATATTTGCATTTACCTTTTTTGCTATATACGGGTTCATCTCGATTTTTTCAGGGACATTTGCCTCCTTTAACTTTTCGCAGAAATCATGCTTTGCAGAAACTAGCCCCGAGAACATCTCTTCTGCCGCATCTTCAACGTTGATTTCTTCTTTCGCCACGGCTGTTTCTTTTACATACTTTTTCATTCTCGCCTCGGTTTCTATTTCCGACGCACCGTACTCTGCCGACACGTTCTTTGCAATTTTTCTCACTGCATTATAGGATTCCCTCACCGAAATATCAAATATACATTCCAAACAGGCATCGGCTATCAAATCCAGCTTCTCCCCATCTATTGTAATCTTCTTACCCTTATAGCGGATTGTAAAATCCTCCATATCAATAAAGGCATAGCTTGTAATTTTATTAGTAATCGGCGGAAGGATTGCATAGTGGTTTATAATCTCATTTTTGATTTTACCACCTTCCTGACTCACCTGATGAACATAGCCTACTTTATTGTCGAACTTCAAGATTGCCATGATTTTTCTGTCCTTTATTATGCACTCTATTACGGCAATATCCGAGGATTCAACATCCTCCGAGTTTTTGATATTTTCATATAGTCTTTCTGCAATAAAGAGCGAAAAATTTGCAAACGAAATGTCACCCGACACATACTCTTTTAAGTGATATTTAAAGCCGCTGTTGTCGGTAAATTCGCCACGTCTTAGCCCCGCATCGTTATATACCTTTTCTATATGCTTTGTAAAGTATGCCGAAACCATATTGTCTGATAGGTCGATTTCCTCCTCCGAGAAAATACCCGCCCCGGAGTTACAGTCTAAAATATGTAGGATTGCTTTTTTTATGTCTATTATCATCTTTTTACCTCGTGTATTTTAAAATTTACATATTGATTATACACCAATCAGAAATTTTTTTCAAGAAAAAAGACACTTTTTAAAGTGCCTGTTTTTTTACAAAATCTTATAATCCTTAAATAAACTGATATGCTCGCCCCTTGCCACAATCACGTGGTCTATCAGCTTTACATTTATAAAGTTCAGAGCTTCGGCTAAAACCTTTGTGGTCTTAACGTCTCCCTCTGACGGAGCAAGGACACCGTTTGGGTGGTTGTGGGCAAGGATTACGAAAACCGCCTTGGTTTCCAGTGCTTTTTTCACAACCTCACGGGAATATACCACGCTACTGTTTACCGTGCCTTTTGAAATTATATCGGCGGATATCACCTCGCAGTTTGAGTTTAGTGATATAAGATAGAATACCTCATCGGTGTAGCCGTAGAATAGATGTCTTGCATATTCGCCGATATTTTGCGGTGTTATCTGAAGATTTCGCATCTTTGAAAACTTTTCCTTCATGTAATATCTTTGGATATTTCCCTGAAGTTTTAAAAACACCGCCGTGTTATATCCTACGTCCTCCACCTCTTGAAGGCTATTTATATCCGCCTCAAATACACCCGACAAAGACCCAAACTTTTTCAAAAGATTATGGGCAATCTCGTTTGTATCACGTTGGCGGTAGGCATAGAAAAGCAACAGCTCCAACACTTCATGTGGTTGCAAAGCCTCAATGTCATTTTCTATGAATTTTTGTCTTAGTCTGTTTCTGTGGTTTTTATGAACGTTTTCCTTCTCCGGCATAAAAAATTCCTTTCTGTTATTCCAGCTCGTCAAGGCTTGCGAACCGGTAACCGTTTTGTCTAGCGTAATTTATAATATCCCTTAGGGCTTCTGTGTTATCCTTAGATACAGCATGCAAAAGAATAATCGCACCGTCGTGAAGATATGGGGTCACCTGATTAAAAGCATAGTCCTTACCCTTTTGGTTTTTTGTATCCCAATCTTTATAGGCAAAGCTCCAGAGTATAGTCTTATATCCAAGATTTTGTGCCACGGCCAAAACCCGTCTGCTATATTCACCCTCAGGAGGTCTCATATATTTCATATTTTTACCGTATTTTTCGAAGAACACATGGTTTAGCCCACCCAACTCGTCGGCAATCTTTTGTGGGTCCTGTAGTTTATGTAAATTGGGGTGGTTTACGGTGTGATTTCCCACAACATGCCCTTCATTTACCATTCTGTCTACAAGTGCCGTTTCCTTTTCAAGATACGGGCCGGTTATAAAGAATGCCGCCGGCACCTTTTCTTCCTTTAGAATATCTAAAATAGTGGCAGTGTATCCATTTTCATAGCCTTCATCAAAGGTTAAATATATGTTTTTTGTACGTTTCGGGTCAAGGTAGTATGTGCTATAGGTTTCAAACATCTGGGCCGTTGACTTATAAATTTCCGGCTCTAAACCCTTTTTCTTTACAAACCCCCAACCGCTGCCTTTATTGTCAAAACTATAAAAATCCCCGTTTATGATATGCGTATTTTCTGCCTCCGGAACCGATTCCGGCTCTTTTTTTACCTCCACCATCGGGTTTTCGGTAATCATCTGATATGTACTGTTATACCCCGCCGTTCCGCAGGACACTATGAAGGAAATAACCGACAAAATTGCTACAAATATATCCATACTATTTTCCTCCCTGAAATTTCAAAAATTTACCCACTAAATTATAAAATATTTTATTATTTTTTGTTGAATTTTGTCTTAAATTATAGTATAATATCAATACTATAATAAAGAGAGGAGAAAATAATATGGCAACCAGAACAGAGCTGGATATAAAACGTCAAAAACGAAGACTCGAGCAGCTAAGAAAACAGCAGCGAACCATAAGCATTTTTGTAACTATCCTCTCATCTATTATTATAATCCTTTCTTTTGTTTCTGTAAAGAAAAATTTTGATAAACCCGGGGCGACTCCGCCAGCTGAGGCTCCAATTTCGGATAATACCAATATTAAAACCGAGCCTCTCCCCGAAACCGAGCCTGACATCTTAAAAACACTACCTAAAGGCGACGGAGTAAAAACCGCATATCTGACCTTTGATGACGGTCCGACAACTTCGGTGACCCCACACATATTAGATATCCTAAGACGCTACGACATAAAAGCCACCTTCTTTTTGGCAGGCTCGCTTGCCGAAAAAAACCCTGGGATAGCTCTTCGGGCTCACTCAGAAGGACATCTCCTGGCAAACCACTCATACTCCCATGATTACAGTGATTTATATGCATCGGGTACGGCATTTATGTCGGAGATTGACAAGGCACACGCAATAATATGCAATATCACAGGCGATAAGAATTACCCAAAAATATTCCGGTTTCCGGGCGGAAGCTATGACGCCGGAACATACGGAAAGGCAAAGCAGGAATATAAAGTACTCTTAAAAGATGCCGGATTCCGATACTGTGACTGGAACTCACTCTCAGGGGATGCTGAATCAAAATCCCCAACTGTAGATGGACTTATCAAAAGAGTTAAAAGTTCATCCAAGGGCAAAGAGGATTTGGTAATCTTGATGCACGATTCGGCGACAAAAAAGGTAAATATAAAGGCACTTCCCCAGATTATCGACTACCTTATCTCGGAGGGCTACACCTTTGATACCTTGGATAATGTCCCAAACGAAATCCCAACTGCGGAAACCGGCGAAAAAACAGAGGATACTAAAAACGCTGATGATTAAAGATCATCAGCGTTTTTTTCTATTATCCCGCAAATCTCTGCTATATATTTTCCCTTGCTTTTTTTATCAAAAATCCGAATGGGTACGAAGGATAAAACCATTAAAATAGCTCCCACAATAATAGATTTCCCTTCACTTTTAAAAAAATATTCTCCCAAGAAATACCCTAAAACAAGTGACAAAAGGGGCAGAATATATACCAAAAACGCAGCTCCCATCACCTTTTTAGTTTCCAATTCTAAAATAATCTTATCCCCCACCCGACATTCATTGGTGTTTTTAACACATACAGTCCGCTCGGTGGGTACACACCCGCCTTTACAAGTAGCACAGTTTTCTCCGCAAGCGGATTTTCTATTAACCCGAACCCACAAAAAATCTTTATCTATCCTCTCAACCGTTCCAATTTCTTTCAAGAAATCAACTCCCAACATACAGCCTTTGCATTTTCTATCATCTGACGAGCATGGTCTTTGGCCGCATCGGTTATGTTCTCACCGTCGATTATCCTTGCAAGCTCCCCGATTCTTTCTTCATCCGAGAGCTTTTTAACCATCGTTTTTGTTGTGTCCTCGTCCTGCGTCTTTTCAATATAGAAGTGGTTATCGGAATATGCGGCAAGCTGAGGTTGGTGGCTTATACATATCACCTGATTTTTTCTGCCAAGCCGCCATAATTTAGAGGCAATCTTTTGCGAAGCTCTGCCCGAAACACCTGTGTCAATTTCATCAAATATCAAGGTCTCACCGCCGCCAAGACCTGATAAAACGGTCTTTATGGCAAGCATAGTACGCGAGAGTTCCCCGCCCGATGCAACCTTTGTCAATGGTTTTAGCGGCTCGCCGGGGTTTGTGGTAATCATAAATTCCACGCGGTCCATACCGTTTTTTAAAAACTCGTCAGACCCCTCTACTAAAACCTCAAAGTCAGCTTTTGGCATATCGAGTTCTGTTAGTTCGTCTTTTATAAGCTTTGATAGTTTTTCTGAGTCAATCCTTCTTTTTTCGTTTAACTCTCTGCCGATTTTTATTAAATCCTCTTCTTCTTTTTGAATTTCTATTTTGAGATTTTCTATAATCTCGTCGCTGTTTTTTATATTTTCAAGCTCTAATGAGATTTTTTCAAAATACCCAAGAACACTTTCGGTATCCCCGCCGTATTTTTTCTCAAGCTTTGTTATGGTATCTAACCTTTCCTCAATGTCGTTTAAGCGGTTTTCGTCAAACTCCACGTCAAAGCCCTTAAGCTCGTGAACAACATCCTCTATTGCATACTTTATATCACTTACTCTTGAAAAAATCTTTTCTATATCCTTATCATAGGCTGCCGCCTTTGATAAGGCATCCTCTGCCCGACACACTCCGTCATAGGCAGACATAGTCTCATTTTCATATAACACGCTATACGCACCAAACACGCCTTCGGCAATATGGGTCAGGTTTTGCATCTTTTTTCTCTCAACTTCCAGCTCTTCCTTTTCCCCAACCTTTAATTCTGCCTTCTCAATTTCGTCGCACTGATAATTTAAGAGGTCTATTCGTCTTAACTTTTCCTCTTCGTCAATTTCCAAATCTAAAAGCTTTTTCTTGGTTTTTCGAAGAGAATCGTATTTTTCTTTATATCTTTTTAAAATCTCCCCGTTTTCACCGAATAAATCCAAAAACTCTATATGCTTTTCACGGTCTAAAATATCGCGGCTATCCTGTTGACCATGAATATTTACCATGCTCGCCGCTATCTCTTTTAAAACGCCCATAGGGACCATCATACCGTTAATTCGGGCATTGCTCTTCCCCTCCGGTGTAAGGTCACGGCTTATTATAATCTCGCCATCCTCCGGGTCTATTCCAAAATCTGAAAGCTTCTTCCCGGTTTCCTCATCAACATCAAATAACGCTGAAACCACCGCCTTATCCGAGCCATGACGAACCAGAGCCTTATTAGACCTGGCACCGAGAATCATATTTATAGAATCTATGATAATTGATTTTCCGGCACCCGTCTCTCCTGTTAAAACTGTAAGACCTTCCAAAAATTCAATATTTATTTTTTCAATAACAGCTACATTTTTAATATCAAGCCCTTTTAACATATTAAATCCTCACTCCAAGGCAAATTAAATATTTCTAAACAGTTTTTCTAACCTGGGTACAATCCTCTTTGCCGCATCCTCGCTCTTCATAATAAGAACAATAGTATCGTCTCCTGCAATTGAGCCTAAGACTTCTTCCTCCGGCATCTGGTCCAAAGACGCTGCCACACCTTGTGCCATTCCAGAAAAGGTTTTTACAACCACTGTATGCAAAGCATATTCCACACTAACAACTGCCTTTGAAAAGACGTTTATGTTATGGCTATTCTCCCTTGCCTGCTTGCCTTGTGCGTATCTATATCCACCCTCACCCGATGAAACCTTAATAAGCCCGAGCTCCTTTATGTCCCTGGAAACTGTTGCCTGAGTCACCGCAAATCCTTCGTTTCTTAAGATTTCTGTTAATTGCTCCTGAGTCTGGATTGGGTTTTCTGTTATGATTTTTAATATTCTTGCGTGTCTGTTTCTTTTCATTTTAAAACTCCTTGGTTTATGACAGTTTATTGATAAGTACATCGTAAAACGAGCATTTGCTCATCTTTATAATATCCACACATCTTTCGGATTTTGTGATTTTTACACGGTCGCCCTCATAAATCTTCTCGGTTTCAATTCCGTCAACAGTCAAAGTCGCATTGCCGCCAGTGATAACCAGTACAATATCCTTATCAGCAGGCATAACTGCCGGCCGGCTATTTAGCATATGTGCACATATGGGAGATGCTAAAAACAACTCCATACAAGGGTCGGCAACAGGTCCGCCGGCAGAAAGTGAGTAACCGGTAGAGCCGGTCGGGGTTGCGATGATGATTCCATCGGCAGTGTAGACATTTATTTTATTATCGTTAGCATAAAGGTCAACTGCAATCATCTTGGCATCGGTTTTTGATATTACCGCATCATTTAATGCTGAGAAAACATTTTTAGCCTCACCCGATTTTTCCACACATATATCCATCATCATACGCTTTTCCAAGCGATAATCACCCGCCAATAACCTGTCACAGGCGGATTCCAATTCATCCACCTCCACCTCGGTCATGAACCCGATTCTGCCTAAATTTATCCCCATAACAGGGATTTTATATTTACTGCAGGGGTCGGATACCTGAAGCATTGTACCGTCGCCACCGATTACTATAACGGCATCGGCACCTTCATATAAGCCTTCATTTTTATATTCAACCAAAAGCCCCGAGTTTTTAAACTTTTCTTCCATGAAAAGCTCGGCTTTTTCGTTTAGATATTTTACTAACGCCTTTGTCACCAAAAGGTCTTTATCTTTTGTAGGGTTTGGAATTATCACAACTTTTTTCATAGTCTATCACCTATCTTTTTAAATGATATTGCATATTTATACATATTATACACTATTTTTTCTCTTATTTCAACAGATATTTAAAATATTTATCGGGCATATTTTAAATAAAATATCATATACTTTGGTATACACCCAATTTCGGTGTTGGAATTTATTGAAAAGAGGTTTTCTCTATGAAAAAAATTGTAGCACTTTTAATGGTATCGGTTATGACTCTTTCCCTATGTTCATGTTGGGGCTCAGACCCCGGAACAGACCTTCCGACCGGCTCTGGCGTTGAAGATGTTTCAAAAGATGCCAAGGAAGAAATTGAAAAAGAAGAAGTTGAAAAAGAACCTGTTTTAGAGGAAGAAGAAAAGTAAAAAAATGGTGCGGACTTCCGCACCATTTTTAATATCTCTCAAATATTCTCTTAACATCCGTTACGGTTTTTGTTTCATCGTCAATTTCAAATTCTACGCCGCAGAATTGTCCTCTTCCTGTTGCCACCTCAAACTTTGACGGCATACCGTTTAAAAACCGATTTACTATGATATTCTTATCCATCCCCAAAACCGAATGAATAGGTCCGGTCATCCCAAGGTCGGTGATATAGCCTGTGCCCTTGGGTAAAATTTGCTCATCAGCGGTCTGGATATGGGTGTGAGTTCCGAAAACTGCTGTGACTTTTCCGTCTAAGAAATATCCCATAGCTACTTTTTCGCTTGTTGCCTCTGCATGAAAATCTACCAAAACAATATCCGCTTTACCCGATAACTCCTCTAATTCACGCACCATGGCAGTAAAAGGTGAATCGGCGGGATTTGGCATATAAGTTCTGCCGATTAAGTTTATAACACCAACCGACATTCCGTTTCTTGCCTTTAAAATCATGCTCCCACGCCCCGGGCATTCTGCATCAAAATTAGCAGGGCGGATTAAATTGTCGTTATACTTCATAAGATTTATAACATCAGGGCATCCCCAGGTGTGGTTACCCATGGTAAACCCGTCGATACCGCAGTCTGTGAGTTCTTTATAAACAACTCTTGACATCCCATTTGCGTGGGTGGAATTTTCACCGTTTGCAATTATAAGGTCATACTTCACCTTGTGTCTTTCAAGATATGTTATAGTGGCATCTCTGCCGATTCTGCCGACAATATCGCCTATTGCCAAAATCTTCATAAATTATCTCCATTCTAATAAAGGTAAATCTTTAAAAAATAAGGGTTACTTAAAAGTAACCCTATACTTCCTATTTAGCAAAATCCACTGCTCGTGTCTCTCTTATCAGGCTTACCCTGATTTGACCCGGATACTCAAGTTCAGATTCAATCTTCTTGGCAATATCCTTGGCAATTAAAATCATGCCCTGGTCATTTACCACTTCAGGTTTTACCATTACTCTGATTTCACGGCCTGCCTGAATAGCATATGATTTTTCAACCCCGTCAAAACCGTTTGCGATTTCTTCGAGTTGTTGTAATCTCTTAATATAAGTTTCAAGATTTTCACGTCTTGCACCCGGTCTTGCGGCAGAAATAGCATCTGCTGCCTGTACCAGCTGTGCAATTAAGGTTTCTGCATCAACATCGCCGTGGTGTGCCATAATTGCATGGATGACATCATTGTTTTCTTTATATTTCTTTGCGATGTCAGCACCGATTGTGATGTGTGAGCCTTCAACCTCATGGTCAACAGCTTTTCCGATATCGTGCAAAAGTCCGGCACGGCGAGCCAAAGCTACGTCAACGCCGAGTTCTCCCGCCATAACACCGGCCAAGTGAGATACCTCGATTGAGTGCTTTAACACATTCTGTCCGTAACTTGTACGGTATCTGAGCTTTCCTAAAAGCTTGATAAGTTCTGGATGAAGTCCGTGTACATTTGTTTCAAATGTAGCATTTTCACCCTCTTGCTTTATGATTTGGTCAACTTCTTTTTGTGATTTATTAACTAACTCCTCTATTCTTGCCGGTTGTATGCGACCGTCAACAATAAGCTTTTCAAGGGTTAGTCTTGCAACTTCTCTTCTGATTGGAGAGAAGCTTGAAAGGATAACAGCCTCAGGTGTATCGTCGATAATTAAATCAACACCTGTTAACTGTTCGAGAGTTCTGATATTTCGTCCCTCTCTGCCTATGATTCTTCCCTTCATTTCATCTGAGGGAAGATTTACTACAGAAACAGTAGTTTCGGCAACATGGTCTGCTGCCACCTTCTGGATTGAAGATGCAACAATATTTTTTGCATTGCTCTCTGCTGTCTCTTTTGCCTGCTGTTCAATTTCTTTAACCATTATTGCGGCTTCATGCCTTGCCTGAACCTCAATGTCTTTAATAAGTGCCTCTTTTGCTTCTTCGCTGGTCATTCCTGAAATCTTTTCAAGTTCTGCCATCTGCTTTTTCTTGACCTCGTCAAGTTCTGACATCTTTTCTTCGACATCTTTTAGTTTTTGGTTTAATGTTTGTTCTTTTTTCTCTAAATTTTCTGTCTTTTTATCCAGATTTTCTTCTTTTTGGTTTATGCGTTTTTCTTGGTTTGAAACTTCACGTCTTCTATCCTTGATTTCCGCATCTAAAACGCTTCTTAGCTTTTGATTTTCTTCCTTTGCTTCCAATAAAGCCTCACGCTTCTTGGCTTTTGCTTCCTTTTCTGCAGTTTCTAATATAGATTTTGCCTTTGCCTCAGCTGAACCAATCTCTGCTTCGGCAATCTTTTTTCTATATGTAACACCTGCTATAAAAGATGCAATATTCAAAAGAAAAAGCACAATCGCCACCACTATTAAAATTGTGTTTGGCATTTTATTTTTCACCCCCATAGTTATTTTTTTTTAGCTATTCCAACAAAAAACGGGGATGCTGAATATGAAATTATTATTTTTTATATATACAATAATCCCGATATAACAACACACCCGGATTAGTAGTTTAAAGAAACATAAAGCATACACCAATATTTTATACTAATATACTATAATTGTCAAGTATTTTTTGGTTTTATTACACAATTATTTTAAAATCCATATACTTCATAAAACATTATGAAATTAGTTAAATTATCGTAAATTTTTCTTCATTTAATTGTAAATTTGGTCTTAATATGACGAAAATTGTTGACATATTTTTTTATTTGGAGTAAAATTACAGGGTATAATATGTAGAATTTTTTAGAAAAGAGGTGAGGACAAGTGAGTTTTTCAGTAGGCATAGACATCGGCTCTACAACCATAAAATACGTTCTTTTAAAAGATGGAAAAATCATCGATGAAAATTATGAGCGTCATTTTTCCCGGGTCCGCGAAAAAACAAGCGAAGTCCTCTTAAAAATTGCCAAAAAAACAAACGGCGAAGATATAAAATTATATATTTCCGGTTCTGCAGGCCTTGGCATCTCGGAAGAATTAAATCTTCCCTTTATTCAGGAGGTTTCGGCAACCAGCGAAACCATAAAACGTCTTGCTCCCGATACATCCTGTGTGATTGAGCTTGGCGGGGAGGATGCAAAAATCATCTTTTTTGAAGGCGGCACCGACGAGCGTATGAACGGTTCCTGTGCCGGCGGAACAGGTGCATTTATAGACCAGATGGCAACCCTTTTAGACGTCACCACCGACCAACTCGACGAAATGAGTCTTAAATATAATAAAATCTACCCTATAGCATCACGTTGCGGTGTTTTTGCAAAAACCGACATTCAGCCTCTTCTAAATCAGGGTGCTAAAAAGGAGGACATTGCAAGAAGTATTTACCAGGCGGTTGTTAACCAGACCATCGCAGGTCTTGCACAGGGCAGAAAAATCAAGGGGAAAGTCCTGTTTTTAGGCGGACCTTTGTCTTTTTGCGAGGGTTTGAGAGAATGTTTTAAAGAAACTCTGAAACTCTCTGAAGAAAATGCAATATTCCCTGATTACGCAAGAACTTCCGTAGCTTTGGGAGCTTCATTTTTTGCAGAAAACTCAGAGAATGTATTTAATCCAACCGAGCTTGCAGAAAAGGTGAAATCTGCAAAAGCAACCGCAGATTATAACACCCTCCCACCGTTATTTTGTTCAGAAAAAGATTACTTAGAATTTTCCAAAAGACACAAAAACGCCAATGTGCCGGCGGGTGATATTTCGATCTATAGGGGCCCGGCATACCTTGGAATTGACTGCGGGTCTACCACAACCAAGCTATGCCTTATCTCGGAAAACCGTGAACTTTTATATAGTTTTTATTCATCAAATAAGGGTAATCCCGTTGAGATTATAAAAGAACAATTAGAAGAAATCTATAGGCTATGTGGAGATAATATAGAAATCTCAGGAAGTGCTGTGACAGGCTATGGCGAAGAGCTTATTAAAAACGCCTTTTCTATTGATTTTGGCGTTGTTGAAACCATCGCCCACTATACTGCCGCAAAATATTTCCGCCCAAATGTTGACTTTATTTTAGATATTGGCGGACAGGATATTAAATGCTTTAAAATCAAAAATAATGCTATAGACAGCATTATGCTCAACGAAGCTTGTTCATCAGGGTGCGGGTCGTTTTTGGAAACCTTTGCAAAATCTATGGGATACCCAATTGCAGAATTTGCAGAAAAAGGGCTCTGGGGTGACAATCCTGTAAATCTTGGAAGCCGCTGCACGGTATTTATGAACTCCTCAGTTAAGCAGGCTCAAAAAGACGGAGCAACAGTTGAAAACATCTCGGCCGGTCTATCTATCAGCGTGGTTAAAAACGCAATTTATAAGGTTATAAGAGCAACATCTGTTGATGAATTGGGTGAAAACATAGTTGTTCAGGGCGGAACATTTTATAACGATGCAGTTTTAAGAGCCCTTGAGATTGAGCTTGGGAAAAATGTTATAAGACCCGAAATCGCAGGGCTTATGGGAGCGTTTGGCGCGGCACTTTATTCTATGAAGGCAAAGTCGTCAAACATCATAACTCCCGATGCTTTAGAAAATTTCACCCACACCTCCCGTGCTACCACCTGTAAGGGTTGTGAAAACCGATGTTATCTTACAATCAATACCTTTGCCGGCGGAAAAAAATACATTTCAGGAAATAAATGCGAAAAGGGTGCCGGAAACTTCGGTGACGAGTCCCCTCTTCCAAACCTTTATGAATATAAAAGAGATTACTTAAAATCCCTTCCAAAAACCCATGGCACACGCGGTACAATCGGGCTTCCTTTAGCACTTGGTATGTATGAGCTACTCCCTCTTTGGCATGGAATTTTTGAAGAATTGGGATTTCGGGTAATCGTATCTGATATGTCCAAGCGAAGCACCTATGAAAAAGGTCAATTTTCAATTCCTTCCGATACCGCCTGCTATCCTGCAAAGATTATGCACGGGCACATTGAGGAGTTAATCGAAAAGGGAGCAGATTATATCTTCTACCCCTGTCTTACATATAACGTGGACGAAAAATCAGGTGCTAACCACTATAACTGCCCTGTGGTTGCATATTATTCAGAGCTTTTATCGGGCAATATGGAAAATCTATCAAAAGTGAAATTTTTATCGCCGTATTTGAATATAAATAAAAAAGCCGAGCTATCACGTGAGCTTTTAAGATATTTAAACAAAGAATTCAGCTTTAATTTCAAGCTGGGTGAAGTAAAAAAAGCAGTAGATTACGGTTTTTGCCAATATGAAAGTTATATTAACATGGTAAGACAGCATGGCGAAGAAGCATTGGACTTTGCCCGAAAAAATGGAAAACGCATAATGATTTTAGCAGGAAGACCATATCACATCGACTCAGAAATTATTCATGGAATAGACAAGCTTGCAAATTCTTTGGGCTTTGTTGTGGTGTCAGAGGATAGCATATGTCACTTAGCCGACACGCCAAAGGTAGGTGTCCTGAATCAATGGACATACCATGCAAGGTTATATAAAGCTGCAAATTATGCTGTGGCACATAAAGACACCCAGCTTGTGCAGTTGGTGTCCTTCGGGTGTGGAGTTGATGCCATAACCACCGACGAAGTTCGTTCGATTTTAGAAGAAAACGGCAAGTTCTATACACAGTTAAAAATTGACGAAATCACAAATCTAGGTGCGGTAAAAATCCGACTAAGAAGTCTTTTGGCAGTTTTAGAGGAGGATGAATGATGGAAAATTACATACCTTTTACCAAAGAAATGAAAAAAGACTACACCATTTTAGTACCCAATATGTTGCCTATGCATTTTAAACTCATAATGCAGGTTTTAAAAAATTACGGGTACAACATGGAGCTTTTGGAAAGTCAAGGCAAAGATATTATCGAAACCGGCTTAAAATATGTCCATAACGACACCTGTTACCCGGCAATCCTTGTAATCGGGCAATTTATAGACGCTTTAATGAGCGGAAAATATGACCCGAAAAAGACTGCCTTGATACTTTTTCAAACAGGAGGCGGTTGTCGTGCATCCAACTATATATTTCTTTTAAGAAAAGCCTTAAAAAAGGCAGGATTTGGAGATGTTCCGGTAATATCTTTCAGCCTTTCGGGAGTTGAAAAGCACTCAGGCTTTAACATTACCCTTCCAATCTTTCACCGCATACTTTATGCAATCATTTATGCCGATTTACTGATGTCTTTAGTAAATCAGGTGAGACCCTACGAGATAAATAAGGGGGATGCTGAAAGTTTAGCCGAAAAATACACAAAAATCCTGGCCGATGGCATGAAAAAAGACGGAGTCTCCTTTAAACGTGCCAAGAAAAATTGCATAAAGGTTTTGGACGCCTTTGCAAAAATTCCCGTTAAAAAGGAAAAGAAGGTACAGGTTGGAGTGGTCGGCGAGATATACGTTAAGTACTCACCCTTGGGAAACAATAATCTGGTGGATTTTTTGGTAAGTGAGGGTGCTGAGGTAAATATGCCGGGACTTTTGGATTTTATCCTCTATTGTGTCCATAACATGGCATTAGACTATGAACTTTATAAACGTGGCAAGCTTCTCTACCCCATTATAAAATTTTTCGATGAATTTTTAATGAAAAAACACGAGGAAATTTCAAGACTAATAGCCGACGACGGCAGATTTAAAGCTCCAACGCCTTTTAGAACGACTATTGAACTTGGAAAAGACTACATAAACCACGGCTGTAAAATGGGCGAGGGTTGGCTTTTAACATCAGAAATGATGGAGCTGGGACATATGGGCGTTAAAAACATAGTATGTGCACAGCCCTTTGGGTGTCTTCCCAACCACATCTGTGGCAAGGGTATGATGAAACCCATAAAAGACCAAAACCCCGATATGAATATTGTAGCAATAGATTATGACGCAAGTGCATCTCAGGTTAATCAGGAAAACAGAATAAAGCTTATGCTTACAACAGCAAAGCAAAAATTAGAGGAATGCGATGGATAAATTTTATTTTTATATTGTAGTTATAAACATATTGACATTTATAGTATATTGGCTGGATAAGAGAAAATCAAGGCATCAAAAAAGAAGAATAAGAACAAACATGCTATTGGGTTTGGCAATGATAGGCGGAAGTCTTGGGGCTTTACTTTCGATGTATTCTGTACGCCACAAAACCCAGAACCCTAAGTTTGTATTTGGTATCCCTATCATTTTAGTTGCCCATATCATACTTTTAATTTTTCTTTTTAATCAACAATAAAAAAATATCCGGAGAACCCTGAAACCTCCGGATATTTTCTTTTTTTTATAAACCTAATTCAAATGACTTACAATCAGTACACTTTGAATCGGTAGGATTTTTCTCATGTGTTCCTACCGTAATGCAATCAAGTGAGCAATAATCCTTGTCGTTACAGTGAAATTTACATTCCTGAACTGTACACTTTATGCTCTTATTGATATTTCCACAACAACTCATCAATAATCCCTCCTTCTAAGGATTATTGTGTGCAGGATTTTTTAAATTATTCTCTAGTCACGCTTTTTTCTTAACATTGAACCCTTTTCAATTTTTTCCATTACGGGTATAAAAATCGTCATCTCGGCATGGTTTGCAACACTGATTCTCTCATGATTTTCGTTTTCTATCCATTCCACTTTCTGGGTTATATAAGGGCCTTTTGGCGTCAGGATTTCAATCTCGTCACCTTCAAAAAAACGGTTTCTTTGAGAAATTCTGGCAATTTTTGTTTTTTCATCATAGTCTTCCACCATACCGATTAAATCATAGTTTCTTATATATGAACTGTCGGTATAGACCTGCTCATTGGCGGTGGGTTTTCCAAGATAAAAGCCGGTAGAATAGGGCCTGTGGCTTACTTTACAAAGTTCTTCATAATTTTTCTCGTCAAATTTATAGTTCTCGGGGTCTTCAAAATACCTGTCTATTTCTTCCCTATAAGCTTTAATAATTGTCGCAGTATAGAAAGATGTCTTGACTCTTCCCTCGATCTTAAAGGATGTAATTCCGCTTTTTATAAGCTCCGGAATATGCCTTATCATACATAAATCCTTGGAATTAAAGATAAATGTACCACGCTCATTTTCGAATACATCCATATATTCACCAGGTCGGGTTTGTTCCACAAGTGAATAATTCCACCGACACGGATGAGAACATGCACCCTGATTTGCATCTCTTTGGGTCATATAGTTAGAAAGCAAGCACCTTCCCGAATAGGAAACGCACATCGCACCATGAACAAAGGCTTCAAGCTCCAGGTCCTCAGGAGTTCTTTTTCTTATCTCCTCGATTTCTTTAAAGCTCATCTCACGTGCTAAAACCACACGCTTTGCACCCATCTTATGCCAAAGACATGCACTTCTATAGTTTACGTTATTGGCTTGGGTGCTTATATGGATGGGAATTTCAGGGGCAAGGGTTCTTAGGACGTCAAACATCCCCAAATCCGCCACTAAAACCGCGTCAAAACCAAAATCACGTATCTCTTTTACATAATCCTCAAACTGGTCAATGTCCTCATTATGAGGCAAAATATTCGCAGTCAAATACACCTTTTTCCCACGATCATGTGCAAAGGCTATACCCTCTTTTATATCATCTATAGAAAAATTCTCGGCAGCCACTCTTAAGCTAAACGCCTCTCCGCCGATATATACCGCATCAGCACCATATTCAATCGCAACCTTTAACTTTTCAAGGCTGCCGCCCGGTGCCAACAATTCGGGTTTTTCCATTATTTTTCACTTCCTTTATTTTTTGCATGCAATTGTAATTCCATCTCCCAACGGTAAGAGTGCCGCCGAAAGCTCGGGGTGTTGCATCTGTGCCGAGATGAAATGCTGTAACCTTTTTACTATTGTAATCTTTCTTCTTACCACATGCTCAGGATCTGCAGTCATACCCTTATATAGCACGTTATCGGCAATTAAAATCCCACCCTTTTTTAAAAGACGTATACAGTCATTTAGCATATGTATATAGTGGGCTTTCGGGCCGTCTAAAAAGATAATGTCATATTCCCCCGAAAGAGTGGGCATCAATTCTTTTGCATCGGCATTTATTACCCTTATTCTATCAGAATATCCGCCTCTTTCTATATTTTCCTCGGCTATTTTGGCAATTTCCTCGTCCCACTCAACGGTGGTAATGCTTCCGCCCTCTGCAAGGTTTTCCGCCATAAGCATCGCCGAGTAGCCGATTGCACATCCAATCTCCAATATCCTATCAGGTCGTTTTATTCTTGTTATAACCTCTAAAAACTGTGCTGTTTCGGGTTGGACAATCGGCACCGAATTTTCTTTAGCATAAACTTCAAGCTCCCCTAAAATCCCAGGGCGTCTCTTAATATCTTTTCTCAAAAATTCGGTTATATATTCATAAACTATGGCATTTTTGTCATATTCAATCATCTAAATACTCTCCTAAGACTTTAACAATTTTTTCCAAAACCTCGGCTAAAGTCTTTCCTTCAACTGCGGCACCTGCCGCCATTTCGTGTCCGCCACCGCCAAAATTTTTGGCAATGTCACTTACATTATATTTTCCATTTGATCGAAAACTTATCTTAATTCTTTCAGGCACTTGGCGAACCGACACGGCAACCTCAGTTCCTTCAATCATTCTCGGAATATTTACAATATCTCCCACATCTTTTTCTAAAACCCCAAACTTTTTAAAGGTCTCATTATCCAAAACCACTATATTTGCCAATCCGTTATAGTAGCTTTTTATTTCCGACATTATATGCCCTTTTAAAAGCATAGTGTTCAGGCTTTCGGTTTCGTGGATTCTGTGGGAAAGCTCTGCGTGGTCGATGCCTTTTTCCATTAAATCGGCAACAATTTTCATAGTTTCGGGGGTGGTTGATGAGTATTTAAACGAGCCTGTGTCCCCGGAAATTGCCACATACAAAAATTCCGCAATATCTTTTGTAATTTCAAGCCCCAGCTCAAGTATTAGTTTATAAATAAGCTCCCCTGTTGCCGGAGACTCACCCGAAACATAGTTAATCTCCGCAAAATTTGTGTTGGTGTAATGGTGGTCTATGGATATTGATCTGGATTTTTCTAAAAGTATGGCTCTCTTTCCTAATCTTTTTATATCAGCTGTATCAAGACAAATCAATAAATCATTAGAAAATTCCATTCCATCTTCATAGACTACATATTCACAATCCAAAAATTGCAGGCGACGCTCTGGAATATCACTCAATAAAGCAGTTACCTTTTTCCCTGAGTTTCTCAGCGCTTTAGTCAACGAAAATACACTCCCCAAAGCATCAGCATCTTCGCTTATATGGGCAGTTATTATGATATTCTCCGCTTTTTTTATAGCTTCTGCAATTTTTTTCATTTGCTTTCCTCCAAACATTATAGCAGTTTAAATAAAAGAGTCCGTTTAAAAGTTTAGTTTTCAAATCACTCCATGTAAGGGATAGAAAAAATGTTCACAACGAAGAAACCGAGCCAAAACTTTAGTTTTGGGTTACCCGAAGGCGTAAAGAGGGTACGTCGGGTGGCGAGGTTTATTTATAGAAAAGGGGAATAAATTTATTCCCCTTTTCTATCTGGACTTTTTTACATCCCAAACTACATTTTTTAGTCCCTGTTTATATCGTGGATTAACTTATTTATATATGCCCCCTGCTCAATTGAGTGGTCAAGTTCAAATAAGAACTCGGGGGTGTGTCTTAGCTGAAGCCTTCTTCCGATTTCACGGCGAACAAATCCCGATGCACTCTTTAAGCCTTCAATGGCCTTTTTTTGCACCAATTCATCACCCATAACACTCACATAAACCTTGGCATAGCTTAGGTCGTTGGTGACACGAACCGCTACAATGCTCGTCATCATAGGGATTCTTGAGTCTTTAAGCTCTCTTACTATATTTGAAAGCTCCCGTCTGACCTCTTCGTTAATCTTGTTGATTCTGTCTTTTGCCATAAATGCTCACCTTATCTTTCAATCTCTTCCATAATGAAGCATTCTATGATATCGCCTTCCTTAATATCGTTAAATTTCTCAAGACCGATACCACATTCAAAGCCTTCTGCAACTTCCTTGGCATCGTCTTTAAATCTCTTTAAACTATCGATTTTACCTTCGTGTACAACGATACCGTCTCTTACCACACGAACCTCAGCATTTCTTGTAATCTTACCGTCGGTAACATAAGTTCCGGCAATTGTACCAACGCCTGAAACCTTAAAGGTCTGGCGGATTTCTGCATGACCGATAACGCTTTCTTTAAATTCAGGATCAAGCATACCCTTCATAGCGGCCTCGATTTCCTCGATTGCCTGATAGATTACACGATAAAGTCTTATATCTACTTCCTGACGTTCAGCTGCCGCTGCTGCCCCTGCATCAGGACGTACGTTAAAGCCAACGATAATCGCATTTGATGCATTTGCAAGCATAACGTCAGATTCATTTACCGCACCGACACCGCCGTGGATTGCCTTTACTCTTACCTCATCGTTAGACAGCTTTTCCAAAGACTGCTTAACCGCTTCAACCGAGCCTTGAACGTCTGCCTTTATGATGATATTTAATTCCTTCATATTACCTTCGTCAATCTGCGAGAACAAGTTATCCAAAGACACTTTAACTGCAGAATTGAATCGGGTTTCCTTTTGTTCCTGCTTTCTTGCCTCGGCAACATCTCTTGCCATCTTTTCATCAGCTACAACCCTGAAGTTGTCGCCTCCCATTGGAGTTTCAGAAAGACCCAAAATCTCAACAGGAGTAGATGGGCCTGCCACCTTAACACGTCTGCCCTTATCGTTTACCATGGCTCTTACGTGTCCAACTGCAGTTCCTGCAATTACGATATCACCAACGTGGAGTGTTCCTTCCTGTACCAAAACTGTGGCAACAGGGCCACGACCCTTGTCGATCTGTGATTCGATTACTGTACCCTTGGCGGGCTTATTCGGATTTGCCTTTAATTCCTGCATATCTGCAATCAAAAGCACCATTTCCAAAAGTCCGTCGATATTTATTCTTTGCTTTGCAGAAACCTCAACACATACAGTATCTCCGCCCCATTCTTCAGGAACAAGGTCGTGTTCCATAAGCATTTGCTTAACTCTTTCTACATTTGCACCTTCCTTATCAATCTTATTGATTGCAACAACGATTGATACACCTGCCGCTTTTGCATGGTTAATAGCCTCGATTGTCTGCGGCATAATACCGTCGTCTGCCGCAACAACAAGGATTGCAACGTCTGTAACCTGAGCACCACGGGCACGCATTGTGGTAAACGCTTCGTGACCCGGAGTATCCAAGAAGGTAATATCTCTGTCATTTAAACGAACACCATATGCACCAATGTGCTGAGTAATACCGCCGGCCTCTGTTGCAGTAACAGACGTATCACGGATAGCGTCCAAAAGTGAAGTCTTACCGTGGTCAACATGACCCATAACAACTACAACCGGTGGACGTGGCACTAAATCTTCAGGCTTATCTTCTTCTTCGCTAAATAAGATATCTTCCTTAGTTATAATAATCTCTTTTTTGAGTTCTATACCAAATTCATCGGCGATTAAGGTTGCGGTATCAAAATCGATATTCTGGGTAACTGTTGCCATAACGCCGAGCATCATAAGCTTCATACATACTTCTGCGGCAGTTTTTCCCATAGCCTTTGCAAAATCACCAACAGTAATGATTTCAGGAATTTCAATGGTCTTTGGTCCCTGTGGCTTTACTTCAACCTTTTTTTGCTCCTGCTTTTTCTCTTGTCTTGTGTCTTCACGGCGTGGACCTTTTTTCTTATTATTGTTTCTGCCGCCACGCATATCACGCATCTTGTCTGTAACCATGTTTTCGAGTCTTTCTCTTGACTCGATTTTTTCGATTTCCACAGTGGACGTTCTTGTGTCAACATAACGACGCTTGTCATCTTCTTTTATAACGAAATCTTCCTCTGTCGGAGGTGCAAGATTTTCTTTTGGCTCATCCTTTGGCTTCTTTCTTGGCTTTGGAGGTTCAACCTTCTTCGGCTCTGCCTTCTTCTCCGGCTTTTTCTCCTCTTTTTTAGGTTCTGCCTTCTTAGGTTCTGCCTTCTTCTCAGGTGTTTTTTCAGATGCTTTTTTCTCAGGCTTCTTATCTTCCTTCACTTCAGGAGCCTTTTCTTCTACTTTCTTTTCAGGAGCCTTCTTTTCTGCCTTTTTAGGAGCAGCTTTTTTCTTAAGTTCTGCCAAATCCTCCTCGGTAACAGAGTAGTTGGTTGTGAAAATATCAAAAACCAAGCCTAAATGCTCATCTTCCAGGCTCGATGAGTGACTTTTAACCTCAATTCCGCATTCTGCTAATTTTTCTATAATTTCTTTACTGGTAACATTTAACTCTTTTGCTATTTCGTGTACTTTTGCCATATAATTCATTCCTCCCTTGCAAATTCGTGATATTTATCTAAAATGGTCTTGGCAAAACCTCTGTCATTTACCGATATAACCGCTCTCTCAATACTCCCGGTAAATCTCCCCAAGTCTTCCTTTTTGCCATATTCTATAAGTTTTACCTTATAAAACCGGCAGCAATCAACCATTGCTTTTTTACCGTTATCCGAAATGTCGGTGGCGATTATAATCAAATGCGATTTTCCTTTTCGAATAAAATCTTCACAATTTTTAGCACCGGTTACGACCTTTCCTGCTCTTTTTGCAAGACCAATCATCCCTAAAACATTATCCATCAATTTCACCTCGCAAGCCTTCATAGATACTATCCGGCACGGGCATTTTAAATTTTGCCGAAAGAGTGCGTTTTTTCTGTGCTTTTTCGATGCACTCCTCTTTTTTACATATATATGCACCTCTGCCAAATTTTTTCTGAGTTTTGTCGATTACGACTTCCCCATCCTCCACTACAAATTTTATCAGTGTCGGTTTTTCGAACATTTCTCGGCATGAAATACACATTCTCTTTGGAATATGTGCCATAATATCTCCTTTTCTTACGGGGTTTTAATGTTTTATTCTTCTACTGCTGTAATATCTATCTTCCAGCCGGTAAGACGAGCTGCAAGGCGTACATTCTGACCGGATTTTCCAATTGCAAGCGACAACTGATATGCAGGCACCTTTACCGCTGCCGATTTTTCTTCTTCGTTAATCTCAACCGAAATAACTTTAGACGGGCTTAAAGCCGCCGCAATATATTCTGCCGGATCCTCGCTCCACTTAACTACATCGATTTTTTCGTCTTTTAATTCATCGCTTATCTGCTGAACTCTTAGTCCGTTTTTACCGATACATGCACCTTGCGGATCAATATCCTTATCAGGTGAGAATACGGCAATCTTGGTTCTGGAACCCGCTTCTCTTGCAATACTCTTAATTTCAACAAGTCCGTTTATAATTTCCGGTACATCTCTCATAAACATACCCTTAACAAGTCCCGGATGTGTTCTTGATATAACCACTTGTGTACCTCTGTTACCTGCCTTTACTTCACTTACATAGCAGGTAAGTCTCTGGCGAGGTCCGTAGTGTTCCTTCGGCGGTTGCTCGGTCTTTGGGATTTCGTTCAAAGGTAGGAGTGCCTCTACAACCTCTGAACCGTTATCGTCTGCGAGTGTAACTTCAACAAAAACTCTGCCGTCGTCGTCTATATGCTTAACTCTTCCTAAAACTATGTTATTTAGGATTTTTGAAGAGCTCTCATATATGTTTTCCCTTTCTGCCTCTCGAATTTTCTGAGTTACTACCTGTTTTGCAGTCAAAGCTGCAACTCTTCCGAAATCTTTTGGTGTAACCTCGATTCCAACGATATCACCTAATTGATAGTTTTTATCAATCTTCTTTGCATCCTCTAAAGAGATTTCATATTGGAAGTTTTTGTCTTCCACCACTTCAACGACAGTCTTTTCTGCAAACACCTTAATGTCGCCGGTTGTTCTGTTTAAGTCAACCCTTACATTTTGTGCCGACAGGAAATTTCTCTTAAATGCCGCCATCAAAGCCGCCTCTAAAGCATCTAAAATAAAATCTCTGTTAATGTTCTTTTCACTGCATAATTCTTCTAAGGCACTAAGTAGTTCTGCCGCCCTGGAAGCTTCCGCCTTACTCTTTTTCTTTCTTGATTCTGCCATTTTTACTCCCTCTTTCTTTTATTAAAACTCAAAATATAACTTTATAAATGCTGCATCTTTCGGGTTTACCTTTATAACCTCACCGGATACCTCAATAGATGCAATTTTTCCTTCAAAATCTTTTAGGATGCCGGAAAATTCCTTTAATCCGTCTTGTTCTTTATAGAGCTTCACCTCTACCTCGCGTCCAATATAGTGTAAAAACTCTCTTTCCTTTTTTAGTTGACGGTCAAGACCGGGTGACGAAACCTCCAAGCTATAGGCTTCCTCGATGAAATCTTCTTCATCTAAAATCTCTTCAAGTGAACGACTGAACTTTTCGCAATCGTCTAAGTCCACACCACCGTCTTTATCGATATACACTCTCAGAATTTTTTCCTGTCCTTCTTTTTTAAATTCCACATCGACCACCGAAAAGCTCATCTTTTCTGCCAATTCGTCAGAAATCTCAAGGACTCTGTCGTCTATCTTTGACACTTTTATCCCTCCTCATACAATGCGAAAGAGTGGGTTTTCTAACCCACTCTTTCAAAGCCATTATTCATAATCTTTTCATATTATATCACATGAATTTCAAAAAATCAATAGTTTTTTTAATTTATTTTAAATTTTCTCCCATTTCTAGATAAGTATTGATAATTGATTTTTAAAAAAATTTCTAGTTAATATGCATAAAAACATTTTATGACTACAGAAAAATATACGATTAAGTATAAATAATTTTCTGTGGAGGTTATAAAATGGCAAAGTTAAAGGATTTAAAAGATTTAGTTCAAAATGTCAATTTGACAGAAGAACAGATTGCAGAACTTCTCACCATTATTATTGATATGAAGAAGAAAAATGAAAATACTGAAAAAGGTAAGGTTGTGTTACCACCCGAATTAGTGGCATTATTAGAAAAATGCACTATAAACAGAGGGGAAGAATTAGTTTGTCCTATATGTGGTAGCACTTCTGTAAATAAAAATGGTAAAAAAGATGGTAGGCAGAGATACATTTGTAAGTCTTGTGATAAAACTTTCGGGGATACTTATGGAACTTTACTCTATCATTCAAAATTAACTGTAAAGCAATGGATGGAGTTTTTAACCTTAACCCTTTATAATGCAAGTCTAAACAGAATTAAAAAGGATATGGGTATCAACCTCGCAACTGCTTGGTACAACAGACACAAGGTATGCTCTCTTATAATGCAGTTAGAAGGCGAACAAGATAGTTTTCCCTCTATTGTTGAAGGTGACGAGTTCTTTATTCCGCTGTCTTTCATTGGTGAGAGAAACAAGGCTTTCTTCATTGAAGAATTGAAAAGAATGCCACGTCACCATCGTAATAGAGCAGAAAAGTTTGAATATATTGAACAGGCTGGCTACGAGGTGGCAGAAGTTCAAGATATGGATGGTTTTTACGACGATGAAACTATCCCATCTAATCTTTCAGTATCAAAGGAATTGAATGGTCTTGATAAGGAAGAAAAGAGAAAAAGAGGTATCAGCAACGAACAGGTTTGTGTTATTACTGCTGTGGATAAATTGCAGAATGCTTATCTATCTCCCACTTGCTTGGGTAAGATTGAACCCAAACATTTAGAACAGCATTTAGGTGGCAGATTTGCCGAAGATAGTATTCTTGTTACTGATAGTTTAAGAGCATACAGAACATTTGCTAATAACAACAGGATACATTTAAGACAGATACCTTCAGGCAGACATACTTCTGGTCCATTCAATTTAGGTAAGGTTAATTCCTATCATTCAAAAATGACTGACTTTTTTGACAGATACAAAGAAGTTGGCTCAAAGTATTTAGACCACTACCTTGCTTTGTTTAGGTGGCAAGAAAAAGGTTTTAATTCCAGAACAGCAGACAGAGTTAATATGTTACTTGATATGCTGACAAAAGGTGTACCTGAAAAAGTGGAATTCCAAAAATTGAAATATAGACCTTTTCCTTTTGATACTAAAAATATTATCCCATTATTGATATGATATGGTATAATAAAAACATGTATCTATAATTTTCAAAAAAATTTAGATTTAATTAAGAGAAATATACAGTTGAATTGTTTAATAGATGAAAAGGTTGAAACCTAGCTTAAATTTGGGAGGGAGCAATTTAATGGATAACGGTGCAAGTAGCTACCGCCGTTTCTTAAAAGGCGATGACAATGGAATTGTTGAGATAATTAGAGATTATAAAGATGGTTTAATTCTTTTTCTAAATAGATATGTCAATAACATACATATTGCTGAAGAGTTGGCTGAGGACACATTCTTTAAAATTGTAACTAAAAAGCCAAGATTTATGGCAAAGTATTCTTTCAAAACTTGGTTATATACAATTGGTAGAAACATAGCAATAAACTATTTAAAACGTGCTAGTAAAATTTCAAATGTTCCTTTTGAGAACTTGGAAAGTATGTATGCAGATGAAAAAACTCTCGAGAAAACATATTTGATAGAGGAACAGAAAATTATTGTTCATAGGGCACTTTCAAAAATCAAAGAGGATTATAGTCAAGTGTTATATCTCAAATTTTTTGAATATTTGACTAATGAACAGATAGCATTTGTAATGAGAAAGAATAAACGTCAAATAGAAAATCTGCTTTATCAAGCAAAGCAATCATTGAAATCAGAACTTAACAAGGAGGGCTTTAGCTATGAAGAATTATAATGAAATGGCTGAAAGTGTATTTGAGCGCAGAGAGAAGTATAATGCTGAAAGGAGAATGACTATGAATAAAATCAAGAAAGTAACTACTGGCGCAGTATGTTGTTGTATAGTGGCATTATTAGGAGTGGGAGTATTTAATGGTACTCAGATTACTACAAATGACCCTCCTAACATTGGAATTCAAAACCTTCAGGGTAATAAAGAAGAAACATCCAAGGAAGAAGTTGGTAATGAGCAGAATGTTAATCCTATTCAAAATGTAGAGGATGTTCCTGCTGACAGTAATGGAGAATATAATGAAGAAATAAATAGTGGTGATTTGACCAAAGATACTTCTGAGTTTTTTTGTGGTTCTTATACAGACAGTAATGGAAAGTTTGTAATCGTTCTTACGGAGAACACCCAAGAAAACAGAATAGCTATTTGTAAAGAACTTGGCAGAAGTGAAAGCAATACTACTTTTGTAACTGGTACTTATACTTTGGCATATCTCACAGAACTACAGACAAAGATTTCAAATGCAATGACAAATAAGGAGTTTCCTTTTGTTACATCTTCTGTTGTAGATGAAATTGACAACAGAATTAAGGTGAGAGTAACAACTGACAATCAAACAGATTTAGAAAAAGTTCGCTCTTTAGATAGTATTGGTGGTGCTATTGTGATTGAAAAATCTGTTGGTATTTCTACTGAGGATTTATTAAGCATAAAATAACAATTCATTTATCTATAAAATTTAAAATCTCCAATCTCATACAAGGGATTGGAGATTCTTGTATACTTTTACTCATCAATACTTATCTAGAAATGGGAGTAAATTTTTAATCAAATCATAGATTCTATCCAGTGCATCGGTCTTGGCAAGCTTTTTAACGTTCTCGCCCATCTTAAAAAGTATATCCTTATCCTTTGTTAGTTCCATGATTTTTTCATATAACGCCTCGGGGGTCAATTTGTCTTCTGTTAAAACAAATGCACCGCCCACTCTTTCAAATTCTCTGGCATTTTGCTCCTGATGGTTTCTGACAACGTTCGGCGACGGAATTAAAATCGACGGTTTTTTAAGGGCTGCAATCTCACTTAAAGTTATAGCACCCGAGCGACATACTACCAAATCGCTAGCTGCCATAACCTCTGCCATATTGCTGATATAGGGAAGAACTTTTATGTCTTCTCCTAAATCCACTCCCTCTAGTTTTCCCATTACATTTTCATAATTTCTGTCGCCTGTACCAAAATAAAGGCTAATAGGTGAGTCTTTCCCAAGCTTTTTTATAACCTCAACCATAGCATTATTTATTTTTTCAGCACCCAGGCTTCCGCCAAATACCAGCACAAATGGTTTTTTTAAAATTCCAAGCTTTTCCCGAGCCGAACTTTTTTCGGTTTTTAAAAGCTCGCCTCGTATCGGGTTTCCCGTAACCACACATTTTTCAGGGTTTTTCATATGATTTACCGTCTCGGGAAAGCTTACCGCAACATAGTCTACATATTTTTCTGACCCTTTAACGGTAAGCCCGGGGTAAACGTTTTGCTCGTGAATAATCGACGGAATTCCAAGCTTTTTTGCTGCCAGAATCACCGGCCCACTAACATACCCGCCGGTTGCCACTACCACATCGGGTTTAAAATCAGAAATGATTTTCACCGAATCTCTGCGGGATTTTATGAGCTTTTTTATAACCGAGAAATTCTTTAATAAATTTCTCCTGTCAAACCCCGAGATATCTACATATTTAATTTCATAGCCCGCATTGGGGACAAGCTTTTTTTCGAGTCCTCTTTTTGTTCCCACAAATAGTGCCGAAAAGTCGCTATCCTTCTCCTTTATATGGTTTGCAATGGAAATGGCAGGATTTATATGTCCACCCGTTCCTCCACCGGCAAATAAAACTCTCATAATATTTTCCTTTCTTTTTAACTCTTTGACCTTGAATATCGGGAAATATTTAACACTATTCCCATCTCAATCAATAATACCAAAAGTGCCGTACCGCCGTAACTGAAAACCGGAAGCGTTACACCGGTATTGGGAATTGACGATGTTACAACGGCAATATTTAAAACTGTCTGTATTGCAATTTGTGCCATAATCCCCACAACCGTCAGCATACTGAAGGTGTCGGGGGCATTCAAGGCAATCTTAATTCCACGGAATATCAAAAATGCAAAGAGGGCAATAACCAAAACCGCACCGATAAATCCCAATTCCTCGCAGATAATTGCAAAGATAAAATCGTTATAGGGTTCCGGAAGATATGTATACTTCTGAACGCTTTTTCCAAGACCAAGACCAAAAAGTCCACCCGAGCCTATGGCATAAAGCCCCTGAACCACCTGATAACCTGTTAATTGTGTGTCGGCAAATGGGTTTCTGAAATTCAAGACTCTTGCCCGCCGCACATTGTCGAGTGCAAGATATAGTCCCCCCGCGGGAATAACTACCGCCGCACCAACGCCTACATATTTCATATTAAGTCCGCCAACAATCATCACAACAAATGCAATGCCGACAATAATTATAGTACCGCTAAGATGTGTTTCCATCATCAAAAGCCCGCCCACAAGGGCAATCCAGAAAGCATAAAAACCAATCCCCGAAAGATTTGTCAGTCTATACTTCTTACTCTCAATGTGTGCTGCAAAAAACATTGCAATGGCAAGCTTCATAAGCTCAGACGGCTGAAATTCCATAAAAATCAGGTTTATCCATCTTCTGGATCCGTTATGGGAAACACCAATAACCGGGAAAAATACCAAAACCAGCATTATAACGCAGACAATCATAAGTTTTCCCGTGTATTTTTTATATTTCCTGTAATCAATATTTGAAATCACAAACATTAGAGCAAAGCCCATCACGGCATAGATAAGTTGCCTTATAAAGAAATGATAGGAATTACCGAATTTTCTGTTTGCAGCCGGAGCAGACGCCGACAAAAGCATAATAAGTCCGGCAAAAACGATTATTATAACGGTAGTTAAGAAGGTATAGTCAACATTTCCCCTATGCCTCTTTTTTGAACTCATTTTTGATGTCGGTATTTTCTTTGAATAACCGGGTCTTTTCTTCTTTTCCATATTAAATCTTCCTTAAAAAATTCATATAATTGATAAAAACGAAATAAAACAAAGGATTAAAGTCACCAATGTGAAGACTAAAACTATTTTTTTCTCACTCCAGCCCGACATCTCAAAATGATGATGTATCGGCGACATCTTAAATATTCTCTTGCCTGTTAGTTTAAATGACACCACCTGAAGTATTACAGATAAAGCCTCAAAAAGATATACAAATCCTGCAATTATAAGTATTAAGGGCATCTTAAGACCTACTGCCATAACCGTTATAGCACCGCCTAAATACAGTGACCCTGTGTCACCCATAAACACCTTTGCCGGATAATGGTTAAAGATTAAAAAGGCCAAAAGTCCGCCAACCAGACCTGATGCAAATATAACGGTATCCTGTGCTTTTAACCAATATGCCACCGCCATGAAGAATATCCCCACAACAACGGTTATGCTTGTTGCTAAGCCATCCAGGCCGTCGGTAAGGTTTACCGCATTCACCGTTCCAGTCACTACAATCAATGTAAATATGATATATAAAACCCATGGCATTTCCCAGGTGGTTTTTAAAAACGGAATATAAATCTCGGTATTTAATTCACCCAAAGAGCTCATAACAAAGATGTAGATAACCGCTAAAATCACTTGCAGTGAAAATTTCTGGATTGCGGTTAACCCCTGATTCTGCTTCTTTATAACCTTCACATAGTCGTCGATAAAGCCAATAGCACCAAACCCTAACGAAACCAAGGTCATCATAAGAAGATTTAAGTTAAAATCAACCAAAAGTGCTATTACCATAGCAACTAAAATTCCGACAATAAAAATCATTCCACCCATTGTAGGTGTACCTGACTTTTTCTCGTGCCACTTAGGACCATCCTCTAAAATCTGCTGGCCGAATTTTAGTTTTTTAAGCCATGGTATAATAACCGGTCCTAAAACAACGCTTACCAAAAATGCAATCACCACGGGAAATATTATGGGAAGTATATTTGTCATAATCATATCTCCTTAATTCTATCGTATATCTTTTCAAATTTCATTCCACGGGACGCCTTTATTAAAATGCAGTCCCCCGATTTTATGTGTTTTTTAATCTCTTCGGCACAAGTATCGGTATCAGGAAAACTTAAAATATTCTTCATTCCAAGCTCCTTTGCACCCTCGCCAATAAACCTTGCATTCTCGCCGGCGGTAATTAAAACATCCGCACACTCATATGCCGATTTACCTAATTTCCTATGCTCTGTCTCAGCGAATTCGCCCATTTCTAAAACGTCGCCTAAAATTGCCATTCTTCTTCTCGCTCCGACGCTCTTTAAAACTCCCAAAGATGCTCTTATGGAGTCGGGGGCTGCATTATAAAAGTCCTTTATAATTATATTTTCGCCCCACTCTTCAACGGTAAGCCGCATATCGGTAAGTTCAACTTCCGATACCGCATCGATTGCATCTTTCATTGCAACGCCAAAATGTATACCAATGCCGATTGCCGCAAGTGCATTATATACGTTATGCTCACCCGGTGCTTTTACGGTAACGGGATAGCTTTTGCCGTCATATAAAAGGGTGAACTCACTGCCTAAAATTCCTTTATTTTTAATGTCTGTTCCTCTTATTTGGCAACCTTCTCCTAAGCCGTAGCGTATAATCTTATAATCGCCTTTTATGTCTTTTAAAAACTTATCGTCACCATTTACGAAAAGGACATTGTCTTTTCCAAAATAGTTTGTAATCTCAAGCTTTGCCTTTAAGATTCCTTCCTGAGAACCCAAATTTTCAATGTGGGACATTCCGATATTGGTAATTACCGCAACGTCGGGTCTTGCTATATTTGCTAGGTAATCAAGCTCGCCAAAATCCGACATCCCCATCTCTAAAACCGCCATATCATTCTCTTTTTCCAGCTCTAATATGGTAAGGGGCATTCCAATCTCATTATTATGGTTGCCGGTGCTTTTTAAAAGGTTATATTTCTTTGCTAAAACCCCCGAAATCATATCCTTGGTGGAGGTTTTTCCAACACTTCCGGTAACGCCAACCGTCGGCACCCTATACTTTTTCATATATGCCTTTGCAATGTCACCAAGGGCATTTAAGGAGCTATCTACCTCAATTATTGTGCCGTCCATTTGGGGGATTTTTTCCTCGGTAAGACTTACTGCACCTTTTGATAAACAATCGCTAATATAGTCGTGGCCGTTTGACCGCTCACCCCGAAATGGCACAAAAAGTGAACCCTCTTCTGCCTTTCTGGAATCAGAGAAAACGCCGGTTATCGTTTTTTCCTTATCGCCCGATATAAGCCTTCCCGAAGTTGCCTCTAAAATATCTGAAACTGTAAACTTTTGCATTTTTTTCTTCACCCTTTTATCTTTGAAATAAATTCTCTGACTATCTCCCTTTCATCGAAGGGAAGCTTTTTTACGCCTATTATCTGATATTCCTCCTGACCTTTGCCGGCAATCAACAGAATATCGTCAGTTTTTGCAAACCCGAGAGAAAACTCTATTGCTGAGCGTCTGTCGGGAATAATACAGTGTCTACCCTTGGTCTTTTTCATTCCATCATAGATGTCTTCAATAATCCTCATTGGGTTTTCACCCCTTGGGTTATCTGAGGTAATAATGGTAAAATCTGCGTATTTCCCCGAAATCTCACCCATAATAGCACGTTTTTTCCGGTCACGCTCACCGCCACAACCAAAAACCACAATCACCCGACCTTTTGAAATACCCTTTAGCGAGTGAATCACCTTTTCAAGTCCGTCGGGGGTGTGGGCATAGTCGATATATACGCTAAAATCCAAGGTGTTATCCACCTTCTCCATTCTTCCCTTAATGGGCGATATATTCTCTAAAAATCTAACTGAATCCCCAACTTCGACACCTAAAAATTTCGCCGTGCCCAGGGCCAAAAGTATGTTATATACATTAAATTTCCCCACCAGCGGTGTCTTTACACTATAGGTTTTTTCATCACTTTCTAACAAGAACGAGAGTCCTTCATCGGAAAATTCCATAGCTCCGGCCGAGATGGTAGCATCACTAAATCCTACCGAAATTTTGGGGTTTTTAAAGTTTCCATAAATCGTCGCCCCTACCCAGTCGTCTATATTTATAACCGCCGCATCCGACATTTCAAAGAGCTTTTTCTTAGCCTCCCCATATTCTTCCATAGTCTTATGAAAATCAAGATGGTCGCGGGTAAGGTTTGTAAAGACCCCCACTGAAAACCGACAACCCAGCACCCTTCCAAGGCAAAGGGCATGGGACGATACCTCCATTACGATATGCTCCGCCCCTAACTCTGAAAGCTTTCCCATAATTTTCCATAGTTCAAGAGAATTTGGAGTGGTTGGCGTTGACTGGTCTATTTTTATTGGCTCACTTCCAAAAAACACACCGTTTGTGCCGATTAATCCTACCTTTTTTCCTGACTTTTCAAGTATCTCCTTAATAAGATGGGTGACGGTTGTTTTTCCATTTGTACCCGTCACCCCAATTAGCTTATATGTTTGATTTTCTCCCTGATAAAACCGTTTGGCAATCTCGGCTTTTTCGCCCAAGATATCACCTGATACCACCACCGGCACCGGCGCCTCAATATCCTTATAGGAAAGCACCGCCACCGCACCATTTTTAATTGCCTCATCCAAAAAGTCCACACCGTCTTTTTTTTCACCCTTTTCGGCTATAAAAATATACCCCGGTTTTATCTTTTGTGAATTATCGGAAATTCCAAAAATTGGTAAATCCTCCCAAATCCATTGTTTTCCAAATAATTCACCGGCTAAAATAATATCAACCTCATTTCAATCAAATACTATTAGTCTGACGATTCATTTACAAATTCAACATTTACAACTGTCGCCGGCGACACCTTCTCACCCGCCGGTATACTTTGCTTTATAGCACGTGCCGTGGATGTTGAGTGGCCCGCCCCCGAGATTCCAAAGTTTAAGCCATAGTCCTCAAGCTGCTGGCGTGCCCACTTAGGCGACATCCCCGTCACATCCGGCACTGTCACCAAGCTATCCTCCGGTATATCGTCTGTATAGATTATAATTGTAGAGCCGTCCATAACTCCAACCCCCGGTTTTGGAAGCTGGTCTATTACTTCTTTTTCAGAAACCGGAGTTTCGTCCTCCGTTCCTTCCTCCACGATGTTTTTAACAATCACCTTAAATCCGGCAGATTTAATGGAATCCTTTGCCTCTGCCACAGTCATTCCCCGAACCTCAGGAACACTCAGAGTGTTATTATTTTCCTGTGCCTCTTTTACATAGCCCATATAGTCGAGGATTTCTTCGATTAGTCCACCAACTACCGGTGCTGCAATCGTTCCGCCGTATTTTACCGGAACCTGCGGTTCATCCATCATTATCAAGACTACAATCTCAGGGTCATCGGCCGGAGCAAATCCGACAAACGATGCAATACGCTTATCGTTATTACGGCCCTTTTCCGATGTTCCGGTCTTCCCGCCGATTCTATACCCTTGAATATAGGCATTTTTACCCGAACCGGTGGGGCTTGAAACTACGCCCTCTAAAATCTGACGCATAGTATCTGAAGTTTCTTTTGATATTACCTTATTTACAACCTCGGGCTGATAGCTTTTTAATATGCCCGATGCATCTCTTATTTCCTTTACAATATGGGGTTTCATCAAGTCTCCGCCGTTTATTACCGCCGACACCGCAGTTATCAGCTGAATCGGAGTGATACTAAACCCTTGCCCGAATGAACTGGTTGCAATATCGGTTTCGCTCATCTTATTTTTATAATAGATGCTTCCCGATTCACCAATTAGCTCAACGCCGGTCCTTTCGGTAAATCCAAAGGCCTTGAAGTATTCCATAAACTTTTCAGAACCAACCCTCAAACCCAGCTCCATAAATACCGGGTTACAGGAGTTTTCAACCCCCTGCACGAAGGTTTCGGTGCCGTGGCCCTCTCTTTTATGACATCTTATGTTTCTGTCGGCAACCTGCTTTGCACCGGTACAGGTAAACATTGAATCAAGCTTTACAACATTTTCTTCTAAAGCAATGGCTGCAGTTATAATTTTAAAGGTTGAACCCGGCTCGTAGGTGTCGGATATAGCCTTATTTCTCCACATCTTGTTTCTGATTGCTGCTATTGCCTCGTTCTTTTTATCCTCATCATCGGAATCATAGTTCCCTAAAATTTCGTCTTCGTCAATCTCGATTGCATACTTTAAAAATGTATCAATGCTATATGGGTCATTTAAGTTAAAGTCGGGTTTTGATGCCATAGCATAAATCTCGCCGGTCTTTGGGTTCATAACAATGCCTGCTGCACCCTCTTTTAGCTCCGACTCAATTACGGCATTCTCTAAGTATTTTTCCAACAAATGCTGCATGGTTTCGTCGATTGTCAAAACTACGTCAGCACCCTTCTGGAACTGATAGATTTCCTCGTATTCCTTGGCAATATCTGTACCACCTGCCGAAGACAGACTCAAAATCTCGCCGTCTTTTCCGGTAAGGGGTTCATCGAATGTCTTTTCAACACCCGATAGACCATTATTATCATAGCCTGTAAAACCAATAACCTGGCTTGCTATACTATATGAATAGAATCGCTTTGAGTCCTCCTCAAAATAAACACCGGAAAAAAGCTCCGCCGTTTGTTTATCGACCGAACTATCTTTTAACTTCTTTATCTTATCGCTTTCTTCTACAGTTATTCGCTTTTTTATAACCTGATATCCCTTATCCTTGGTTACTAACTTATAAATCTCAGCCCTATCCATACCGAGTATTTCGGCTAATCTGTCCGAGACGATATCGCACGCTTTATCCTGTTGAATCTGCTTTGGGTTACAAACAACAGTATCTACCGAGGCACTTTTTGCTATAACCTTGCCGTTTCTATCATAGATTGTTCCACGGTTTGCCGTAACGGTAGCAGAACGGGTTTGCTGTGCGGTGGCTTTGTCTTTTAGTTCATCACCCTTTACAAACTGCCAGTATGCAATTCTTAAAAGCAGGGCAACAAACACAAAAACCACTACTAAACATGATACCAGGCAACGTTTACGCATCTTCGATAAACTACTTGCCATAAAACCATTCCCATCAAATTAAATATATAAATAGCCTATTATCAACTAAGGCTGAATATTCCTGCAATATTTTTCTTTAGATCGCCTGTGAAATCTTTGACCTTTCTCTTCATTCCTTCTTTATCTTTTGCGGTAAATTCGGTTACATCCTCACTTGTTATATCCACGTATACCTTTTGGTTATGTTCGGAACGCTGCATATTCAGTTTTGTTGTGGCAATTTCCTCAACAGTTGCAAGATCAACCGCCTGCTCAAGTTCAAAATTCATTTGAACCTCTGTTGATTTCATAGCCTTTAGCTGATTTTCAAGTCTTGAAATTTCCTTCTGGGTTTCAAAAACCGTAACCTCTTTTGAAATCATAAAATAGGCAGCAAAGGCAATCAAAAAAGCAAAAACAATAGCTCTGATATTTAGCTTTTGTTTCGGTACTCGCTCTTCCTTTTTGACTCTTTTCTCCTCTACTTCAGGCTCTAATTTATACGCTAAATTCCCGTATTCCAAATTCCCCACACCTCTTTTGAAATCTATATTTTCTCAGCAATTCTTAACTTTGCACTCTTTGAACGTGAGTTTAACTCAAGTTCTTCTTCACTTGGTAATATCGGTTTTCTCGTTATTACCTTAATCTCCGGAGTTTTTCCGCAAACACAAACCGGAAATTCCTTCGGACATATACAGCCCTTTGCTTTTTCCAAAAATACATTTTTGCAAATTCTGTCTTCAAGCGAATGGAAGGTTATAACGGATAATCTGCCACCGGGTTTCAAGACATCTAAAAAGTCCGAAATGGCTTTCTCTAAAATCCTCAGTTCCCCGTTTACCTCTATTCTTATTGCCTGAAACACCCGCTTTGCAGGATGCGACCCTTCCTGTCTTGCTTTTTTAGGAATTGCCGCTTTTATAATGTCCACAAGTTCTCCCGTTGTTTTAATGGGAGTGCTTGTCCTTTTTGCAACTATAAATTCTGCTATTCTCTTAGACCAGTTTTCCTCGCCGTATTCATAAAATATACGTACTAAATCCTCAAGGCTATATGTATTTACCACATCGTATGCACTAAGGGGATTATCCCTATTCATTCGCATATCCAAGGGTGCATCTTGCATATAACTAAAACCACGCTCACCATTATCGAGCTGATATGATGAAACCCCAAGGTCCAAAACCGCACCATCTATCTTTTCTATTCCAAGCTCCAGAAGAATCTCTTTAATCTCCGAAAAATTTCTGTTCACAGCAGTAAATCTTCCCTCGAATTCCCCAAGCCTTTTTGTTGCAGCTCCGATTGCCTCTATATCCTGATCTATTCCGATTAGTTTAATACTTTTGTTTCTCGAAAGGATTTCCCTTGAGTGGCCGCCGCCACCCATAGTTCCGTCAACATATATTCCGTTATCTGAAATTTTAAGGCCGTCAACGGTTTCCCCGAGCATTACAGAAAAATGTTTAAATTCCATTTTAAGGCCCCTTTAGATATTGATATCGTACTTCATTATACCTTCTAATATAATGTCGTCGTCATCATCCATACCTTCCCAAAGGTCCTTATCCCAGATTTCAAGCTTTGTGTTCATACCAACTAACACAACGTCCTTTTTAAGACCTGCATATTCTTTTAATTCATCGGTTAGGGAAATTCTTCCCTGCTTGTCCACTTCCGAGCTTGACGCTTTACCAAAAAGCTTTCTCTGGAACTTGGCGGCATTTCTGTCAATGCTGGTCGGCAGACTTCTCATCTTCTCTGCGATGTTTTCCCATTCTTCTTCAGTATAAAGGTTAAGACATTTTTCGGCCGGTGCTCTTGTAATATAAATAGTACCTTCGAGTTTTTCTCTGATCTTTGCAGGCAAAACAAATCTTCCGCGTTCATCTAACTGACGCTGATATTCGCCAACGAAATATACCATTTAAAACACCGCCTTTCTTTTAGTCTGGGTTTTTGGTGGATTTTTCTACCCAAACGCACCCATTTCTACCCTTATGCACCCATTATACACCAAAGTTTTAAAATATGCAATATATTTTACAAAATTTTTTAAAAAATTTTTTATTTATGTTACAAAGACCATACATTTTGTGTAACAAAGGGTAAATTTTATAAAAATTTACTATTTATTGTGTAAATTTTCACCCAATTTAGCCTTTTTAAAGTTTCGAGTTGGTTACATATCTGTAATATTTAAGGTAAAATTAACGAATTTTCTTAAAATTCTCTTGACAAAGAAAAATTTATCATATATAATATTGAAGTCTTTTTATGAAAAGACAATCCTTGCCCGAAATTAGTTTTCGGGACATAAGTCCATGAGGAGGTGCAAAAGATGGCTGAAAAAATTCTAAACAGCTACGAAACAATTTTTATCATTGATGCAAGTCTTGATGAAGAAACTGTTAAAGGTTTGCAAGAAAAATTCACTTCATTGATTGAAAAGAACGGAGAAATCGAATCAGTTGATGAATGGGGTAAGAGAAGACTGGCTTACGAAATTAATGATAAGACTGAAGGTTTCTATGTGTTGGTAAACTTCAAGGCTGACTCTGAGTTCCCAAAAGAACTTGAAAGACAGTATAAGA
Source organism: Clostridia bacterium (assembly GCA_045603125.1). GTDB lineage: Bacteria > Bacillota > Clostridia > UBA1381 > UBA1381 > CAKSFT01. The sequence goes on along the minus strand of JAZULN010000060.1, from coordinate 79,891 downwards.
TTACCGAAGGAATCTTAAGAACAATCGTTATCCGTAAGGATGCAGAATAATCACAGTGGATTTCTAAAAGTTCGAGGTGTTGATTATGAACAAAGTTTTCTTAATGGGCAGACTTACTGCCGACCCGGAAATGCGTCAGACTCCGGCAGGAGTTACCGTGACAACCTTTACTATCGCTATAGACAGAAGATTTTCTAAAGACGGTCAAAGACAAACCGACTTTATAAGATGTACTGCATGGCGTCAGCAAGCAGAATTCATCTGCAAGTACTTTAAAAAGGGCAGTATGATTTGCGTTATCGGTAACATCCAGACCAGAAGTTGGGACGGACAGGATGGTAAAAAACAGTATTCAACAGATATCGTTGTCGAAGAAGTACACTTCACAGGCTCAAGAGCCGAAACCGGAACAACAGGTAATGCTCAAGTCGGTGGTTACACACAGGCTCAACCGCAATCAAACGGTGCTATGCCTGATTTCGACAGCTTTGATGCACTTGGGTTCATTGCCGATGCATCTGAAGATGATTTACCATTCTAAAGATTAAAAAAGATAAAAATTGTAAAGGAGGTTTTTTTCATGTCTGAAAAAACAGAAAGACCCATGAAGGTTAGACGTGCAAAGAAAAAGGTTTGCGTATTCTGTGTAGATAAGGTTGATTCAATCGACTACAAGGACACAGGTAAGTTGAGAAGATATATTTCTGAACGTGGTAAGATTGTTCCAAGACGTATTAGCGGTAACTGTGCTAAGCATCAAAGACAACTTACAGTTGCAATTAAAAGAGCAAGACAAATCGCATTATTGCCTTTCGTTGCAGAATAATTTGAATTTTAAAAGGAACTGTGAAATTACAGTTCCTTTTTTGTGTTTTCTTTTTTACATTCACTACTTATGTTCTTCTATAAACTTTAATACTTCTTCCTCGGTTTTATCCTCTAATATGGATACTATTGTGTAATTATCCTCTCCGCCTTTTGAAACAATCAAACATCCACGTTCTTTTATTATTTGTATGGTGTTTGGTATCATTCTCTTCACCTTTTTCTTATCTATTCCCATCTGGTATAATTTCTTTAACAAATTTCTCAAAGTATTTTACCTCCCCACTTATTCCACACCTATTATACTCGTTTTATCGAGCATTGTCAATACTAAGAGTATAAAATACAATTAGTATGAGGTGTTAAAATATGATTTCTTATGAACCATTATATAAAACAATGAAAGAAAAGAACATGACAACTTATACTCTTATAACAAAATATAATTTGAGTCGTAGCCTTATAGACAGATTAAAACACAATAAACCCATAACAACTGTCACACTGAATGACTTATGCGAAATCCTCTCCTGTAAAGTAGAAGACATAATGGTGTATATCCCCGAAACTCATCACAAATGATGAGTTTTTTCTTGCCTTTTCCCCCGAATTGATGTATAATTATAGTAAGTTTTCAAAACGAAAGGAAAGATAAAATGGACACTATTTTAAAGACTCTTTTAGAGGAATTTTCTCTAAAGGAGTTTCAGGCAGAAAACACAATAAAGCTAATTGATGAGGGAAACACTATCCCCTTTATCGCACGATACAGAAAGGAAGCAACAGGCGAATTATCCGACGAGGTTTTCCGTAATTTTTATGACCGCTTAACCTATTTAAGAAACATAAAGGAAAAGCGTGAAGAGGTAAGCCGTTTAATCGACGAGCAGGGAAACCTTACCCCCGAAATTCAAGAGGCGATTGATAAGGCGTCAACCATAACCGAACTTGACGACATCTACCGACCATTTAGACCAAAACGAAGAACCCGTGCTATAATTGCAAAGGAAAAAGGCTTAGAGCCACTATCCGATATTATCTTAGCACAGGACGACTCAAACATCGAAGAGGCGGCAAAAGACTTCATCGACCCTGAAAAGGAAGTGTCGGACGCAGAATCGGCAATCGCGGGTGCATGCGATATTATAGCCGAAATCATTTCTGATAACGCCGACTACCGAAAGGCAATTCGTGAGCTTACAACAAAGCACGGCACAATATCATCATCGGCAAACACCGAAGAGGACGGCGTTTACAGTATGTACTACGATTTCTCAGAGCCGGTTTCAAAGATTGCAAACCACAGAATCCTTGCCCTGAATCGTGGCGAAAAGGAAGAAATTTTAAATGTGAAGATTACAATCGAAGAAGAAATAATCACAAGTTTCTTGGCAGAAAATGTAATAACCAACCCAAAGAGCGGAGCAGTAACATACCTTGTCCCCACAATCGAGGATGCATATAAGCGTCTTATTGCACCGTCAATCGAAAATGAAATCAGAAACATCTTAACCGAGCGTGCAGGCGAGGCGGCAATAAAAATCTTTGCCAAAAACCTAAATAGCCTTCTTTTGCAACCGCCAATTAAGGGCCGTACCGTTTTAGGTCTCGACCCCGGTTACAGAACCGGTTGTAAGGTGGCAGTTGTTGACGATACAGGCAAGGTTTTAGATACAGGAATTATCTACTGTACCCTTCCAAACCACGACAAAGACAAGGCAAAGGTTATTCTTAAAAACCTTATTTCAAAGCATAGCGTAAACCTGATTTCCATCGGTAATGGCACAGCATCCAAAGAAACCGAAATGCTGGTTTCCGACCTTTTAAAGGAAATCCCTGAAAAGGTTTATTATATGGTAGTAAGTGAAGCAGGGGCGTCGGTATATTCGGCATCAAAGCTTGCCACCGAGGAATTCCCCGAATTTGACGTATCACTCCGAAGTGCTGTATCTATCGCAAGGCGTTTACAAGACCCATTAGCAGAGCTTGTAAAAATCGACCCTAAGGCAATAGGAGTAGGTCAATACCAACACGATATGAACCAGAAACGCTTGGGTGAAGCCTTGGGCGGCGTAGTTGAAGACTGCGTAAACAGTGTGGGCATCGACTTAAATACCGCATCACCCTCACTTTTATCCTATGTTTCGGGCATAAACTCGGGTGTTGCAAAAAATATCACCCTATACCGCGAGGAAAACGGCAAGTTCAAAAACAGAAAAGAGCTTTTAAAGGTGCCAAAACTTGGTAAAAAAGCCTTTGAACAGTGTGCAGGTTTTCTTCGCATCACCGACGGCGACAATATCTTTGATAACACATCTGTCCACCCCGAAAGCTATGATGCGACGCTAAAGCTCATTGAAATTCTCGGCTACACCAAAGAAGATATCGCCGCATCAAACGTTTCCGATATTAAGGACAGACTAAAAAAGCAAGACATAAACGCCCTCTCCGACACCTTAGGCATTGGTGTTCCCACAATCCGTGACATCGCCGACAGCTTACTTAAAAAAGGTCGTGACCCACGTGATGAATTACCAAAGCCGGTGCTTTTAACCGACGTTATGGATATAAAGGACCTAAAACCCGATATGGTTTTAACCGGAACTGTCAGAAACGTTATCGACTTTGGTGCTTTTGTTGATATCGGCGTTCATCAGGACGGCTTAGTCCACATCTCCCAGATTGCCGACCGATACATTAAGCACCCAACCGACGTTTTATCGGTAGGTGATATCGTAAAGGTGAGAATTTTAGAAGTTGATGTCGCCAAAAAACGTATCGCCCTTACCATGAAGGGTGTAAAATAACCGTTTTTTTACAAAAAATAAATGTTTTATTTTGTAGATTTTAGTTGAAAATTTTAAAAATAGAGTAGAATTTTAAATTCTACTCTATTTTTTTATTATTTTTTATCGTTATCTGTCGATTTCGGTCATACGATTTATTGGTAAATTTTGGCATTTTTTATTGACACATCTTACCTTTTATTGTAGAATTAAGGTGAAAAGTGACCGTAGTTAAAAATATTGTTGCTTTTTAAAATGTATAGGTAAAAATTAAAAAAGAAAGGGTGGATTTTATGAAAAAAGCAGAGCTTTTACGAAAAGAACTGGACCAACTGATTTTAGAGGGTAGGGTATTGTCATCGCCAACAGTTGTGAAAAAAGCATTGGAACTGGAAATGGCAATAAAATGAAAAAAGGGACTAATTGAAGTCCCTTTTTTTGTGATTTAAAATTTAATCCTTTTTTCGGTCTGGTCTTTTTATCAGGGGATAGAAAAAAATGCTTCAGAATTAAAAAACTGAGCAAAAGCAAGGCGAAAGACTTGCTTTTGGTTACCCGAAGGCGTACAATGGTACTCCGAGTGGCGAAGTTTTTTGATAGCAAAAAAGGAATGAGAATTCATTCCTTTTTTCGGTCTGGACTTTTTTTACATCCCCCTAACTAATTTCGGGTACGGGGAGTTTTGGTCCATATACCATACATCTTCCTTTGTCCAGCCAAGCTTTCCGCCGTCAGATATAGGTTTAAAGAAAAAGTCTTCATTTTTCATTTCACTATCCCGAACTACAATCCCGCCGCCGGATTCTAAATCAGCACCCTCTATATGAGAATTTTCATTTATATAGTTATTTTCAAGATATACCATCTCGCTCTGTGGGTTTGCTATACCAGTTGATTTACCGGCACTATCGATAAATGTATCTAAAACTACATTATTCACAATAAATCCGCCTTCAGAAAGCCCTACTATTCCGCCGACAAAACTGCCAATTCCGTCAGAATTCAGCTTGCTGTTTGAATAGGTATTTTGAACACTTCCGTCCTGATTATATCCAACGATTCCGCCAACATAGGCAGTGGGCGACAGTACATTTACCTCAGCACTTGAGTAGCAGTTCATGATAAGTCCCGCCGGCATAAGACCAGATATTCCCCCCACATAGCTCGTTGAGTTGGTTTTATTGGTAACACTCATCTGTCCTTTTGATGAACTCTTATATACCTCGCCGCCATTTAATATACCACACACTCCGCCAATGTAGTTAGTCGCACCTTTTGACGTGATTTTGATATCAGAAAAACTGTCGTAAATATACCCTGATGTATTTATCCCAACAATTCCGCCAAGAACACTATTTGAAAATTCGGTGTTCTGCTTAGCTTTTATCTCTCCCGAAAATTCCGAGCCTAAAATGAATCCGTCGTTATTGGCTACAACTCCTCCGGCTGTTAAAACCTCACCGTCAGCAACAATTGAAACCGATGCTCCTACATTTTCCATTATCCCATAATTATTTGCCACAATTCCTCCAACCGAGAGCATATTATCCTTTCTGATTGCGTAAATATTCCCGTCGACAGTACAGTTTTCTATATATCCGTAGTTTTCAGCCGAAAGTCCGCCAACCAGTGAACTACCCTCGATTTTTAAATTTTTTAAGTTAAGATTTCTAACCGTTCCGCTACCAATTTTACTAAACATTCCATATCCCGCAGTTGTTCCGTCTGCCACGATACGCAATCCCGAGATAGTATGATTATTTCCGTCAAAGGTACCCGAAAACCCGTCAGCACCGCCTATCATTTCCCAATTTTTAGCGTTTTTCATTCTGATATCCTTGGTGAGGATATAATGAAAATCGATGTTATCCTTAACCTTAATGAGTTCTTCTTCGGAAGAAATTTTTATTGGGGCATACATTGTAAGTCCCTTTATCATATCGATTTTAGAAAACCCTTTGGGAGTTATAAGTCTAAAATCTTCTGTTATGTAGTCGTTCCACTCATTCTCGATGTCCCAACCCAAAACATCACGATAAAATATTGGGTTTATAATCTCCTCCCAGGAGGCCTCCAATCCGTCATGGCTATCGTAATTAAAGTCCACATCGTTATCGGAAATCATCTTGTCATAGCAGTAATTTCCCGATGTTGTTCCCAACTGGCGGTTAGTGGTAATTCTTCCGCTTTTGGTAGTTAAAATATCTGTGGCATAAAAGCTTGCCGCCACATTTTTACTGATACTTCCCCCAACGTTAACACCACTTATACTGCTAGCATACATATCGGCTGATACCGAATAGCAGGCAGATATTGAGTTTTTGATGCTTCCTTTATTGGACCCGCTTATTCCACCGGCGTAATTTGATGCGTCCACAATATAGCACGCCGCCACGCTGTCCTTAATAACTCCATTATTTACACCCACAATACCGCCGGCGTTATTGCCCTTTGCCTCAACCCTTCCGGTTACAAAGCAGTTCTCAATGGTCGAACCCTCAGACGTGCCGGCAATTATACCCACGTTATCAACACCCTTTATTGTGGCATCTATATATAAATTCTTTATGGTAGCACCATAGATTTCGGAAAACAGCCCCGAATTTTTGGAATTCGAGTTTATCAAAAGTCCTTTAATTGAATGGAAGTTCCCATCAAATGTCCCTGAAAAACCTATGCTTCCTTTAGATAAAATCCGAATAGGCTCCCAATCGCCTGAAAGTTCTATGTCTGCATCCAGTCGAAAAGCATCTTTGGGGTAATATTTAATCCCCTCTAGTTGCTCTTTTGTATAGATTAAATATGGGTCATCAACCTTACCTGTACCCGACTGATATCTATGGCGGGTCACTCCGGTTATTTTTTTAACATCGCTAAAGTTACCCGATTGATCAGCACATACTATGTATAGATTATATTCCCTATCATCTTCGGGGAATATTTTCCCTGTAATTTCCTTGTTTACAACATTTACAGCCATCAAAAATTCGTTAACCTCATGAGGTTTTAAACTAAGGGTATCGGCGTGCTCCGATGCCGGCAATAGCTTATAGTAAACATTCCCGGCTCTTTTGACTTTTATATCCACGCAGATTGCACCAAACTCTTTTTCGTCCGTCTCTTTCGGATATCCAAGATAAAACCCCGGCTGTTCACTACTGTTTTTTATAAACTTTGCCGTCAAATTATACATCTCATCTAAAGTTATCTTTTGCCTCGGGCTGAAAATCTCGTCTTTTTCATAAGGAATAATTCCATATCTTGCAGCAGCCGAAATATAGCCTGTTGCATAGGATTGAATTTCAGAAAAGTCTCTAAACCCGTTTATATATACCCCGGAAGCTTCAACTAATTGATAGGCTCTTGCTAATATCACAATAGCCTCCTCTTTTGTTATATCATCGTAGGGTCTAAATAATCCGTTACTATATCCCTTAACAACTCCCTTTTCCACTGCCGCAGATACATAACTAAAATATTTGTCGTTTCTATCCAAATCGGTAAAGCCAGCAGGAATATCATATTGAGTCTCACCCAATCCGCTCATTACATATGTAATAAACTCAATCCTTGTGACATTCTTTCTTTCTTGGGCATATGCATAGGGTGATACGGCTAAAAAGACGGCAACGAAAAATGCAACAATTCTTCTCATTTAAAAACCCTCCTAAAAGCTCCTTTTAAGACCTACCACCTTACCAAAAATTCTGATTCTCTCGGTATCCTTACCCTTAAAAATTCTCGGTGGATACATAGGATTTATCGAAATAAGTTCGATAGAGTCGTCACCTAAGACCACTTTTTTTACCACACCATTATCATCATCTACCATAACAACGGCAAAGCTTCCCGACTCTACCACCGGCACGCACTCAACCAAAACAAAATCGCCTTCGTGAAACTCCGGGTACATACTGTCCCCCACTACCTTAAGGTAAATGTGCTCATTATCCTTCTTTATATTTCCTTCTATTATATAGTCATCAATTCGATTATCGGCCCACGCACCAAGCCCTGCCGAAACCTCGCCCAAAAGTGGTATATGTAAAAATTCTTTTTCTTCAGCCGTTGCGTCGTCGACCCCTAAAAGCCACACCGAAGAAACACCAAGTGCCTTGGCAATTTCTCTTACAACAGGAATTTTCGGGGTTTCAATTTTTGCCATTTCATAGCGTTGGATAGTAGACTTTGCAACCTTTACACTGTCGGCAACATCGTCAAGAGTAAGCCTTAGTTCCTTTCTCTTATCCCTCATTCTCCTGCCAATTTCTTTTATATCATACATCTTCCCCACAACCTTTTTATAGATTTCTATTATCATTTTATCATAATATTTCGCTCAACGCAATACTTTTTGTAAAATTTTTGCATTACGCACTTGACAATTTTGGAAATATATGGTATAATTCAAACATATGTTTGTTATGTGTATGAAAAGGAGGTAATATGAGATACAAAAACTATACAAATGATGCAATTTATGAACTGGAACGCCAACGCACAATGGAGGATGAATTCGACCCCGATTTTTCTTGTGAAAACGGATGCCTAGGCAAGCCCTTATATAGTGCAGAGGGCAGAATTTTATGTGAGGATTGTCTTATAGAAGAGGTCAGAAATACTTTCACCTCAATGCTTTTATCGGAAGACGACGAGGATTTTTCCTGTAAAATCATAAAAGATATAATAGAAGACTTCTCCGACGCAGAGATTCTTACCTATATAGAAAACAGATACGAAAAGGTTTAATCTTTTATTCACATTTTCTCCGACCCTTCATATGATATACTAAGGGTTTTCCCTTAGCAAATTGAAGAGAAAGGAAGTCTATTATGGGAGATAAATGTAATCAAAACGGATTTAAAGAAAGTGTTTGCATACATACCGACAAAGTATATGATTCCTGCAGAGATAAAGACTGTCTTGAAAATATACGTGTATACTTGACAGCAGCCGGACAGAACATTGTAGACAGAGCCATCAACGTAAAGTGCACAAAGGCAGAAATCATCTGGGTTTTCTCAGATATCGAGCCTGTGCCATTTAACCGTGGCTTTTATTCGGTGGATTTAAAGTATTTCTTCCGCATCACTCTTGCGGTCTTTACCGGTCTTGGCAGACCAACCGAGGTTGAGGGCCTTGCAACATTCAATAAAAAGGTAATTCTTTTTGGTTCGGAAGGCACAGCAAAGGTGTTTGCATCAAAGTATAAGGAAGATGCATTTGACCCGCAGCTATGGAAAAAGACAAATATGCCAAATGCCGTTGTTGAAGTAGTTGACCCGATCGCACTTGGTGCAAAAGTGGTTGATGTAAACGACAAGTGCTGCCAATGTGACGACGACTTTGACTTGGCAAGCGTACCCGAATCGGTATGCAGAGTGTTCGACGATAGCCTAATCCTTGGTGGCGAGCAGAAGCGAGTATTCGTATCAATCGGAATATTCTCCATTGTTAAATTGGAAAGAAAGGTTCAACTCTTAATTCCGGCTTATGATTTCTGCATCCCGGAAAAGGAATGTATCGGTGCGACCGACGATAACCCATGCGATTTATTCGACCGCATCTCGTTCCCGGTTGATGAATTTTTCCCGCCCGAAAAATGCGAATTTACAGAGGATAAAAATTGCGGATGCTAAATTTAAAAAAGGAACTTACTTAAGTAAGTTCCTTTTTTAGTTCCTGGGGTTTTCCTCTCCTGTTCCCGCTTACTCTATATTTGCGTCTAAAATTTCTATTGCAATCTTTAAAAATTAGTGATATAATAAAAATGCCAAACAAAATCGAATAATTTAACACAGCAGTGTGTATTTTTATAATTAGGTAAAAATACAGGCTCTTTTTTGCATACTGTTGTGCTTAAAGTGGATTTTGTTTGGCGACGAATCGGAGCTGTGTGTTTTTCGGCGTACAACTCCGGTTGTACGCTTTTTTAATTTCAAAAGAAGGAGGGTTTGACAGTAAAGATACAAAAAAGCGTAAAACACCAAAATTTAGGGAGGAAATTTTATGAAAAAAATTATTAGTTTTATGTTACTTTTAGCACTTAGTATAAGTTTATCGTCTTGTTCTTTTGACTTTTGCGATAACTGTGGCAAGCCTGCATTTAACGGTCGTACCATTTTAGGAAAATATCTCTGTGACGACTGTTTCGGCTTTTAAGGAGGTGGAAATATGAATTCATTCTCATTCTATTATGAATTTTTTCTTTGGATTTCTTTCATTCTTTCATTCTTTTTCTTTTTATATGTTATATTTCAAATAAAAAATCCAAAGAAAAACAGCCTTATAGGTTTAGAATCTTTGAAACTGTTAGCAGTTGTTGGATTTGTTATTACCTTACTCTCACTATTTAGTTATGCACCTTTCGTATTTTTCGGCTTCTCATTTGATATAGGCACTATCCTAATGATTGTAAATACACTGTTTCTGATTTTACATATAATCTATTGGGTAAAAATTTGTAAGAAGAAAAAAGCAATAAAAATGTTTGTTGAAAGAATGAAAGAAAATCAGGTTAAGAATAGTCAGCCTGTTAAAACAAATAATGGTGAAACTCAAAATCCAAATACAGTAGAAAGTGTTCAATCAGCATCAAATACCACAGTTTTACCAAGCAATACTCCAATTCCAAACTATACCAAAACTAAGGGAGAAGGCGAAAAATCTACAACCGATTTGGCGGCGTTGCTGACCTCTGTCTTCACAATTCCTTTGGAAGCGCTTATCTACTTCACAAATTTAGAGACCGACATCGAATGGGTTTCCTTATGGGGGAGCGAAGAATTTGCAAGAGAGGTAAAATACCTTCCTGATGAAACCAAAACACTTATGATATTGCTTATGGTAATTTCTTTAGGAGCAAGTTATTTTCTCATATTCAGAAAAGGTAAAAATTACAGCAACAAAGCAACTTGGGTTAAGATAATTAACGCTATAAATATAATTGCAGGAATTGTTATTATAATGTTACAGTAATCCTCAAAAAAGGGCTGTAAATTTTTACAGCCTCTTTTTTGAGGGGATAGGAAAAAATGCTTCAGAATGAAAAAATATAGCAAAAGCAAGGCGAGAGCCTTGCTTTTGGTTATCCGACGGCGTACATAGGTACTCCTAGGTCTATATTTTTTTATAGCAAAAAGAATTCCTTTTTGCGGTCTGGACTTTTTTTGCGTCCCCTTTTATACATTATAAAGTAAATCGGTATATGTAGGCATCGGCCAGAAATCCTTTGCCATCATGGTTTCCAGTCTGTCGGCAACTTCCCTTAACTCTGCCATTGCCACAAGTACTTCATTTTGATAGTATCTTGCGGTCTTTAGTGCATCGTCTTGCGGGATTTTTTCCTTAACCTTTTCTAATTTTTCTATCTTTTTCAATAAGTTTTCGGTCTCCTGTGCCAGCTTTGACGCCATCTTCTTTTCTGCCGGCACCTTTATGCCAATGGATTCTTTTGTAACAATACCCTCGGCCAGCTTATTGGTATATTTTATACAGGCTGGTAAAATTTCCTGTTTTGCCATCTCAAGAGCTGTCAGCATCTCTATATTTATGGTCTTTGAATATTCCTCCAATAAAATCTCGCAACGTGAGTGTGCTTCAACCTCGGTTAAAACACCCATGTCAGAGAATGCTTTTACATTCTTTTTAGACACAAGTTCTGGCACCGCATCGACTGTGGACTTAAGGTTTGGAAGGCCTCTCTTTTTAGCCTCCTCAAGCCATTCATCGGAGTAACCGTTTCCGTCAAAGATGATTCTATCGTGTTTTTTTATAATATCCACAACAATATCCATAACATCTTCGCCGGAGTCAAGTCTATCTGCAACACCCGATAAAACTGCCGCAACTGCTGTATTTATCGCAGTATTCACATCTGCGATAGCTTGCGATGAACCGGGCATTCTGAATTCAAATCTGTTACCCGTAAAAGCAAATGGTGATGTCCTGTTTCGGTCAGTTTTATCTCTTTTTATAACCGGCAATGCCTCGACACCCACCGAAATTTTGTTAAGGTTTTCATCAACCTGAGTCTTTCCTTCCTTTAAGGCGGTCAGGACATCCTCAAGCTGTTTACCTAAGAATATAGAAACCACAGCAGGCGGTGCTTCGTTAGCCCCCAGTCTATGGTCATTTCCGGCAGTGGCAACCGATGCTCGAAGCATTGTCGCATAATCGTCAACCGCCTTTATGATGCTTGCCAAAAACAGTAAAAACTGCTTGTTTTCTATAGGATTTTTTCCCGGCTTTAGAAGGTTTTCACCGGTATTTGTACCGATAGACCAGTTATTGTGCTTACCCGAACCATTTACACCCTCATATGGTTTTTCGTGAAGAAGACATACAAGACCGTGACGACCGGCAATTTTTTTCATCGCTTCCATGGTAAGCTGATTATGGTCAGAGGATGTGTTTGAGATTGAGAAAACCGGCGCAAGCTCGTGTTGAGCGGGAGCCGCTTCATTGTGCTTTGTCTTTGCCAAAACTCCAAGCTTCCATAGTTCTTCGTCCAGCTCCTTCATGAAAGCCGAAACTCGCTCTTTTATCTGACCAAAATAATGGTCATCCATTTCCTGACCTTTAGCAGGTGCCGCCCCAAACAGGGTTCTGCCCGTTAAAATCAGGTCTTTTCTTTTCATGTAAAGTTCTTTATCTACAATGAAATATTCCTGTTCTGCTCCAACATAGGAAATTACCCTTGTGGCATCCGAGCCAAAATGAGCTAAAACTCTTAGTGCCTGCTTATTTATCGCCTCTAATGACCTCATAAGGGGAGTCTTTTGGTCAAGTGCCTCACCTGTGTATGAATAAAAGGTTGTCGGTATACAAAGAGAACCATCTTTTATGAATGCAAAAGATGTTGGATCCCACGCGGTATAACCCCTTGCCTCAAAGGTTGCTCTCAAACCGCCTGACGGAAAACTTGACGCATCAGGCTCACCTTTTATAAGCTCTTTTCCCGAAAATTCCATTATAACATGCCCGTCACCTGTCGGGGCAATGAATGAATCGTGCTTTTCTGCAGTAACACCGGTCATTGGTTGGAACCAATGGGTATAGTGGGTTGCACCCTTTTCTATCGCCCAGTCCTTCATAGCGTTTGCAACAACTTCTGCCACACCTTTATCAAGGGCTGTGCCTTCATCTATCGTGGTTTTGAGCGAATTGAATGTAGCCTTTGGGAGACGTTCCTTCATCACCGAAAGGTTAAACACATTCATGCCAAAAATTTCTGTTACCGACATTTTTATACCTCCTCATACCAATAAAGAGAAAAGACGTATTACATTATTAAAACATAAAACGTCCTTTGTTTTACCAGTAAATCTAATTTAAATTATACCATATAAACAGGATATGTCAATATTTTTCCTTGTTATTCCATTATATTTATATTAAAATTTTCCTAAAAACTTTCAATAAATTCACAAAGTTTTGGGCTTATTTCCTCTTTTGTCACTCTGTATAACCAGTTCCCGCCCACCGTCGACGGAATATTCATTCGCTCTTTTTCCCCTTCACCCAGGTAATCCTGAATAGGGATAATGGCAATTTTACTGTTGCTACCCGTAACCTTGCCAATTAGCACCGGAAGAATGTCATCCGATGGCTTTACATTAAGAATCTTTCTTAAGATTCGTTTTTTATTATCCGAAAGTGATTCGTACCAGCCAAGGATTGTATTGTTATCATGGTTTCCGGTGTAAAACACTTCATTTTCCCTGTGATTTATCTTTTTTTCTTTAAAATCCACAGAAAATTGGAGAATATTCATCCCCATAAAACCATATTTTTTCATTATTTCTTCACATTCTTTGGGAACTTGTCCTAAGTTCTCTGCAATTACTCCGCATTTTATGGGAATTTTTGAAAATAAGTCTTTTCCATATCCCTGATGTCTTTCTATCTTCCTCAAATCTCTGCTATCCCCGTCAACTGAATAATATTCAAAAAATCCGCCGAAATGGTCAATTCTTACCATATCGTACATCTTTTCTGCCATCAAAAACCGTTTTTTCCACCAGGAATATCCGTCTTTTTTCATTTCTTCCCAGTTATATATTGGGTTTCCCCAAACCTCAGACGGCGTTGCCGCAACCCGTCTTAGCTTTCCGTTTTCAAAAAACTGAAATTTTTCTCTGTTTGCCCATAAATCCACGCTATCTTCGGCAACGTATATAGGAATATCACCTATTATTTTTATGCCATTTTCATTAGCATATTCCTTTAATGCATACCAACCTTTAAAAAATTCATACTGCAAAAACTTATAGAATTCTATGGTTTTTTTATAGTCTTTTCTTATATTGTCTAGTGCTTTTTCGTCTCGATTTTTTAAAGGTTCCTCCCACTCGAGCCAGCTTTTATAGTGGTTTTTCTCTTTAATCGCCATAAAAAGTGCATATTCATCAAGCCAGAAGCTGTTCTCTTCCAGGAATTCCTCATATTCCCTATTTGGCAAAAACCTTTGAAATGCACACCTTAAAAGTGGGTACCTATAGAAAAAAATCTTTTCAAAATCAGCTCTTTTTGGGTTTTTGCCAAAAAAGTAGTTATCTGTCTCCTCTTTTTTTAAAAGTCCTTCTAAAATCAATCGGTCAATATCTATAAAATATGGGTTACCCGCAAAGGCAGACACACTCTGATAGGGCGAATCGGCATAACCTGTGGGGTTTTGGGGAAGTATTTGCCAGAACTCCTGACCGGAACTTTTTAAAAAATCCACAAACCTATATGCCTCTTTTCCGAGATTTCCAATGCCGTAACAAGACGGCAGCGATGAAATATGCATCAAAATCCCTTTTGGTGTGCCCATTTTCTCACCTCTTATCCTAAATGCTCGTCATAAGTAACACTAAACCTATGACTTCCGTCACCCTTTTCGGTTGTGCGGTAGTATAAAAAATCGTGCTTTTCAGGATTTAAAGCCGCCTCGATAGACTTTAACCCCGGATTACATATAGGACCTTCCGGAAGACCCTTTCTCACATATGTGTTATAAATCGAATCAACTTTTAAATCCTCACGGGTCACTACCACATCAAACTCACCATCCGACACCGCATACTGCGCACCCGCATCTATCTGCAAAGGCATTCCTGCCTTTATGCGGTTTTCTATAACTCCTGCAATGGTCGGACGTTCAGAGTCAAGCTTTGCTTCACGCTCAATTAGTGACGCTTTTATGATTACCTCATTAACATTTTCCATCTTACCGCCCGCCGCATCATATTGCTTTTGGAACTCTGAGAGCATACGCTCTATTATTTCCTCGGCAGTTGAATCTTCATAGAATTCATAAGTCGAAGGAAATAAAAAACCTTGAAGCTTGTAGTTGACCTTATCAGATACGCCATTTAAAAAGTCATAATCATAGTCCTTTTTCAGAGCAACTTCGAATTCTTCTTCGCTCGCTAAACCTTCTCCGACAAGTTTTTTTACTATCAATTCAACCGAGTAACCTTCCGGAATAGAAACGGTCACAACCACTTTCTCAGTCGGGGTTGTAAGAACTTTTATAATATCTGGATAGCTCATATCAGGCTCAAATTCAAATTCTCCATAATTTAGGTTACCCTTCTCGCCGCTAAATATCACCCTCGCCAAAAAACTTGGTCTTACCGATATTATATCCTCATCTTTTAATATACCCGCGATATCTATAACAGAACTTCCCTCGGGTATTAAAATTGTCTTTTTATCCGAAATTTTTGAGCGATTGGGAGAAAAGATAATCACAATCCCAATCACTACCATGGCAACAAATAAAATTGCCACCTTCTCCCACACTTTTTTCATAAGTTTCTCCTGTTACCACACAAAATCAAATTCAAGGTCGCCAATTCTTACAGTATCCCCTTCCTTGATGCCTTTTTCAACAAGTGCATCGATAACGCCCCTGTTTTTCAAGGCTCTTTGGAAAAACTGTAGGCTCTCTTCATCAGAAAAGTTGACACTTCCGCCAACTGCCTCAATCCATGACCCTGAAACCACGTAAACTCCGTCTTCCAAATTAACCTCAAAGCCTGAGTCGGTGGTGTCTATAAACATATCTTCTTCAATATCCATCTCAGGCTCATAAACCTGAATTGGCGGTAATTTCGAGAGTTCCCCAAAGGTATATTTCATAAGTTCTTCCACACCTTTACCGGTTGCGGCAGAAATTTCAAACACCTTATAACCACGCTTTTTGACCTCGGTCAAAAACTCTTTATAAACTTCTTCATCCTGCAAGATGTCGGTCTTATTGGCAGCCACAATCTGTGGTCTTTCTTCCAATTCCATATTGTATTTAGAGAGCTCTTCGTTTATAATATCAAAATCCTCCATTGGATTTCTTCCTTCAATTCCCGATACATCTACAACGTGAATTAAAAGTCTTGTTCTTTCAATATGTCTTAAAAAGTCATGGCCCAAGCCG
Source organism: Clostridia bacterium (assembly GCA_045603125.1). Lineage (GTDB taxonomy): Bacteria > Bacillota > Clostridia > UBA1381 > UBA1381 > CAKSFT01. The sequence goes on along the minus strand of JAZULN010000060.1, from coordinate 63,859 downwards.
ACACCTTCGCTTGCGCCTTCAATAATTCCCGGAATGTCAGCTAAAACAAAACTCATACCGCCGCCTAATTCCACCACGCCAAGATTCGGCTCTAATGTGGTAAAATGATAGTTTGCAATCTTCGGGTCCGCCTTTGTAGTACGGGATAGAATCGTGGATTTCCCTACGTTTGGAAATCCCACCAGACCTACATCTGCCAAAAGCTTTAGTTCCAATATAACTTCCCTTTCCATACCCGGCTTGCCGTTTTTTGCAAAGTTCGGGGTCTGGCGAGTTGGCGTTGCAAAATGAGCATTTCCCCAGCCGCCGTTTCCGCCTTTTGCCATGATAACCGGCGTGTCGGGATCGGATAGGTCGGCAAGGATTTTTCCGGTCTTTGCGTCCTTTACAATCGTCCCTTGCGGTACATTTATAATTATATCCTCACCACGCTTACCATTACATTTTAACCCTTTTCCGTCGCCGCCATTTTGGGCAACATACTTTCTTTTGTATCTAAAATCCATAAGGGTTGATAACCCCAAATCCACCTTAAATACAACATTTCCGCCATGACCACCGTCACCACCGTCCGGCCCGCCCGCGGCTACATATTTTTCTCTGTGAAAGGCAATGGATCCGTTTCCGCCGTTTCCTGCCTTTATTAAGATTTTTGCTTTATCTGTAAACATTTCTTTCTCCTTGAAAATGATTAGTTTTCGCCTATTATATTTTAACTAAAGTATAACATAAATATCCATTTCTGTCAATTTAAAAAGAAATCCTAACGCCATGCGGATTTTTTTCTTATCTACCCCTTGACAAACCCTAAACTCTATGGTAAAATAACCAAGTATTCGGCCCGTTGGTCAAGCGGCTAAGACTCCGCCCTCTCACGGCGGCGACAAGGGTTCGATTCCCTTACGGGTCACCAAAAACGAGCACACGACAGTGTGCGGGTTTTTACTTATTACTTATTCACTATTCCCTAAAAATAAAAGCACTAAGCTCATAGCTTAGTGCTTTTTCTTTTTAATGATTTATAAATCCTTCAACATCATCTAAATAGAACATATTTCTCGCATCAGGATTTGACAGATTTATTGTAACATCGCGTAATTTTAAGCCGTCAACATGACGTGCAAACATACCGTAGGCAGGAAGTACCCCAAAAAACCACTGTTCAGGATATTTATATTCATCCTCCGCTACCACTCTGTTTTTATCTTCTTCATCGCCACCTCCGGGGAAGGTCACATTCATATTAGAAATTCTGACATTTTCAATTTTACTGTCCCTAAGACCAGCAATCATGATAGGGGTTTTATCTTTTTCTTCCACCGTGACATTTGCCTGAATGTTTGATAAAAATACATTTTTAATCGTTCCTGCTCGTTCTTCATTGCTTTCACCTTCGCCCCAAAAATCCATTTCCTGAGGGATTTCGTATTTTAAATTTCTTCTGCCAATTCTAATAAACAGCGGACTGCCGGTTCTTTCCATTATTATGTTATTAATATTTACATTCTCAACAATTCCACCATCTACCGACATGATTTTTATTGTCCCCATTGTGCAATCATGGAAAACGCAGTTAGACATGGTTACATTCCGCCACCCGGATAGTGATGAAGTTCCGAGCTTTAAAGTAGCGGTACTGCTACTTAATATACAGTTTGTAATAACAAAATTTTCACCGATTTTTCCCGTCGTACTCTTTAAGCAAATAGAATCGTCGCTTGAGTCTATCTTTGTGTCTGATATGAACACATTACTACAGCTGTCAAAATCAAATCCATCGTTATTAGTCTGGGCTCTATTATATAAATCCACACCTCTTATATAAATCTTTTCGCATAAAATCATATGTACACACCAAGAGCCTGAATTTCTTAAATGTATATCGGAAAACTTTATATTTTTGCAATTTGAAAATCTCATAAGCATAGGTCGGTTTCCCGAAAACACCTTTCCGTTTCCGTCGATAGTGCCGTTACCTTTTATTTCTATATTATCCGAATTCTCTGCAAATATCAGACACTCAGAAAAACTCGGTGCCTCAACTGCACCTAAATGCTCTGCCTCATAATCTTTTGGATTTTCACTTCCCAAAATACATGCATTTTTATCAACATACAAAGTCACATTGGATTTTAAAAAGATTGTACCGGTAATATATGTCCCTGCCGGAAAATATACAGTTCCGCCATCTTCCCCTAAACTGTCAATGGCTTTTTGTATGCCATCGGTTACAACACCGTCACCTTTTAAAAAATCCTTAACATTTACTCTATTCATTTCTTTTCTCCTGTTATTTTGCTCTTTTTCCGCCGGCAATTCCCGAATATTCAGTTAAGAATGCCTCGGCGTGACTTTGCATATAAACTCCCACATTATCCTCATCTTTAAAGGAAATTGTGATGTTTGAATTCCCAAGATACCGGTCTATGATATGGAGCTTTATAAATAGCCTTTTTTCTTCTGTCCATGCAGCAGATGCTCCGTATTTATAGTAAAAATCTTTTGTTTTTTCTGTCCCCACTTCATCAGAATACCCTTCTTCAGGGAAGAAATCAAACACATTTTTACCCATACCGAATTTTATGGTTTTATGTCCCTGAGCATTGACATATTGGAATTCCCCCTCATCTTCTTCAAACTTCAAGGTAAACTCAGAAATCCCCATTTTGTTTTCGCCAAGAATAAATTTTGCCCCGTTTATTTTTTTAGAAAAATCGGTGGTTTTATCGCCCTTAGCAATATTTAGTGTAAGGGAATTTTTTAACCTCTCAAGTTCGGCTTGAGCTTCTTCATCACAAGGTAAGGGTTCATCAGATATATTATCATAGATAATATCGAAAAAGTTATTGAAAACATCCTCTTTTGCTGTGGCTTTTCCAAAATTATCCGCATTATAAACCATAATAAAATCTTTTTGGGGCATGCATATTGCAAACTGGCAGGCAGCACCGTTAAAGAAAAACCCGTCATGGTAGGTTTTCCATATCTGATAGCCATACCCTTGGGAGTCAAAGGTATTCCGGCCTATCATATTATTATCTATCTGCTTTTTGGTGGCTTCAGTCAAATATTCCTCATTTAGAATCTGTTCGCCTCCCCATTTACCCTTATTCAGAACAAATCTTGCAACCTTAAATAAATCCATTGCGGTACATAAAAGTGCAGAATCAGCCCAACTGTGTCCACCCGGGCATTTTAACATATGTACCCCGTCGCCCACACCGATTTTTCTAAATAGTTTTTTATAAAGATAGTCGGTCATGGTCATGTTAGTAACCTTTTCAACCAATGCTCCCAACACAAATGATCCTTGGCTATCATAGTTATAGATCGTAGACGGCGGGCGTGAATCTTTTCTGTCGTTATCAAAATAAGACTGGAGCCTATCGCAAATTCCCGCACCAAACCACCAGATATGCTCAAATTTTGCCGTCGACATCTTAAGCATATCCCGAATTGTTTGTGTTTTCATATATTCATCGGTTTGGTTTTTACTTTCTTCGGGGAAATATTTAAATAACGGATCATCAAGACAAATTAAACCGTCTTGCTCCAAAAAACCAATAGCAATAGAGGTAAAACTCTTGGTTGTGGAATACTGGCGATGGAGAAAATTTTCGTCAACCGGAGCCCAGTATCCTTCAAAAATAATATTATTACCTCTTGCCATAATAAGGCTGTGGTTTGAAAGTTCCCTATCCTCTAATTTCTTAATATATTTTATAATATTTTTAGAGGATAAACCACACTCTTCCGGAGTTTTATATTGCATAATTTTTCTTCCTCTCACGCCGATTCCTTAACCCATAAAAATTACAGGAATCATCAATGTATCAAAGTGACCTTCACATGATACCACCATGATTAGTCTGTTTTTATCGCTTATATTTTCACCGGCAGTAATGGTATACTGTTCTTTTGAGAATTTTCCCGGTCTTAGAGCGTATACATTTTTTGAACCCTTTACTTCCCAACCCTCAGGCACAATCCATTCAATATTAAATATCTTTTGTGCCGGGAATTTTGAAGCCAAAGAAACATCTAAAGTTACAGTTTCGCCCGCCTTAATTTCAGGTTCTTTAGAATATTCTAAAATACATTTTGCTAAAATCGACTCATGTTCGCTGAAATATTCGCTTCTTGAGTTTAGATACATTGCAAAGTCATTACCGTAGTAATCCTCTACCGATACTTCAGAGAAATCGCTTTCTTCAGTTTCTGAAATTACTGTTTTTGTTCCTAAAACTGCAGACGGAAGTACTTCCATAATTGTATTGGTAAGTGCAACACAGCTATTCATGTATCTATCCCTTTCCTTCGGGTCAATGTCGCCCATATCAATTGAGATAGTCACAATAGAGTCACCAATATGCTCTCTCCAGTCATCAGGTATGATTTTAGTTCCATGCATAATTCCTAAAAGTGCCCCCAAGGATGCACTTGTACAATCGGCATCGTCACCGCAATTACAAGCCATAAGCATAGACTTTTTAAAGTCACCCTCACCATATAATAGGCCAATTACCATATATCCAACATTGGCAGGTGACTGGAACCAGCCGAGTTCCTCATCTTCTAACGACATTTTGGTTATTATGTTTCTTGCCTCAACCCAGTCCACTTTATTATCATAGCACTCGATTACCTTGGTTATGAATTTATACATTCTTGACTTTTCAGGAATCTTGCTAAGACCGATTTCAATAACCTTTCTGATATCATTTACAACAAATGCCGCCGCCTGCATACTTGCAACAAAAATTGCAGCATGTGTACCCTCGCCAACACCATGGTCAACGCAGGCATCTTCATAAGATAATCTTGATGCTCTGTCTACGTCACCGGGACATAGGCATGCCCATATTTCTGTTCTTATCCACGCACCGTTAGAATGTTTCCAATGATTTTTATACTGTCCTGCAATTGATGAGGTTAAACCCCTTTTCATACTCGCCTTACAAATTCCGTATTCGTTCCAGCAAGGTGTTACATATTCAAGCCAATATTCACCAAGCAGTCTTGCATTGATGTTCTGAATACCATTTTCAAGTATCGCTTTTAACCACACAAGCTGTAAGTCCAAATCATCATTTGGCAGGGGTTCACCCGGTTTTGTATAAAAGCCTTTGCAGTCGTTCATCTCGTGTTGGCACTCATATTTTGCACCAATTGTACCGCCTATATTTTTACCTATCCAGCAGGCGTAAATTTTATCTCTTAATTCATCTTTATTAAACTTAATCATTACTCTTCTCCTAACATAACTTCCGCAATTTTTTCAAGTTTTTCTTTCTTACCAAAGTAAAAATAGTAGTTTACAGTATCGGTTGCTTCTCTTACCCCTGTATCGCCCGATATGGTGGTACAGCCGTTTTCATATTCTGCAAATCCACCCAATGCCCCTGAGTCATTAAATAGATATAGAGAACAACCATAAAGTTCCGGGCGGTCTGACGGGTCACCACAGTAAATATTTTGGGGGTCATTTTTATATGTTCTGATAAACAAATAATCTTCGCCCTCTTCGGTCTTTGACATATATCCTGAACACCCCGTCATACATTCCTTCATAAACCCGACTTTGTATCGTTTATCACCTGTAACCTTGAGGGTCATTTTATCGTCATCCATTTCGTAATATTCCTTTTCTACAGGCTCATAATAGTCGATAAAGTTAAGCTTACCCTTATATGGAACCACTAACTTTCCTTCCGGTTTTATCTGGGTTAAAAACCAGGTTTCAAGGTAGGTTTCAGGCTTTTCATCCAAGTCCTTCAAATTAACCGTCTGACTGAATCCACAGTAGGAAACAGACTCCATCAAAGCATCAAAATCATTAACCTTTTTTAAAGGATTTTCTTCGCACTTTATTGCCTTTTCCATTCGAAACTTTCTTTCCCGACAGTCAATCTCGAAGGTATCAAGGCGAACATCTTGATTCATGGTAACCTCGTTATCCTTTTTATCCAAGGTGTAATTTCCCGGGTCCAGCTCTTCCTGCACGATATATGTATCAAAAAAATTTGATCTTTCTTTTACAAAGAATGGCATTTCAGGTAAAACCCAGACTCTTTCACCGCCCACGTTCCAATCCTTTTCATCTAAGAATTTTTTAAACCCGGCATCTGTTTTAAAAGCCTTATTTAACCATAAAACGCTGGAGGAATTTTCGTCTTTAAAAGGCCCTAAAATTCTTCCGCCTCTTTTGGTTATAATAATTGTGAAATTATCATTTAGCTTTATCTTTTCGTAAGCCTCGCCAAAGTTTAAAAGCCTCTCCTCCACCTGTTTTAATGTAATGATATCGTTCATTTTAAAACCTCCCTGATTTCTGATTTATCTATTATAAATTCATACTCACCGCAGTGTTTTTTATATGTCATCCCGCCCATTTTAATGTGGGCCGTCGTATTAAACGGAACGCCTATATTTACCAAAACTATATTGGCATCTCTTTTCCACCTTAGGGTTATATCGCCGTAGTCGGTATTAACCTTAGCTCTTAAAAAATCCAATCTATCCGAAAAACATGGGTGGACTTCGAACTCCTTAAATCCCGGCTTTTCTGCAATAGGTTTTATCCCCGATAAGCACTCAAAAATCCAACTGTCAAAGGCACCAAGGGCTGTATGGTTCTGACTTCCGTTTCCTTCCCATGTTTCCCAAAGGGCGGTAGCTCCGTTTTTAACCATATACCCGTACCCCGGATAATCCTCATTTTTAATAAGTTCCAATGCCAAATCATTTCTCCCGAACCTATCTAAAACATATAGCATATACCCAGTTCCAAAAAGCCCGGTATCAAAATGGTTACCTTTTATTTTTATATTTTCTAAAAGATTCTCAAAAACACTTTTTTCTTTTTCTTTAGGGACAATTCCCGAAAATAGTGGGAATACATCGCATCCTTCTGTCCCTTCGGAATAATAATCTTTTAAAAATGCATCGTTAAAAGTTTTGATTGCAGAATCCAAATCCCTTTCGGTTTCAATATCCTTTTCGCCTTTTGCATCAAGCATTTTTAAATAGATTTTCATTGAATATATATAACTAAAGGTGTTTACAAGCTCTGATGGAATTTTTATCTTATCAAACTGAGGCTCTGACCATGCTTCTCCCGTTGGCAAACACCAGTCGCCAAGACACCAACTACCCTCTTCTTCTCTATCGACTAAACCTTCAGCATTTCGTCTGCTCTTTAAATAGCCAATCCATTTTTTGATATTGGAAGTAAATTCAAGCACCTCTTCATCGCCGAAGATAGTATATAAATTCCACGCAACAATCGTTATTGCCGTACCCCACATAGGTCCACCGCCACCGCCTAAAAATGGGGCAGTGTGGGTAACATATCCCGTTTCTTTATTTTGTGTCCCTACAATGTCCAAAAACCATTTTTTATAGAAATTATGTGCAGAAAAACTATACATTCCGCTTCTTGATGACGCCTGTCCATCACCTGTATAGCCCATTCTCTCACGGGTTGGGCAATCCATAGGTACAGCACCATGAGTATTGGATTTTTGGCTGTTGATATATAAATTATGTATATCGTTTAGCACGCTGTCCGAACTCTCAAAGGTTGTACGAACCTCCATTTCGGTATATATGTATTTAACAGACACATCTAAAATCTCAGCATTTTCTGAAACAATGCTAAAATACCGGAACCCGTGCCAGACAAAATGGGGCGAATATGTTTCTACTTCGTTCGATCCTATAATGTATCTATCCATCTGGATTTGGTTCTTATCGCTTTCTTCATAGCCAACGGTAGAGGTAAAGTCGAGTTTTCCATCGCCATCGAGCATTTCTGCATAATACACTTTGACCTCATCGCCGGATTTTCCCTTCACCCGAATTGTTGCAAATCCGGTCAGGCATTTTCCGGCATCATAAAGCCCCTCGCCTATTCTTTTCGGTGTTGTTTCTTCCATCACCTTATCACAAGGTGCAAACTGTGGTAAAAATTTACCTGTTGGCTTTTTTGCAAGCTCTACATTTAGTTCCTGATTGTCTTCAAAACTCTCATCAAAGACCTCGCCATAAAAAATGTTATTATATTTAATCTTACTGTTTTTAACAGTCCAAGTTTCGTCACTTTTTAAAATATTCCCATCGAAATGAAGCTCAAAAATCGTTTTTAAATCATCATACAAAAACTCGCCTTCAACTATGCGGTCTTTTTGCTTATAAAAGCCGTTTCCCAAAATAATTTCGACGGTATTCTCACCCACCTTTAAATAATCTTTAACATCATATCCAAGGTAGTTTAAAACCTTTTCGGTTTTTCCAAAAAAATCATATTTAAGACCGATATATTTTACTTCGTCGTAATCGGTCTGGTTAGGGACGAAATAGTCGTCCCCAACCTTTTTTCCGTTAATATATAGTTCAAAATACCCAAGCCCCGAGATATACGCATAAGCACTTTTTACGTCCTTATCCACATTAAATCTCTTTATAAATTGGGGGGCATTCTGGATATTGGGAGAGTAAATCCATTTTGCTTTCCAGTCCCCGTCAAATATTCCGGTAACAAAAGTCCCAACGCCTTCATATTCATTTCCCAAATCATCAAAAACCGTCACCGACCAAATGTATTTTTCGTGACTTTTAAGGGGTGTACCCTGATAATTTAAAAATGTACTTTTGTCACTATCTATTATCCCCGTATCCCAATAAAGCTCACCATCTTCAGCTTTTACAATTATTCTGTATGCCGTTTGGAATTTCGCAGTATCTCCCTTTTGGAGGATAGTTTTCCAGGAAAATTGGGGGATATCACTTACCGCCACGGGGTTGGTTTTTCCATCGCACTTTAGTTCTACTCTCATCTTTTCACCTGTTTTAATCAGCCTTTGCTTCTATCAAAAATTTCTGCATCTGCAAGCGGGCCTGTTGATATTTTTCTAGGCTCTTCCTGCCAAACTTCATCATTCATCATAAGATTTTCAGCATCTTTTATTAAATCCAAAGACCCGTCGTGGAAACCTCCGTCGTATTCGGTACTCAAGAATGTTTCTAAAATATCTATTGCTTCCCATTCACCGATAGTTCTGCCACCAAGACACAGGATATTTGCATCGTTATGTCTTCTGGTCATACGTGCTAAATATGTACTATTTACCAACGCTGCACGAATACCCTTAAACTTATTTGCAGCCATTGAGATGCCAATACCCGTTCCGCAAATCAAAAGGCCAAAACATGCCTCTCCGTTTTTAACCGCATTTGCAACCTTGGCTGCAAAAAACGGATATCTTGTTGCTTCAATGTCAGGGTTATCATCTGAACCGCAATCCACATATTCAATACCCTTACCTTCTAAATATTCGATACATTTACTCTTTAAATAATAACCTGCTGTATCGTTACCAAGATATATCTTTTTACCCTTATATTTTTCTTTTAAATTAATACTCATAATCTTTCTCTCCTAACATTAGTCTTTTTTCATTGAATTGCTCACTGTGTTTTTCTTGTATTCTCGCCATTGCTTAGGCCTTACGCCGTATTCCTTTTCAAAAGCCTCATAAAAGAAGCTTTTTTGACCGAATCCGCACTTAGCGATTATTTCGTCCACACTGTCATCACTATCCCATAGTAAAAACAGGACCTTACATAAGCGTTTTTTAATAACCAACTGCTTAAATCCATATCCACACTGTTTTTTTAGCATGGCGCTGAAATAATTCGGTTCATAGCCAAATTTATCTGCCACTTCCTTTAGCATCAATCTTTCCGAGCAATGCTCCGAAATATACTCCAATGCCTTTAAAAATGTACTGCCGTATACCCTTTCCTTCCTCACATCCTCAGCATGGTTTCTGCCGATGAATACCAGTAATTTTTCTATACTTGCATGAATTACATTTAAATATCCGGCTTCTTTTTTTGCATTCTCGTGCCGCATTGCAGAAAATAACTCTTTAATTTTATCAAACTCCTCTGGCGGGGTGTTGATAATTGCATAGCCGTTACTAAAATCAAATCCCACGCTCTTAAAGAGAGTATTTAGTCCGTCTTCTCTTTTTAAGTCGCTTTGAAAAAACTCGGGAGAAAAGCACAGGTTATAGTGTTTTAGAGAATTGATATTTACATATCCATGAAGACAAGAGGAATCCATAACCAATATGGCTCCACTCTCTGTACTTATAGCCTCGCCGTTAACAAAATGGATGCCCTTACCGTCTTCTACAAAGACAATCTCAATAAAGCCGTGAGTATGCTCCGGCTCGTCCGGGCAATATTCATCATACCATATCGCCATTTTTGCCTCTAAAAATGAAAATCGGGTAATGTTTTTCATCATATCAATCCTTTTCTTTGATTTTTATTAAAATTCAAATTCCCCGTAAGACATCGCAGCCTTTAAAAGTCCCATAACTTTTTTCTGCATTGTACCTATATTTTGCGGGTTCTGTCCACCGTCGTCTGCAACTACGATATTCCCCGAATAGGTAACATCATACATATAGACTTTGCCTAGCTTTTCGCATAGTTTTTCAAGAGATACCGTGTTAATACCGTCTTTTATGGTTATAGGTAGAGTTGCAGTTTTTCCGTCAACCGAAATCGTATAGTTCCCGCCCGACACTGTACCTTTTTGGTTAAATATTTTTTCCACAGTGTCTACACTCGCATTAACTTCGGTATTTCCAACAGCATATGGCATTAAATCGGTTTTATAAAGACCGGTCGCAGTCAGGACTCTATCCGACTCGGGGTTAATAACCCTTGCATTTGTAAAGTCAGCATTGTATTCATTTTGGAGTGCTTTCGCCGATGCTTTTGTAAGCCTTTCTTTTACCTTCTCAAAGCTCTCTAAATCTGTTGGAACATTTGCCGACGGAGTCATGGTCATCTTAGCACCCATTCTCATTGTCTGAAGGGTGATACCGCCATCAACCACAATCTCTGTTCCCGAAACATCGGGGTATTCAAATATCACTTCCCCGTCAATTTCGCAGTATATTACATTGGCATAGCCCATATCAATTCTGCCGAATCTATAGCTATGGGGTTTTCCGTCACATAGGTTAGTCCCTTCTTTTACGGCAACAATTTTGTTAGAAGAGCCGTCCATCTTCTGAAGTTCCACTAAATCCTTCTTTATACAGAGCATATAGCCCATATTTCCGCCCGACCAAGCCTGTTGCTGGACGTTCATATTACTGCCGACACATAAAAATGAGGTTTCGAGTCCTTCAATGGCAAAATCAAAGCAATAAATAACATTTCCTGATGTTCTTTTTGCTTCATCTAATCCACCCATTATTGTTCCGCCGGCCTCGTTAAATACGGTAACACTTTCTCCGTCTACAATGTCAGTAGCACCTAGCCACAAATCCTTTTTAATATACTTTTTCATATCCAAAAAGCCGGGGTTTAAGTTTTCTTTGCTCTTATATAGACTCAATACTTCGTTTGTATAGTAATCAATCTGTTCGTAAGATGTCAAAGCTTTTATGGCCTTGGTTGTTATAAATCTTAGTAAATCAAGATAGGAAGTAATCTTTTTCTTTGTTCCCATCCTGTATTCACCGGCAACATCACTTTCCACCATGTTATCAAGATTTGCACTTACCTCGTCAAGTGCATTTATTAGTTGAGTAGCATCAGGGAATTCATAAAGGGCTGTGGTAAACTTACCGTACCCGCCGATATTTTCCCATTGGTTTTGGAACTGACGTGAGTTATTGATTGCAATAACCTTCCAGTAATAGGTCTTGTTCTTTTGAAGACTTGATATGGTTTTCGCTGAATTATAAACAAGCTCATCCAAAACCACATTTTTGAACTCAGGGTCTTCTGCAACAATCAGTTTATACTGGGTTGCGGTTGTGGCCTTTGACCACACAAACTTAACCTCACGGCTATCTACCGCCTCCTGATTATATACAGGATAATGAAGCTCAAATGGTGCAGTTTCCTCGTTAAATACCAAATCATTTCTCTTTAAACCGATTTTTTCAATATCAAAGTTATTCTCGTTTAAAAGATTAGGATTGGCTATTGCCATATCACTGTCTGCCTTTAAGCGATAATCCTGTTTTTCGGGGTTTACAAATATATCTTTCCCTTGGATTGAAACATTATTTGTCATATCCCCATATTGCACATATTGAGGTTCAAATACCGATTCACCGCAATCAACCATTAAGTTATCGCTATACTTGGTGAATTTTAAGGGGTTTGTACCCTTCAAAACTACCTCTTTTAGGTTAGGGAATCTTTCAAAATAAAGTTCCGGGTCGGCAATATCGTTATGTAAATCCTCTAATGTTGCATGGAGGTGATATTGGGTAACCTTATCGCCACTTAATCGGTCGGCACCGTGGGTAGATATCGGTTTTATAACATCTATAAAGATGTTATATTGAACATGGGTATCTGCTGCTTGGTTTGAGTTATAACCGATTCTCATATTACGGAATATGTTATGTTTTCCGGTGTTTCCCAACTGTCCGTCATCAAAATATAATCCCAGTGTTGCGTTATAAGACATCTTCTGGATAGATATTATATCGTGGATATAGTTATAGTTTACCTGCCAGTTTCTGAAAAGCTCGTTTTGTCCGCCATAGATTGCCGCCGCATCGTCGTCTTCTCTTATAACGTTATGTATATCGTTATATTCAACTGTCAAATCAACGCCATAGAGTCTAATTGCCTGATGCGGGATGTTGGAAATTATACAGTTTCTTACAGTTACACCGCATCCGTACATCCAGATAGCATCCCAGAAGGCTTTTTGGGCAGTTCTTGTGATATAGCAATCTTCTATTACGATATTTGCAGGTGTCAGGGTATCGATATCCCCGGCACCGTTTGTTATAACTGCACGGTCCCCGATATTTTCAAAGAAACATCCGATAATATCCATGTTATATGCACCGTTTTTAGTTTGTGCTTGCCATGTGGATGCACCGGTTACCGCTTTTTGAGTAGCCTTGGTACAAATTGCATCATAACCAATATCCCTGAAAATACAATTATAAAAATCTATGTTGTCAACATCGGTTAATACCGCCACACTCGAACGTGTCTGACAGAATTCAATATCTTTAAATGTAATATTATCTGCCTCAAAAAAGTTCATAATCGGAGTTCCGAGCAGCGATATTTCCAAAGTTTTGCCTGTAATCGTGTCGGGCGGGAAGAAATATAATTTTTCCGTGTCATAGTCAATATAATATTCTCCCGGAATATCTATCTCTTCCATCAGGTTAAAGATTTTCCATCTTTTTGAACGGTAGCCTCTGATCGGGTTTGCACTATCCGCCAAAACATGAATGGTCTTATTCTCCGCATCGATTTCGGTAACGCTCTTATTTGAAAAGTTATAGTCATGAAGCGGGAATATTCCAATCCATGTGTTTTCTGCCCTCTCCCATCTTTTAATGTTATCTGTTGTAACAGTAAAAGACGAGGTGGTCAGGGTTTTATCCCAATAATCATACTCACGGTCATTTGGCCAGCAAGCAAGCATTTGCTCTGAATTATCAAAGTAAATTGCATTATACATGGCAGGCCCTTCGGTCATCTGGTACTGTCCCTTGATGTTTTGCGGTTTCCAGAGCATTGACTTATCAATGCCCTGCTCCGCTAAATCAAGCTCTATAATTCTTGTTTCTACGTCGTCATAGAGTCTATCTAAAATTGCCGGGTCGGTTACACGCTTTGCCTTTGAAATATCTAAAGGCAAAGATGCTTTTACATAAACTTTTTCACCCTCGTATGCCTTATAGACTACAGGGTTTTCCTTGGTTCCTGAATCGGACGAATCAAATTCAAGTGTCTTTGAAACCCTATATTCTCCGCCACGAAATATTACTTCTACCTTTTTTTCGGATTTATTTATCTTTTTTACTCTTTCCTTTGCGGCCGCAATTGTTTTTAAGGGTTTGTCAATCGTACCTTCATTATCATCGTTTCCCGAAACGGCTGATACATAAATCTTATGGGTTTCTATCGGAGCCGGCTCTGCATAGGTGGTGGTTAACCCAATAAAGCTTGCGAGTACTAAAAATAAGCTTATAATTCTTTTCATAGTTTCTCACCGTCCTTATCTATATACAACCGCTGCAAAATTATAATCTGAATTTCGGCTCAAAAGTACCATTTCATCATAGCCCGATGCGCTGTCTTCATAAGATATTACATCATCTAAAGTTCCAACCCATGCCGACAGTTTTCCTGTTCCGGTTTCTTCAACAAACAATACATTGAAATTCTTAATCGGCACAAAACCGTAGGTTCTCGAATATCCTTCAAATGACTCAGGCTTAGTTTTCTCCGGAGTATTACCCTTAGTTAGGGTTACGTTTTTATTCTCAACTGACTTTGTGTATTTTAATAACATCTTAATTCCGCTATTATCTGCCATTGTAACATAACCATAGTAGCTTTCTGCCTCACCGCTTCGGGTCTTAAAGCTTTGGGAATATCCGTTATTTTTATCGTATTCCTTATCGTCAATTTCAGCATCATATGACATTGAGATTGTGGCAATGTTGCCGTCGCCGTCCAAAGCATATCTTATAATATCACCAACAGCAAGCTCTGACATATTTCTCGGACCAATATTTCCAACATAATTATTTACAGTCGGATTGTTGCCTATATCATCGTTGATATATATCTTGGATGTTTCGCCAATTTTTATCTCGCTACTGTTCTTTTCCTGACCAATAAACACAACTTTATCTGATATTGGAATTTCTGTATAGACAATTTCTTTATCGGTAATTCTATAGCCCTTTAATATATCACTTGCCTCTTCATTTACGGTCAAGCCTTGTGAAATTCCTGTTACTACAAAGCACAATAACTGCTCAACATTTCCGCTTCTTTTTGCCTCTTCTCTTACAACAAGAACATCAGGGGTTACGGCATTTTTAGAATATGCATACGCCTCTACCATATAGTAGGTATCGTTTGAGAAGGTCTTGGAATTTACAGAAAATTTCTCAGAATTAGAATAGTCACTCTCTTTTGCAGGAACTACATATACTTGAGTTTTTCCCGGCTCATATGAGAATCTTCCGCCGAATGATCTACCACCGCCTGCAGTACTATAACGATACCAGTTAGCCAATTTATATGCTCCAATCTTATCCGATTCCAATGAACTCAAATCCGCCAACACAGGTTTCCCGTCTTTATCTACCGGCTCAATTATCTTAAACCAACCTCTGTCGTTATCTGTTCCTGCCACACCTTCCGGTGTTGTAATCTCGGTAATTAAGCCATCGGTTACGGTATAGATAATCGGATTTCCCACTGCACTCTCGATTATTTGGTTTACATCCTGCTTTTTCTGTCTTTGGCCGTTTACAGTTACTCGCTCTGCATAATTATAAAGGACAATCGCCTTGTTTGAATCGAAAATCTTTGTACCGTAGATTTCCTCGTCCTCGTTGGTGATTGGTCTTGTTAAAATTCCCATCTGTCTACCGTCGGTAATCTCTACTGTTTCAGAATATACAATGTCTCCGAACTGGTTAAAATAAAGATTATATGACTTACCGGCAGTTAAGGTTAATGCTGAATTTTTATAACTTGGCGAGGTTTTGAATGTTCCCTCAGACACTGTGACGCCGTCTTCATCAACACCTGTTACCATAGTGTTATATAAAGCTTCCTTATGGATATAAACATCAATTATACCGCTTTCCTTATTTATCCTAACAGCTAACACTGAGTCCGCCTGAATATCTGCGAAATTAGCCTTCTCGCCTGTTGAGAAATAGATATTAACATTCTCGTAGTCGTCACCCTTTTTAAGGTTCAGGATTTTTAGTTCATTACCCTTTAGGTATGTCAGAGAACTATAGATTTTCTCAGTTTCAGGGCTTACCTTTGATGCATAAAAATCCTTATAATCATTTACTATTATATAGTCGTTCTTTTCATAAACCGACAAAACTGTCACATCGCCGTATTTATCGATGAAAAGTGTTTCATCATAAGATTCAATAATTGTGCCGTTATAGATTACGGTCGGATTATTTACAGTAATACTTTTATCCATCCCGTTCAATTCATAAGAAAGGGTAGTTCCGTCAAATGACAGAAAATCCTGAAGGTCAAAGACATAGTAGTCGTCAGTGCCTGATTCTACCATATATACCAAAACCTTTTTACTTTCATCACTGCAATCGTAGTATGCTCTTACACGCTTACCTATCAAATCAGCACACTTTTCCAAGCCTTCCGGAACCTTGATTTCGTGACCGCCCACAACAACAGTATCTCTTGCGACTTTACTATTACCTTTCAGGCTTGTTATTCCGTTATCGGTCAAAAGTCCCTCTACCATATCAATCTTCATAACCTCGGTCATAAAGGTCTTATCACTTTTTGATGACAATACAACGGTTTTACCCTTAATTGAGCCAACCTTGTTTACGCCGATTTCCATAGCGTTTGCAAACACTCTTACAACATCTTTATATCTGGCAGAAGATTCCAAATCACCATAAACACCATCTAAAAGGTCAAGACTTCTTGCAAGCTCAATGTAGCCTTCCGAATATCCGCCGGTGATTGATGCAACCTCGTCATAACCCATAATATCCAAGGCGGTCTTTACAACGTAATTTAAGTTCACCTGAATATCAGGAGCAAAGAGTCTTTCTGAAATCCCGTTCATATAACCCTTTGATGCCACAGCGTCAATATCATAATAGCTTGGGTGAGATTTGTCCACATCATCAAATAATCTGTTAGGATTATTCAGTTTATCATCAACGGTGACATTATTTTCCCATTCTGAATCTATATCTCGTTCTTCCCTGATACAAACATCATTGATAAACTCAGCAAGGTCTGCACGTGTCATATAGGAGTTATTCATATATTTTTCGGCATCAACCGCACCGATACCAAAAAGAAGTTCTTCAGTTTTAGAGTATATTAGTTCTTTATCCCCAGCGCCTTCTGACATATCAACAGTATTTAAGGTTTTTGAGATAATTTTTGCAATTTCTGATCTTTTGCAGTATCCTTGGGGTCTGAATGTGTTATCGTCATATCCGCTGATAATTGATAAAATGTTTAGATATGAAACCGATTTCTTAGCATAATCAGCGATTTTTTCGCTATCTTTAAAGTCCAAAGACTCAACATCGGATAACGCCGCCTTTGCAGCTCTTGTTATCATAACGCATAAATCCTGACGTGTTACCGGAGTGCCTACTCCGAATTTATCTTCGCTGATACCGTTTATAACGCCGGCAGCTGATGCGATTTTGATGCTCTCTGCATACCACGCATCAGGGTCAACGTCGGAAAATGTCTTTGCATCCCCGGTTGCAGAAAGGCCGAAAGCCTCACAAATCATCTTTGCTGCCGCTTCTCTTGTTACAAGGTTATCCGGTGCAAATAAATCTTCTGTCACTCCTGAAATTACGCCTAATTCCCTCAAGAAATAGATATCAGAATATGCCCAGTGAGTGTCCGGTACATCTAAAAAAGTCTTTGCCTCGGTTCCTGCACCCTCTGTTCCCATGGGGATTTCAATTTCTGTCGTATCGCCATCTTCCGGCTCATAAATTTCGTCTTCCGGAACACTTTCTATAACCTTTGATAAAATTGCTTCTAATTGTGCCTTTGTAAGAGTTTTTCTTGCAATTTCCTTATTGTATCCCGAATTATCTTCGCATGATAAATACTTACCTGAATCAATTTTTGCCAAAGCCATATTTTCCTTTGTTAAGATGCTCTTAACATACTGAAAACCTAAAACTTTAGGATATTTAATTGCATTTAAAATTGTGCTTTCAATAAATTTTTCTTTAAACTCAGAAACTGAATTTATACCTTTGCCGGTTAAGTCTGAAATTACATTCTTTCTTCCCTCATCGGTCATTGAATTTTTGAAAATGCTGTAGATTGTAACTCCGGCTTGATCGATTGATGCAAGGTCAAAGTCAGTTTCATAGTTGAAAAGACCCTTTTCGTCATTTAATGTAACGCTATTTGGATTTTTGTTGTAAAGAGATAGTATAACTATACCCTTAAATAGTTTTGAAAGATTCTCCTTGGTGAAAGCTTCCGCCTTAGACTGTTCAACGATTAACTTTAAGATTTCTGTCTTATCGGCTTTTTTATATAAATCTGTATCTTCGCCGATTATTGCAACATATCCTTCAAAGTTCCCTGCCCAAGAGGATGTTTCGCCCGAATTAAAGTCAGATATAATAGACGCTTTTATGTTAGAGTTATCGACTACGATTTCTTCCATCTTTCTTTTTGAGCTATCCGCTTTTGATTCTGCTATAATAAAATATTTTCCGTCTTCAATGTTGTCTTTAAATGTCACTTCAGCACCTGTGCCGGTTGTCGGGGTAATGGTTATTTTATCTTCTTCATCCATTCTGTTTTCTTTGACAGCATACCAGTTGATATCACTTGCCTCGATATTTCCTGCAGTCACAGTAAACTTATCAAATATGGTATAGCTTGGCTTTTTACCTGATGTGATTTCTAAAGTAATTGTACCATTATCATATAAAACTTCCTTTGGTACTGTAATTTCCAAGCCCTTAACTATATTATCAGACTTTGTAACCAAGGCATATTTTCCCGGTTCTACCTTCTTTTTGTCAAAAGAAATTGTTACCTTAGAAGAATCCTGAGCGTTGGGAGTAACGGTAAAACCATCAACCGGTGCTGTTCTTTCGCTGTCTGTAACAAACCATGAAAAGCTTTTCGATGCCTTTGTGTAATTGGTTCCTACCTGGTTTAAAACTTCCGCTGAAAATTCAGCAGACTTTCCCGGTTCTAATTCGGTCTTTCCTGAAATTTCTATATCATAAGCAACTTCTTTTGCTATATAAAGATCGTCCATAGCATAGCCTTGACCTTTTTTAATGGCTTTTCTTAAACAAAGACCGAATACAAATCTCGCCGGTTTATCGTTTATTGTATATGTACCTGCATACTTTTGCCATTGGTCGGTCAATTGAAGCATTGCCCCATTTGGATATGTATCAAGGAATAAACTAGGGTTGTAATGAGCATATACAGAGCCAAATCCCGGTGCTTCAACGCCCTTCTCCGATGCGTTCTTTACCATTACGCTTACTACATAACCGTCACCCGCAACGCCTTCAAATGTTTTGCCGTTTTTAGGTTTACCATATGAAGGTCCGAAATACCAGTTGTCGCCCTTTGCTATATCCTTGCTTGCTACCCACTTTTTCGCATCGTTTCCGGTATATCCTTCAATATTATCAGTTCTTGCAAAGCCTGATACATTGGAATCACCATCCCATATAGTGAAGTCGCCCTGGATATTAGCAGGCATCTCAATCACTGTATCTGCATATGGTGACGATGCATTTCCCACCATTTCAAATTCTTCTGCCATCGAGAGGGTTGCGAAAGTATTTACAGTTAGTGCAACACTCAAAATCGTTGATAAAATCTTCTTCATTCTTTTTCCTCCCCGGAATAGTATTTTCCTTTAAAAATTCATTTCCCTTTTTAACCACCATTAGGGCGGATGAAATCCGCCCTAATAATGTATCTTTTGTCATTCTGTAACTAAATGCTCTAATACTAAGTTGTCCGGATTATCAATTGGAATCAATGTACCCTTGTTCCAGATAAACGCTCTTATAGTGTTACCTGGGGTCACATTATATAAAGTCAGGTCACAGGTTAAGTCTGATGCCGGCTTAACAACACTTGCAACAGTGCTTACAAGTGAATTTCCGTTAAACTCTCCGATTACAAACAGTACATTTTCTGCATCTGTATTTTCAACAGTTGCCTTAAAGTTTACAGTTGATCCGGTCTTTTCAAATACTGCTGATGAAATCTTTTCTAAAGCCTCAACCTCATCCGAAACTGTTACGGTATAGCCCTTAATTATTCCGCTATCCTTTGCCATTGCAACTACTGTATATTCGCCCTCTGAAACTCCGGTTACAGTTACTGTACCGTCAGCGTTTTCTTTTAATTCAATACCTTCAGCATAAGCGGTTCTATCGGCATTTAGAGCTGACCAATTAAATTCTTGAGAAAGATTACCCTTTGTACCGATTTGGTTTAGAAGTTCTGCAGAAACCACTGCATCTTCGCCTACTACGATTTCATTTTTGCCTGTAATATTTATAGAATATGCAATTTCTTCTGCCAAGTATGGGCTTGCTGCATCATATATGATATAATCTGAAACAGTACCCGATACTATACCAAAAGTTAAGAAGTTATGTTGATATGTTGTTGTGTCTCCGGTAGATAGGGTAGTTTTAAAGTCTGTCCATTCTGTTCCCAGTTGAACACCTGCTGCATCGTGGTCAGCCACAGTATATTGATTATAATACTTGTTGTTTGCAAGACCAACCCTGGTATTACCTTCTACAGTCCTTGCTCTGATACTAAATACATAGTTTTTGTTTGCTTCAGGCCTAAATCTTCTATCCGATACAGTTGCGTCTTTGTTTTTATCTCTTAGCCATATACCCGATGCATACCAGGTGCTATCACAGGCATCTGTTCTGTCACTTTTTAAAACAATTTTAGTTGCTGTACCAACTGAGCCTACTTTATCTGCATCAAGACTTGCGTTTGCATAATCTGCACTATTTGTTCTGTCTGCTCCGCTTGTAAGGTTTGCAGGCATTTGGGGTGTTTCGGTATCTGCAAAACTTGATAATACCTTAATACCTATACCCTTAACCAAGGTATCTGATACTGCAACAATTACATAATCGCCTGATGGGATTGCACCATCGATAGAGATAGTTGCACCCTCATCGGTCTTTTCAACCTTAACATTTTTAACGATAGTGGTTCTATCGGCTGTTACAACATACCATTCAACGTCCTGATTCAAGTTGCCCTTTGTACCAATTTGGTTTAGAACCTCTGCTGATACATTTATATCATCAATCGGTGTTAAAGTTGTGTTATCAGCTGTGATATTTATAGAATATGCAATTTCTTCTGCCAAGTATGGGCTTGCGCTATCATATATGATATAATCCGCAGCAGTACCAGATACTATACCAAATGTCAAGAAGTTGTGTTGATATGTTGTTGTGTCTCCGGTGGATAGGGTAGTTTTAAAGTCTGTCCATTCTGTTCCGAGTTGAACTCCTGCGCTATCGTGATTAGCCACAGTATATTGATTATAATACTTGTTGTTTGCAAGACCAACCTTTGTGTTACCTTCTACCGATTTTGCTCTGATGCTAAATACATAGTTTTTGTTTGCTTCAGGATGGAATCTCTTGTCTGATGCAGTTGAGTTTTTATCTTTGAGCCATATACCCGATGCATACCAGGTGCTGTCGCAACTATCTGGTCTGTCATTTTCAATATAAACTTTAATCGCGTCACCAACTGCGCCTTGCGCCAATTCATCGGAGTCGGATAATGCTCCGTAATGCGCACTATTTGTTCTGTCAGCACCGCTTGTAAGGTTCTCAGGCATTTCAACTACGGTATCTTCATATTGACTTACATTTATGCCAAAACTTGTCGTCCCGTCAACCGATGTCCATGTATTTTTAAGTTCCCTTGAAATATTTTCAGCTTCTACCTTCCAGTAATATGTAGTTTCATCATCAAGACCAGTTACTGTAACACCTGTCTGGATTGTTTCCTTCTCGAATTCTACATATTTAAATTCTTCATCTGTTGCAACTGTAACCTTATAGTTATTTGCACCAAGTGCCGGGCTCCAGGTAAAGTTGTATTCGTCCTGATAATCAAGACATTCATTCTTTGCAGGGTATAACTTTTCAAAGCTTGCAGTTTCTTCGGTTAATTCAAATTCGTTTTGGATACCGATTGAATCAATATTAAAGTCTTCATTCAAAACTCCAAGACTTGCATATCCAGAATCTGCCTTCACCCTATAATCCTGACCTGCCGGGTCTACGAAAATTCCGGTCAAATCTACCTGTTCTTCGTATGTGCCTACAGTTTGATTATTTGTAAATGTTGCGTTATCTTCATAATAACTATCTACAGTTTCTCCCGAATTTACGTTTAGATTACCTTCTAAAACGCTTAACTTCTTAGGGTTGATACCTCCAACAATCTCTTCAAGATTATCATAAGCCCCATAGTAAAGGTCTTTATATTTAATAAGTTCTGATAGTTGTGATAATGTCAAACCATTAGCCTGAGTTGTTCTTTGATCGTTTTCCACTCCGCCAAAACGTGTCATATCAATCAATTCCCAAGCATACTCACAATCTATAGCAGTATTGTTCTTATGCACAAAAGCTCCTGCCTGGTTTGAATTGAAAGCAATCTTTACATTTTTAATGATATTATTATTAGCAGTCATACCTGTTTGACCGTCATCCCAATAAATACCACATTGTTCATTTTTTAGCCCTGAATATACCTTGTTGTTATCTAAAACTGAATCGTGGATATAGTTATATTCCACCTTTGAGCCTCTGAAGACATCCGATTGACCTTGGTAAATAACACCGCAATCTGATGTTTCTGTTAAAAGGTTATATAATTCATTATATGAAACTAAATGGTTATTTCCGAATATTAACAATGCACCCTGGCGCGCTGAAGATACATTGTTATTTTTAAATGTCACACCGCATCCGCCCAATATAACAGCACGGTTAACCTGCTTTGTTGATACATTGGAAATGATATTGTCAGAAATTACATTTTCAGACGATGTTAGGGTGTCGATATCCCCACAACCCTCCATAGTAATAGCAGGTCCACCAATATTTGCAATTATATTATTTTGAACATCACAGTCGTAAGAACCCTTCTTCTTTTGCTCCTGCCAGAACTTCGCTTGGTTGTCTTCTGAATCTGTGTAGTATCTTCCTGTTTCGGCATACTCCGTACCATTATAGTGAATCGCTCTACCGCCGATATCTGTTATTGTACAGTTTTTAATGTCTACATTTTCTACATTCTCAATATAGAAAGGACATCCACTTACCTGAGAAACTAAAAGTCCGTCGAAAGTAATATTTTTCGCCCCCGAAACATTAAAAAGCTTTGGGATATTTACTTCAAATTCTAAAGTCTTATCACTGATATTGCCTGTCGGGTAGAAATAAAGCTTTAGATTTTCTCTGTCAACAAAATATTCTCCCGGCACATCCATTTCTTCTATCAAGTTGAAGGTCTTCCATCTTGTTGAATAGTAGTCCTGACCTTCTTTATAGCTTGATGCCGGTTTTTCAATATATGTAAGTGTGTTGGTGTCAGCATCTATCGACACACCAGCGAATCTATAATATGAATAATCACGCGGCATCCAGATACCAACCCACCAGCCGGTTGAGTCTGCCCAATCATCACATTTATCTTCTTTATATATGATTGAATTTTCGGTCGTACCTCTTCCGTCGTGCTCAGCATAGTCGTTGTTGTTCGGCCATGTAGCTATATTTAATGCATTATCATTTACATAAAATCCGTTCATGTCCGAACGGTCAACCAATGCATATTGACCGTTTGCACTGGCACCGTCTACTATCATATCTTTTGTGATGCCTAAAGCACCCAAATCTATGACATAAGCGTCTTTTTGTGCTGCTTCGGTCATCTTGGCAAAAAGTGTATCTTCTGCTGAAATTTTAGCCGCCGCTGATACAGGAATTTCCACCGTGCCCTTAATTACCGGTGTGTCTTCCCCGTATGCTTTGTAGGTTACATTTGAGTCGTTATCATCAAAGTTAATTGATGAAGATACACGGTATTCACCCGCCATAATCTCAACAGTAACCGCACCCGATATTTCCCTTGCCATCAGGCGTGCAGCGTCAATTGTTTTTAGGGGGGCATCAACTGTGCCCGCATTTGAATCATTACCATTCAAAGCCGAAACATAAATTGTAGTCCCCGACTCTTCTGCCCCAATAGCAACATTAAAACCGCACGTTGCAAGCATTGCTACAGAAAGCATTAAAGCCATAAGTTTTCTTGTTTTTCTCATTTTTATTCCTCCTTACATTCCCCATATAATCTAAAGATATTTTAGGAATATCTCTTGATTATAATTATAACTTAGTTTTTCTTTGTTTACAATGCCGAAAAACAAGAAAAAATGGGTTGCATTTTCTAACAATAATCAATAAAAGGGTGATTTTCCGTCAAGCAAAATTACCCATTTTTTAGAACGGTTTTAAATTATTAATTTAGATAAAACTCCGGCACAAATACGCTATATAAAAAAATAACGCCCTTTTGGGTGTTATTTTCAGATAGGTACAATTTCAACCTGTGCCTTCATTTCGGACAACGCTTCAGCTATATCGCCTTCTCCTGCTTTGTTATTTTCTGTCAATACATCAATAACATAAATGTAATCTCCGTCTCTTGAGTCAATATTTAATCTTTTAATCTCTAAACCGCCGTTTTCTAAATAATTTATAATTTCTTTACTGCTTATATTGTTACAGATAATTTTGACTCTAAATCCCCGAATTCGGCTGTTTAGTTTCTTACCCAAAGGCTTTAACCCCCACATTACAACTACCATAATTAAAAGCATAGTACCGGCAATAAGATAATAACCGCTACCAACAACGATTCCCAAACACGCAGTTGTCCAAAGACCTGCCGCCGTTGTGATGCCACGGATTTTATTTCGGCTGTCGTCTAAGATAATACTTCCGGCGCCCAAAAAACCTACGCCGCTTACAATCTGTGCTCCCATTCTTAGTATTTCAGTCGGGATTTTTTGTTCACGGCAAATACACTCGCTTACCACCATAATAGAGGCGGCACCAAGACATAAAATTATATGTGTCCTAAGCCCTGCCGCATGATTGGTTTCACTTCGCTCAAAACCAATTATTCCGCCAAAAATGGCGGCAACAAAAAGCCTTAATAAAAATTCATATTCTCCCATTTTCCTTCCTCCAATATCAATAATACATAAAGGACTGTAAAATTTACACTTTTACAGCCCCTTTTTGCGGTCTGGTCTTTTTTTACATCCCTATTAAACTGCTTTTTCTTTTTTTGCCCTGACAAAGGTAGGAACTGCCTTATGTAGAATTTCCTCAACCTTTTCCTTATCATTATCCATGGCAACCTGCCCAAGAGCCGAAAGATATCCCAAAAACTCTTCCTCGTTTACCTCTATCTGGTTTCCTATGTAAATCTTATGATTCGAGGTCTTCTTTAAGCCCTCTTCGAGCATCAAAAGTTCTTCATATAGTTTTTCACCGGGTCTTAGTCCTGTAAATTCAATATCAATATCCTCACCAATACGTTTTCCATGTAAAACAAGCATCTTCTTTGCAAGATCTAAAATTTTCACAGGCTCACCCATATCAAGAACAAAAATCTCGCCACCGCGTGCTAAAGTTGCCGCCTGCAAAATAAGTGACACCGCCTCGGGTATTGTCATAAAATACCTCACAATATCGGGGTGTGTAACGGTAACCGGTCCACCCATCGCAATTTGCTTTTCGAATAACGGAATAACCGAGCCGTTTGAACCTAAAACATTTCCAAATCTTACTGCAACAAATTCTGTCTTTGGTTTTTTCTGAGCAAAATACTCAACTATCATTTCGCAAAAACGCTTTGTTGCACCCATGATATTTGTAGGGTTAACAGCCTTGTCGGTAGACACCAACACAAACTTCTCAACACCGTATTCCATACTCAGCTTTGCGGTATTAAATGTACCGAAGATGTTATTCTTAACCGCCTCTTCCGGGTTTGTTTCCATAAGTGGCACGTGTTTATGTGCCGCTGCATGGAATACTACCTGTGGCTTATATTTCTGGAACAGGGTTTCTAACTTATCCTTATCTCTTACCGACGCGATTTCAATGTTTAAATCAAGCTTATCTTTATATGTTCTTGAAAGTTCCTGCTGTATATCATATGCGTTATTTTCGTAAATATCAACAATAATCAGTTTATTCGGCTTATATGACGCAATCTGTCTTGATAACTCCGACCCAATAGAACCGCCGCCGCCAGTTACCATACAAACTCTTCCCGAGATAAGGTTCATAACCTCGTGGTTATCAAATCTCACCTGCTCACGGCCGAGAAGGTCTTCTATTTTAATAGGCACTAATCTTTTTCTGACTCCGTCTTTTAAAGACATCATATCGTTAATTGCGGGAAGGACTCTGACATCACAAACCGTTTCTGAACAGATACCAATAATACGGCTCTTTTCTTCAGGAGAAATTGACGGGATAACAAGAGCAATGCTATCAACTCCC
Source organism: Clostridia bacterium (assembly GCA_045603125.1). Classification (GTDB taxonomy): domain Bacteria; phylum Bacillota; class Clostridia; order UBA1381; family UBA1381; genus CAKSFT01. Next base: position 37,649 of record JAZULN010000060.1, on the reverse strand, counting down.
TTTTCCTCAACAATACTCGGGATCTCACTGCAGGATGCCAAAACCTTTATACCGTATATACTTCTGCCAATTTTTTCCGGGTCATCGTCAACGAAGCCCACAACCTCATATCTGTCAGGATTTCTCTGGAAATCCTGTGCTGTTTTAACGCCGGCATATCCGGCACCGATAATCAAAATCTTTCTGGTTTTTGATGTGCTGGTTTTTGCAGCACTTCTGTATGTATTCATCACACTAACATAAATAAGACGTGTAAATATAATTGCACATGTTCCCAAAACTGCAGAAATTATAACAAAGTGCACCGCATCCCTTCCCCCGAACGCCATCGGAAGACACAAAATTGCTGTAATACAGCTTGCCATAATAATACTTAATATATCTTTTAGTGATGCATACCTCCACACCCTGTGGTAAATTCCGAGAAAATACATTACAAAAATATAAATCAAAGAATAAATACCCAGATGCAAAACTCCTTCGGTGTAATTTCTCAAAAACAACATTGTTCCATTTACCAAAGGCATTGTTATCAGTGAGGATATAAAAATAACAAAAAAATCTATAATGCCAAGCAGTAATCTTCTATGTCTTTTGATTACTTCTAAGAATCTCATCTGTAATTCCTCCAAAACTTCTATTTCTCCACAATATATGAATATTATACAATATCAATACCTCAATGTCAACATGATTTATTCGATTTTTACATTTTTTATCTGTTAAAATTCACTCTTTTTCGGGTTAATTTTCAAAAATCATTGACTTTTTTTAAATTTTATGACATAATATTTATGTACTTTTTTTATAAGGTGCATTATTTTTAAAAAGCGAGGGAAATTTTATGAAAACTACCGGAATGTCCAGACCGGTGGATGAATTAGGAAGAATTGTAATTCCCAAAGAAATTCGCCGTAGTTTTAAAATTGAGGACAAAGATTTACTTGAAATTTTCATCGATGGCGACAGCATAATTTTAAAAAAGGCCGAGGCTATATGTGCACTTTGCGGCTCAAATGAACAGATTGAGGCAATCGACGACAAATTTATATGCAAAAAATGCATCAAAAAAATTAATTCAATGGATAATACATAAATTATAAAAATCCTTCTTAATTAACTTTAAGAAGGATTTTTTTTGAGAGTTAGAAAAAAATCGGCTTTTTTCCATTTTTTTTAAAGAATATAAACTCCCTATATGCACAAAATATCATTGTAATCGCAAAGATTACAAGTTCTTAAAAAGACAAAAAAACTAAAATGGAGGAGAAACAAAATGGCTAGAAAGATTTCAGTTCCTGAAGCTAAAAAAGCTATGGAAAACTTTAAGATGGAAGCAGCTAACGAAGTTGGCGTAAACCTAAAGCAAGGTTATAACGGCGACTTAACAGCAAAGCAAGCTGGTTCTGTTGGCGGTCAAATGGTTAAAAAGATGATTGAAGACTACGAAAACAAGATTAAATAATTATAGTTTTAAAAATTTAATCATCAACTAAAGATTTTTAAATCTTTAAATTTTTGCATAAAGAATAAGCCTTATATTGGCGGTAATATATTTTTTTGATTCTTTTTTCAAAATGCAAAAAATTAAAACAGTTCAAAGGCTAAGCTTTAGTTTTTGAACTGTTTTTTTATTTTCCAAAACACCTTGAAAATTTAGGAAAAGGTGGTATAATAATTACAGTATATGTTACCAAACTCCAAAATGAGTTTGGAATAGATGAAATTATTGTACCAAAGTGTTACAAGGCATTAGGTAACCTTGCACTTATGGTATAATAATTATAATATAAAAAGAAGGGGCGTTTATTATGACAGATAAGGAGTTATTTGAAAAACTATCATACAAGCAAAAATCGGTCTATGAAAATCTTACCGATAAAGAGGCTCGCGAGATGCTTCAATTAACAGACGAATACAGAACCTATCTTGACAACGGTAAAACCGAAAGAGAATGTGTTAAGATATCAGAGGAAATGGCAAAAAAGAACGGTTTTTTACCACTTTCTGATTTTGATAAATTATCGGCAGGCGACAAGGTATATGTTATAAACCGCAAGAAAAACATCCTACTTGCAGTAATCGGTGAGGACGACATCGAATCAGGGTTAAACATTGTGGGAGCTCACATTGACTCACCCCGACTTGACCTTAAGCAAAACCCTCTTTACGAGGCATCTGATTTGGCATTTTTAAAGACTCACTACTACGGCGGCATAAAAAAATATCAGTGGACCGCTATTCCTCTTGCCCTTCACGGTATAGTTTTCACCCGTGACGGCGAAGAACTCGAAATTACCATCGGCGAAAAGGACACCGACCCGGTATTTTGCGTTACCGACCTTCTTCCTCACTTAGCCGTCAAGCAGATGAGTAAAAAGATGACCGAAGGTATTGAAGGCGAAGCCTTGAATATCTTAATTGGAGGGATGGGAGTTAAATCAGAAGATGTTCCCGAAAAAGTAAAGTTTAAGATTTTATCAATTTTAAATTCTATCTATGGAATTTCTGAAAAAGATTTTCTCAGTGCTGAATTTGAGGCAGTTCCTGCATTTAAGGCAAGAAATGTAGGACTTGATGAAAGCTTTATCGGAGCATATGGTCAAGACGACAGAGTTTGTGCTTTTACCTCGCTAAAGGCAATATTCGACATTAAAAATCCTAAAAAAACTGCAATTTGCCTATTGGTTGACAAGGAAGAAATCGGTTCAACCGGCAACACCGGAATGTTGTCAAAATTCTTTGAGATGATGGTAGCAGAGCTTATTTTAAAAATCAAAGGCTCATGCGATATTGTAACATTAAATAAAGTCATTACAAATTCTGCCTGTTTATCTTCCGACGTATCTGCTGCAGTTGATCCTAACTATGAGTACGTATTTGAAAAGAATAACTCATCCTTTGCCGGTCACGGGATGTCTTTAATGAAATACACAGGCTCAAGAGGAAAATCCGGGGCATCGGACGCATCTGCCGAATTTGTCAAGGAAATTGCAACAATTTTAGATAATAATGGAATCATCTGGCAGACAGCGGAGCTTGGTCGTGTCGACGAAGGCGGCGGCGGTACAATCGCAATGTACGTTGCCAATATGAATATGGACGTAATCGATTGCGGGGTGCCGGTGCTCAGTATGCACTCCCCATTTGAGGTTGCAGCAAAGGGCGATATCTATATGGCGTATAAGTCATATATGGCGTTTTATAAGGATAGATAACAAAAAACCACTCATATGGAGCGTACTCTTAAGGACAGTAATTTTAAAAGGCAGAAACGATTGATTTCGTTTCTGCCTTTTGGATTGCTTGTGAACGGGTATTTTCTACCATTTCTAATGATTTTTTCTGTACTTACCCGGAGTAATTCCCATAACATCACGGAACTGCCGTATAAAATGATAGATACTCTGATAACCGCATTCTTCGGATATTTTTGCAAGTGAAGGTGTTTCGGATGATAGAAGATATGACGCTTTGGATATTCTTGCATTAATCAGATCATTTTTCGGCGAAACTTTAAAAACCTCTTTGTATACAATCGAAAAACGGGAACGACTTAAACCTATAAGCTTTGCCATATCGTCGGTGCATGTGTATTTGTCCGGATTTCGATATATCTCAACTCTTAAAGCCTTAAATGCATCGGCATAATATCCGGTAATACCTCCACTTAACTGTCTTTTTAGTCTTATAAACATACCAGACACTTCTGAAGAAATAAACTCTTCGTATAATTCATCTTTATATAAAAGTTCGTGTTCACACCTTTTTATTGCTGTGGTTATAAAGCTCAGATTGACGGCAGTAAAAAAAGTATTTATGTCAATTTTAAATTTTGCAAAATCGTTATAATCGGTCGGCATAAAGTGCATCCAGTCATGCATCAGTTCACAATTATCCGGAAAAAATACATGAGGAGTTCCCGGTGAAAGCAGGATACACATTCCCGGTGAAATATGATGTACTTCATCAAAAAGAATGAATATTACCGGTGTTTTAAAATGCAGAAACAGATAATCATCTGTACCGGTTGGACGAACAAGTTTAAAATCCGGTTTTTCTTTTCCGTTATGCTTTGCTCTAATCACGTTATAATGTATCACATTTCTCACCTCAATTAAATATCCTATCATAGATAAAACAAAATGTCAATAAATATAACAAATTATCATTGAAATTCCGTATAAATCATTTTATAATATTAACATATTACAAAAATACGGAGGCGATGATATGAACATTCCAAGACCTGAACACCCAAATCCACAATGGGAGAGACAGAACTGGCGGAACTTAAACGGTGAATGGGAATTCGATTTTGACTTTGGAACAAGTGCAAGAGAAAAAGAACTTTATAAAAACGGGACCCTTTCAAAAAAGATAATCGTACCTTTTTGTCCTGAAAGTATTCTTTCGGGAATAGGATATACCGATTTTATACCATCTGTATGCTACAAAAAGGTAATTACTTTATCTGATAAAGAATTAAAGGGATTAGTGTTTTTGCACTTTGGTGCTGTTGATTTTCATAGTTATATATATGTTAACGGCAAGCTTGCTGATGAACATATTGGCGGCTATGCATCATTTAAAGTTGATATAACTCCCTTTGTTAATGAGGGAGAAAATACCATATTCGTTATCGCAGAGGATGATGTCAGAAGTATGCAGCACCCCGGCGGCAAGCAAAGTGCAAAATACGACTCGTGTGGGTGTTTTTATACCAGGACTACGGGAATATGGCAGACAGTATGGCTTGAGTTTGTGCCCAAAACATACATAAAATCCTGCAAATACTATCCCGATACCACAAATGGTATACTTACTGTTACGGGAGAGGTTTCGGGAAGTGGTGAGCTTGAGCTTTTGTCATCCTATGAAGGAAAACTTACGGGCAGTACAAAAATTAATGTAAACAACGGAACTTTTTCTGCTCAGATTGTCCTTTCGGAGTTACACATTTGGGAGATAGGCTGCGGCAGACTTTATGACCTCGAAATCAGATTTGGTGACGATATTGTGAAAAGCTATTTCGGTATGAGGGAAGTTTCTATTAAAGATAACAAATTTTTACTTAACAATACCCCCGTTTTTCTGCGTATGGTACTTGACCAGGGGTTTTATCCCGACGGTATTTACACTGCAAAAAGCGATGAAGTGCTCAAAAGAGATATTTCTCTCTCAACTAATATGGGCTTTCATGGTGCAAGACTTCATCAAAAGGTTTTTGAAAAACGATTTATATACCACTGTGACAGGGCAGGCTATATAATATGGGGTGAGCATGCAAATTGGGGTATAGACTATACGAACGCAGTAGCTCAAGGAAACTTCATCTGCGAATGGACAGAAATTATTGAGCGTGACTTTAACAGCCCTGCAATCATAGGATGGTGTCCTGTTAACGAAACATGGGGGTATAAGGAAAGAGAGTCAAAGTCCAGATTTATTGAAAGTGTGTACAAAATAACTAAGCTTTATGATAAAACACGCCCCTGTATCGATACAAGCGGTAATTATCATATTGATAAGAAGGAAATACACGATGTGCATGATTACGAACAAGATACAATAAAATTTGCCGAAAACTATTCACACATTGATGAAGGGATAGTCAATGACCAAGTACGCAGAAACGAAAAAGATGTTCAGCCATACTTCGGTGAACCGGTTTTTGTAAGCGAATACGGTGGCATCAAATGGGCGCCAAACGAAAACACCGGCTGGGGCTACGGAAATGCTCCCAAAACACTGGAGGAATTTATAGAAAGATATTGCACCCTTGCGGATATTTTGCTGTCAAATCCATATATTATGGGACTTTGTTACACTCAACTTTATGATGTTGAACAAGAACAAAATGGTCTGTATTATTATGACAGAACTCCTAAATTTGATGACGAAACAATGGCAAAGCTTAAATCAGCAATGACTAAACAAGCGGAAATAGAAAAATAAGCGTTAATTGTCCGGTACTGTAACAAGCAGGGAAAAAGTGTACCATTTTCCGCAATTTTAGGACAATCCTAATACCTTATTAGAAAAGCCTGAAACGACAAGTAATCGTTTCAGGCTTAAACACTATCTAGATTTAATTGTTTTTAGTGATATTCTGTACTTCGTGCAGAGTGATATTTTTGATAAATCAAAAGTGTTATTAAAACCGGCGGTTTTAGTGGTATTTTATTCACCCGTAAACTGTCGGAGACAATACCACTGCGGAACAATATCACTCGCCGCAAGGCGAATAAAACTGCCGAGTGTCCTTAAGAACACTCGGCATAATGAGTGGTTTTTTTGTTTTTAACATCCCTCTTAGCCCTGCTTTTTCTTTTGTATAAGATATACAGTTCTCTCGCCTATAGCGTCTGGCAAAATTTTTGATAAAACCCTTGTACATTTCATTAAAAATCCCGGTACGATAACCGTCTTTTTTGAAAGCATCTTTTTTATGGCATATTCACATACCCATTTAGCACTCGGTCCGCCAATCCCGAAATGAACATCTGCCACATCTCCAAACTCGGTTTTTACCGGTCCCGGGCAGAGTGCGCTTACCGACACTTTGGATTTTTCTTTTTTAAGTTCCCTCATAATCGCACGGCTCAGTCGATATACATATGCCTTTGATGCGTAATATGACGAGAACAAAGGTCCCGGATAAAATGCTGCCGATGACGAAACATTCAATATATACCCAGAATTTCTTTTTTTCATTTTCCTAAGATATAGTTTTGTAAGAATATGAAGGGCTCTGATATTTACCGATATCATAGATAATTCACGGTCCAGATCTGTTTTTGAGAATTCACCAAAAACCCCGAATCCTGCGTTATTTATGAGAATCTCCGCATCAGGAAATTCCTCAAAAAGCTTATAACAGTCTTCCTCACATGATAGGTCCAAGACCCTGATTTCGGTGTTATTTTTAAGACTATCTTTTAATTCTAAAAGTCTTTCTTCTCGTCTTGCAACAGCCACAATGTCGTAACCCATTCTATCTAAAATCATAGCAAACTCACGCCCAAGCCCCGAGCTTGCCCCTGTTATTACAGCCCTCATATTTTGTCCTCCTTTTTATATCCCAACAAAAAACCGTGGTCTCCCACGGTTTCTTTTATTCTTCTTCCGCCAACAATTCTTCGTACTTGGCAATGATTGCTTTTTCTAGCATTTCTCTCATTTCGCTGTTAATTGGATGTGCGATATCTTTAAATTCGTTTTCAGGGGTTCTTCTGCTTGGCATAGCTGTGAACAATTTGTCCTGACCTTCAATAATTTTAATATCGTGTACAACGAACGCATCGTCAAAAGTTACCGAAACAACCGCGCGCATCTTACTTTCGGAAGGAATTTTCTTTACTCTGATATCTGTGATATTCAAACCTTTCACCACCTTTTCATAGGACATTTCGTTCATATCCCGTAGTATAAAGCCCAAACCCAGATGTCAACATACATATTTCTATAATAAAGATATTTTTCATGATTGTCAACAACTGTTGCAAAGTTATTTAACTATTTTTCACTTTTTTGTAAAAGTTGCACAAAAAAGTCTTTATTTTTTTTCTTTTCAAATAATTAGGTTTTATTTTTTTTTCAGAGGGTATATAATAATAAATATTATATTTTTAAAGGATTGATAACTTTCTATGGATAGATTTTTAATGAGTGACTTAAAACCAAAAAGCCATATTCATTTTATAGGTATCGGTGGAATTAGTATGAGCGGTCTTGCCGAAATTATGCTGAAAAAAGGTTATTCGGTAAGCGGATCTGACCGTGAACACTCTCAGATTACCGACAAACTCGCAAATAACGGGGCTACCATTTATATCGGTCATAACAAAGACAATGTGGCAGGTGCCGATTTAGTTGTACATACCGCCGCAGTCCACGAAGATAACCCTGAGATGGCAGAATCTTTAAAGCAAGGAATCAGAAGAATAGACCGTGCCGAGTTTTTGGGTGCTGTTATGAAGGAATATAAGTATTCCATTGGAGTTTCGGGTACTCACGGCAAAACCACCACCACCTCGATTCTTGCCCACGCCTTGATAAATGCAGGACTCGACCCAACTGTCAGCATCGGCGGTGAGTTAGATATTATCGGCGGAAATATTAAGGCAGGGTCCAGCCAGTATTTCTTAACCGAGGCCTGTGAATATACCAATAGTTTCCTGAAGTTTTTCCCAAACATTGCGGTAATCACCAATATCGAGGAAGACCATCTTGATTTTTTCAAAGGCATTGAGGACATTAAAAATAGTTTCAAAAAATTCGCTCTCCTAACAAACCCTGACGGGTATGTTGTTGCCTGGGGCGAAGATCCTGAAATCGTGGATTCCCTAAAAGATACCAACTGTAACATTATTTACTATGGTATGACCGATAAATTCGACATATGGGCGGGAAATATCAAATATAACGGCGGCTTCCCCGAGTTTGACGTATTTAAAAAGAATGAGTTTTTATGCCACATTTCCTTAAACGTTCCGGGAAAACACAACATCTTAAATACCCTTGCCTCTATTGCGGTTTGTGATATATATGGTGTTGACATAGAAATGGCGGCTCGTGGAATTGAGAAATTCACAGGCACACATAGAAGGTTTGAGAAAAAGGGCACTATAAACGGTTCGGATATTATTGCCGACTACGCACATCATCCCACCGAAATCCAGGCGACCTTGAGTACGGCAAAAACCTTTGGGAAAAATAAGATATGGTGCGTTTTCCAACCCCATACTTATACCCGAACCAGAACCCTATGGAAGGATTTTCTATCCTGTTTTGAAGATGCCGACCACCTGATTTTAACCGATATCTATGCCGCACGTGAGTCCTTCGACGGTGTGACCACCTCAGAAAAGCTGGCGAATGAAATTAAAAATACAGACGCCACCTTTATCAGCAACTTTGAAGATATTGCAAAATATTTAAAAGATAAGGTTTCAAAAAACGATATGGTATTTATTATGGGTGCTGGGAACATTATAAACCTTGCCGACGTATTAAAAGAATAAAATAAAAAACTTTTGCACAAAAGTGCAAAAGTTTTTTTAATATAGGATATTTCCGATTATTCCAAATGATAAAAGCGACATTATAAGTCCTGCAACTATAACCCCTAAGGCTATCCATGGAAAAGACTCCCTGACCTTCATCCTAAATAGCGATGCAATCAGGCTTCCGGTCCATGCCCCTGTCCCAGGTAGCGGAATTGCAACAAATAAAAACAGTCCCCATTTTCCGTATTTTCTTATCTGGTCCGACTTAGATAATGCCTTATTCTCGAGCTTTTCAACCATATTTTTTAGTCTTGTTTTTTTGAGCCATGCAAAAATTTTGTCAATGAATAACAAAATAAAAGGAATTGGCAAAAGGTTTCCTATAACTGCTATTATAAAGGTTGAAAAGAATTTCATTCCCAAAAAACCTGCCGCCAAAAGGCTTCCACGAAGTTCCAAAATCGGCACCATAGAGATTACAAAAACTATCAGTTCTTTTGGGGCCGACCCGTTAAAGGTATTTACAATACTCTCGATTATATGTTCCATTTTTTTCTCCCTGATATAAAATTCTGCCAAGCTACATCTTGGCTATCAAAGGATATTATACCTTATAATCCCGAATATAGCAAGGCTTATTTTATAAGTTTGGATATTTTTTTGTATACCAAAACCGTTATAACTGAAATCGCCGCACCCTTTACAAGATTAAAGGGAAGAATTGTTCCCAAGGTAAGCTTTAATTTTGCCGCAAACGGCACATCTTTCATATAAAGGGGAAGCATTATGAAAAGGTTTGAAAAAATCCCAACAAAAGACATCACTAATGTTCCGGCAAGCAGTGCCCACAACGCCCCACGAAATGTTCTGTTGTGCTTATAAATCATGCCGGCTACAAAGCACATTGTACCGTTTACTACAAAATTTGAAAACTCGCCCACAAACCCTGTCGAGGTCATAAGGCAGTGCAGAAGATTTTTTATAAATTCTACTAAAACCCCGGCTAATGGCCCATAAGCAAGGGCAATTATCAGCGCCGGAAGGTCGGAGAGTTCAATCTCCAGAAATCCTGAAACCTTTAGTCCCATCATACTCCCTATCACCTGAAGTATAAATGCAATCGCCGAAAAAACCCCCACCACAACTATTAGTTTTGTTTTATTCATTTTCATTTTAATACCCCCACCATTTCATTATATAAATTAAAAAATAAAAAATGCCCCGAAAACTTAAATTTTCAGGGCAAAAAAATACCATTTTTATCTTCTTTCATCCGGACTTTAACCGTCGGTTTTGGAATTTCACCAAATCAAGCCCATTGGCCTCGCAGACTTTTACTGCCGGTAGAGAATTTCACTCTGCCCCGAAGATATATTTATATTCTATTTTAATTTTATGATTTTGTCAAGCAGATAGACCAATTTTTATTCTGAAAGTTCATGGGCGAAGAAAAACTCAAATCCATTTTGGGTAAGATACTCCGCCATCTTGTAGAGTTTTTCTGCATAATCGGGTTGGTATGCAAAATAATCTTTATAAAAATATTGTTCATGGGTCATCGCACCGATGTACTCTTCATCAAGATGTTTTTCATATTTTTCTTCAATCTCATCAAGAGTAATCAGGTTAAGTGCACCGGTGTTATTTAGGCATTTAAGATATAAATCCATATCACTATCGTAGAAAGTTTTCAATTTAAACTCCGTCTTTTCCATATCGTTCTGTGATATACAGTTATATGAGCAAAGCGAGCATCTTATGGCTTTATCTTTGGTATCTCTGGTAAAAAGCATAGTTTCCGGCTTTTTATTTTGAATATATCTTCCGTAATGACCATACGGAAGACTTGATTTATCACCGTTAAATTCAAATCTTTTTCCACCATCTATTGCAGTCAAAACCGTAACACCGCAATCCCTCAACGCCCTTGCACCATCTCGGCTTATAACCGACCAATGCGGTGTGCAAGACCTGCCGATATTTTCCTCCGAGGCAAAGCGTCTTACCTCGTCAAAGATTTCATTGTAATCCTTTTTCACATATTCATATTCACCGTTTACATAGGGGTAATCGGGAAATTCCTGCTTTGCGTGAAATCCGATTTTCAACCAGTCGGCATTTTCTCTCCACTCATCCTTATATGCATCAGTCATATCCGACAAGGTAAATTCATCGCTTCCGTAGAAAAAGTCAGTTCTGTAAAAGGAATTTAGTTGAACCTTAAAACCATAATCGTCGTGTGCTTTTTTGAGCATTTTCATATATTCATTATCAAACATGGATTTTGGTTTTTGACGGGTCAAATCCCTGTAAACCCAAATCACATCATCTACATAAAAGAATACTTTTTTCATAAAATTCACCTCATAATAATTCCTTCCACGATACGATATATCGGTCGGCCAGCTTTTTAAATTCCTCAGTTCTATCTTTATTTGATTCATCATAGATTGCCGTTACCATCATTCCACCCTTCTTTGCACCAACTATTCCCGATACGATATCTTCAAATACCATACACTCCGAAGGTGCAACACCGATTCTCTCTGCCGCCAAAAGATACACGTCGGGGTGGCTTTTGTTTACTCCCGTTTCGCTCGTTAAGGCATACCCGTCTATTAAATGAAGCATCCCCAGTCTTTTTAAAGCGTGCTGCCAAAGGTCGGGGTATCCGGATGTTGCAACACCGATTTTTACTCCTTCACTCTTTAACTTTTCCATATACTCTTTTATATATGGCTTTGCAGGAACTTCATACATATATTTTTCACGGGATAATTTCTCAAACCCGTCTTGTAACTCCTCCACGCTCTCGGGAAGGTTAAACTGTACTTTCGTATATTGCATGGTTTCCGCCATGGAAAGGTCACAGTAATTATCCATCTCCTCCTGGGTCGGGGTAATCCCTTTTTTTAAAAGAAAGTTCAGGGTAATTTCCCGCCACACACCCATAGTATCTAAAATCGTACCATCGATATCAAATATTGCACCAGAAAACATAAAAATTTCTCCTTATATAGAAAATTTAAAGATTATCCCAACAACGGCGGAAATTCCGATATAAACAACGGGGTGGAGCTTGAATTTTTTTAAAAATACATATAAAATCACCGCTAAAATTCCGCCCTGCCAGAAAAAGTCAGAAAGCTTTTCTCCAAAAAATGCAATTTTAACAATTCCAACCCCTGCCGCCACAATCATAGCACAAGACGCCGCACGAAGCCCATAAAAAGCGTCTTTAAAAATTGCCGAATCCTTGAACTTTTGCAAAAATTTTGAGATTATTAAAATTATTATAATAGATGGCGTTATCTCACCGATTACCGCTGCAATCGACCCTAAAATGCCCCACTGCAAAAAACCCACATAGGTGGACATATTGATACCTATTGGTCCGGGAGTAGATTCTGAGATTGCAAGCATTGTTGATACAAATTCGGGAGCATACCAGCCTTTTTCGGCTAATTCATATAAAAATGGCAAGGTCGCCATACCGCCTCCAACGGCAAATAATCCAACTTTAAAGAATTCAAAAAAGAGTTCTAAGAGTATCATTCTTTGTCCCCTCCCTTACTTTTGAATTTCTTTGCCGCCTTAACGCTAATCCCACAAATTCCCGCCAAAACCACAATCCCGATTATAGGAAAGCTTGTAAAAAGGGATAAAACCAATGCTACAAGAAATATCACCCCCGACGGGATATCAATAACCGCCTTTTTAAGAAGAGTCAAGACCGCATCAAAGATAAGCACACACACGCAAATTCTTATACCGTTTAGAGCATACTGAACAAATTGGTAGTCAAGGAAGTTTTGCAAAAACGCAGCAATTGTTGTAATAATTATAACTGAAGGGAAAACCACTCCCAGAGTTGCTACAATTCCGCCCAAAACGCCTTTTTGCTTTGCACCGATAAAGGTTGCAGTGTTTACCGCAATAATACCTGGTGTACACTGACCGATTGCGTAGTAGTCGACCAGTTCCTCCTCGGTTGCCCAGCCTTTATTTTCTACAACTTCCCTTTTTAGGATAGGAAGCATGGCAAGACCGCCGCCAAAGGTTATAGCACCGATTTTTGCAAATGTCAAAAATAACATTAAATATTCCATTTTAATTCTCCATTACATAATAATCTTTCAAATTGTCGGTAAATGCAACCGCAATACTGGCACCGCCGTGAGTTTCCGGCTCTATCTCCTTTTTTGAACCATGGAAAAAGAGTATATATTTATATGAAAACCCCTTGGGTGCCTCCAGTAAAAACCCGGCGGTGAGCCTTCCTGATGCCCACTCCCAATTGTCTTTTCCGAGTTTGGTAACGCCCAAATCCACCCATTCTCTCAGGTCCTTGGATTTTTTTATCCCAATCCCGTCATCCGGCGAATGAATGAGATAATATTCCCCATCTTTTACTATAACACATGCGTTTTCTCCGCCATCCGAAAAGCCGTCAAATTCCCAATTTAAAAGGTCAGTTGAGTGTGACATACTAACTCCGTTTTGTTTAAAGAACAAATAAAATTTTTTAAAATCATCCTTATCCCTGAAAATATACGGGTCAATCATTCTGCCCATTTCCCGAACCTTCATATCCCCCTTCGCCATGATAAGCTGAGGTTCTGAGAAACTTTTAAAATCCTTCGTTTTCATAGTAAAAATCCGCGCATCATCGGTTGCATAAAACCGCTCCTTGTAAGGTTCAGGCAAGGGGTAAGACGTAACTGACAGAATATATTCGTCACCCACCGCTATTATATTTCCGGGGCTTGAAAAATTAAGATTACGGTTTCGCTCGGTTAAGATTTTCGGCTCACTCCAGTGGATAAGGTCGGAACTCTCCGACATCGCCACCATATTATACATAAATGTATCGTCTTTTTCGCTATAGGTCATAAAAAGATAGAATTTTCCGTCATGATGAAAGCATGCCGGGTCACGGTATGCCCTAAAGTTATCCCCGCAAAAAACCGGGGTTAAATTTGATTTTTCTGCCGGTTTAAATTTCATATTTTTCTCCCTTTTAAAAAAATGCACCAATAACCTTAGTCGCCACTAAAAATCCGTCTTTTATGCTGTCAATCTCCATCCATTCTTCTCTTGTGTGCATTCCGCCGCCCATATATACGCCGATTGCCACCGAAGGAACCCCTTCTGACATTGGGATATTACAGTCGGTAGAGCCGGAATCGATTCGAACCTCACGGCCAATAATCCCTTCTATGATACCCTTGCAAATACGGGTTAAGTTTTCCTGTTCTTTTTCGTCTACACCGTCGGCACAAGGTCGCTCACCGACCACTTTAACCGAAACCGTCACTTTATCGCTTTTTTCTTCTTGGAAGATTTTTAAGAATTTTTCCTTCATAATCCCAATACAATCTACATCATCCGACCGGTATTCTAATAAAACTCCGGCACTCTGGGCGATTGTGTTAACACTTGTTCCGCCAAAGATTTCACCCACATTATATGTAGTTTTGGAATCTCCCTTTTTCGGGACTTCAATTTCGTAAATCTTTTTTATGATATTTGCAATGTGGGCGATAGCATTTTCATTTCCGAAATCACCAAACGAATGTCCGCCTTCGGTTTCAACCGTGACCTTATATCTATGCGAGCCTACCGCCTTATTTACCATAATATCCAAGCGGCTATCGAGGGTGATAAATCTTTTTATTCTTCCCTTATAATTTTTCATAAATTCCCTTATGCCTTTTAGATTTCCAAGACCTTCCTCACAAGAATTTAAAAGAAAAATCATTCCCTTTTCGGGAGCGCTCCTCACATCCAAAAGATACTTTGCCGCAATCATTAAAATTGCAACCGATACTGTATCATCACCTATCCCCGGACAATATGCCTTCCCGTCTTTTTCCACAAATGGCATTGGATCAAGGTCAGGGAAAACCGTATCGGTGTGGGCAGCAAATACGGTGATCTCTGATGAGTCCTCACAGTTTGACTCACACACCACATTTTTTGCATCATCAATATAGAGTTTGTCAAAACCCACATCTTTTAAGTAATCTTTTATAAATTCCGCACGTCTATCTTCCATATGCGACGGTGCCGGAATTTTACAAAGTTTCTTTAATAAAGGATAAACCTCATTTATATATTTTTCCATTATGGTCACCTCAAAATTTCCTTAATAAATTTTACCATATTTTTATAGGAATTTCAACAGAATAAGGGAATTATTTATAATTTTTAATAACGGGATGTCCGGGACTCCATCCCCTATATTTTTATCTAAACTATCAAATCTTAAAAAACTCTTGCAGAAATTATGTATTTGTGATATGATAATTATGCTAAACATAACTAAATATAATAGAGTCAGGAATATTTTATTTTTGGGGAATAATATATTCTTTGTTTTGATATACTGTTTTTATGAGTTTTGCAAAAAATGCAACTCCACATAAAAACAGTATGGTATTATTCCTGTATCTATTTTTGTTATGTTTAGCGACTATCGGAGTTTGCGTTTTTTATGCGTCTGTCTTCGATAGGCGCATTTTTTAATTTATGGGAAATTAGGGAGGGTGGAAGTATTCCTGAAAAGATGCAAAACAATATTTTTTTATGGAGGAATGAAAATGAAAAAATTAGAAGATTGTTGTAAGGTGGATGCAGTAGTACATAAAATAAAAATGCTTTCGGACAAGGTAGACAATCTAAAAGACGTGATATTGTTCATATTAATTATGATTGGAGGAGTGTCAAGTATATCCATGTTTTCGGTAAATGCAATCGCGGGCGTATCAACTTTAATCGTATCTGCTCTAATTGTAGGCATAATATATTTTTCAATTTGCATGTGGATAATACTTCTCCGTGCTCTTGCAGCTATTGTAGAAAATACCAGTATTACTGCTAATGTTTTACTCTATACTACATCAAAAAGCGAACCGGAATGTAGAGAAGATGACGATATGGATGATGAAGATGACGACTAAAAAGAATTAAGAAAATTACTCCTCATTTTCATTTGACAACACCCCCAAATATGTGTATAATAGTCAGGTAGACTAAATTTTAGGAGAATACATATTATGAGAATGCGGAAAAAGAAAAATTGCGATATAAGGCTTGAACGTTGTGAGAGCCTATGGATAAAAAATCCGGAAGAATTAAAGGGAAAATGGAATGACCTTTTTGAAAATTCAAACCCTATTCACATCGAAATCGGGTGCGGTAAGGGTCAATTTATAACCGGCATGGCAGAGCAAAATCCCGACATAAACTATGTTGCAATCGACGTTGTGCCTGATGTATTGGTTATTGCCCTTGAGAAGGCAACGGCAAAAGATATTAAAAATGTACGTTTTATTATCGCCGATGCGGCAAAACTTTGCGATTATTTCGACCAATTTGAAATTTCAAGAATCTACTTAAATTTTTCCGACCCATGGAAGAAAAAGAAGCAGGCAAAACGCCGCTTAACTCACAAGAATTTTCTTGACATTTATAAAAGACTATTGCGAAACGGTGATTTTATCTACTTTAAAACCGACAACCGTCCGCTTTTTGAGTTTTCGCTAAACTCTTTTGCCGAGGAGAATTTCAAGATGCAAAACATCACCTTTGACCTACATAATTCAGGCTATGAGGGGAACGTGATGACCGAGTATGAAACAAGATTTTCAGAACAAGGAATGCCGATATACAGAGTCGAGGCAACTTATCTCGGTTGGGAATAACTTCAGGCTTTTAAAAAAGTCGTTCTACCGCAAACAAAATTGGTAAATTTTTAAATAAATTAAATGAACCTATATTTTAATTTTTTTTAGATAATCCCAAGGAAAACTCGATGTTTTTCTTGGGATTGTTTGCTTTTTGCCAATTTGAACTCTAACGTACCCACGTACGCCTACGAATTCAAATTGACAAAATATAACTTCCTTTTTCAAAACCTACACATAAACTTTGCATATTCTTCTCATACTAACAATAAAAGCTTTGGTGATAAAATGAGAAAAATTCAAATCTTTTTAATAGGCAGCCTTGGTTATGGTTTAATCGAAATCCTATGGCGGGGTTTTACGCATCCCACAATGCTTTTAGCAGGTGGGATATGTTTTCTTGCAATAACCGAGATTGCAAACTATTTTACCGGTTTTTCTGACCTCAAAAAAAGTATTCTATCGAGTTTTTTCATAACCGCCGTTGAGATGGTTATCGGGGTTATTGTAAATATCGGTCTTAATTTAGAGGTCTGGGATTATTCGAGTCTTCCCTTTAATATCCTCGGGCAAATTTCCCTTATCTATTCGTTTTTATGGTTAATTTTAAGTTTTATTATATTTAAAATCCTTAAAAAAATAAAAAAATATGCGTGAATCTTCACGCATATTTTTAATGGTCGAGATTTTTAACATCCCATTTTTATAAATCCAATTTTAAATCGTCCTTCTTAATCCAGCCAATTTTTCTAAATAACGCACCTATTGCCCAACAGATTATCGCCGGCAAAATTATGTGGGTTAAAAGCATTCCAATCCAGTGCATAGCAGTAATGGTTATTCCGTCATTTACCCAACCGGTATATACGCCAATCTGACCGACAAGTCCGCAAGTACCCATACCTGACGACACTGCCGCACCATTCATTTCAATCTTAAATATACAGGTGGAAATTGGCCCTACAATCGCTGAGGTCAAAATCGGCGGAATCCAGATTTTCGGATTTTTCACGATGTTTCCCATCTGTAGCATACTTGTACCAATTCCTTGTGCCAAAAGTCCGCCGAAACGGTTTTCACGAAAACTCATCACGGCAAATCCCACCATCTGAGCCGAACATCCGGCCAACGCCGCACCACCGGCTAAGCCTGTAAGCGAGAGTCCTGCACAAATTGCCGCACTGGAGATTGGAAGAGTAAGTGCAATACCAACGATTACCGATACTATAATTCCCATCCAGAACGGTTGCAATTCTGTCGCCCACATTATAACATTACCAACATATGATGCACCCTCACCGATATACTTTGCAATTCCCATTGAAAGGAGCACGCCTGAGCAGATTGTTACGATTGGTGTTACCAGAATATCAAGCTTTGTTTCCTTGCTGACAGCTTTTCCAAGTTCGGACGCAACTATTGTCATAATAAGCACCGCAAATGCACCACCGGCACCGCCAAGCTCGTTTGCCGCATATCCTACCGTTGTAAGAGAAAATAACACAAGTGGCGGACACTTTAAGGCATACCCTATTGCAATCGCCATAGCAGGACCTTGCATTGCCTTTGCATATGTTCCAACTTTAACCAAAGTTTCAATGCCGAACTGTTGCCCGATTGTGGATAAAATAGTACCGATTAAGAGTGACGCAAAAAGACCCTGCGCCATAGCCCCCAAAGCATCGATAAAATATCTCTTTGCCGAAAAGACAATATCCTTCCTCTTTAAAAATTCCTTAAACTTATTCATTTATTTCGCCCCTTAGTATGTATTTTTTACATTATATTCCCTTTTTTTTATTTTGTAAATAAAAATTTAAAAAGATTGGCACATTTTACTATGCCAATCTTATTTTTAGAACCTTTCTATAATAAACTCACATAAATTTTTGGTTGCATTAGGTTTTCCAAGATGTTTTACCGACTCGGTCAATAGCTCAAGTCTCCACGGATTGTTCATAATCAAAGACAGCGCCTCATCAATTGGGAAAGTTTTTGTCACCATTATCCCCGCTCCGCTATTTACTAAAAACTCCATATTTCTGTCTTCCTGACCGGGAATAGGATTTACCAAAATTGCAGGAAGTCCCTTTGCCATAAGCTCAGAGGTTGTAAGTCCACCCGGTTTTGTTATAATAAGGTCCGATGCATCCATCAACACATCCACATTATCCACAAACCCATAGATAATAACATCCTTCTCCCATTGGTGTTCCTCAAGATTTTTCTTCATCTTCTCATTAGTACCCGAAACGCAAAGCACCTGAAAATCGCCTTTGACCGCCATTATTTTTTTCATCTCGTCAATAATATTTCCAAATCCCATAGAACCCATCATAACTAAAATTGTGGTTTTATCTGCGATGCCCAGTTGTCCTCTTGCCTGTTGTTTTTCCATCTTTGAAGCGAACTTTTCCTTTATTGGAATTCCTATTGGCAAAATTTTACCCTCTGGGATTCCTTTTTTTGTCATCTGACTATTTAAAAGTCTGTCGGGGGTTATATAGTAATCAAGCTTGGTATTTTCCCAAAGAGGGTGCACAGTAAAATCGGTAACAACACCATAAAGTGGGCAGGAAATATACCCTTTTTCTTTCATATAACTCATCATTACACAAGCATAGCTGTGAGTACCGATAATTGCGTCGGCGTTATATTCGACCACATATTCTCTTATCTTTTTTGCCACCATCTTTGCGGTCACAACGAAAGGCGACGCCACTTTTTCCTTGTTATTATTTGCCAATCTGTCGTATACTCCACCATATATCTCAGGGATGTATTTCGTGAAAAATAGGTATGCATCCTGTACCGAATCACCCAAAAAGTTACTTACATATTCTAAGCAATCAAGCATTTCACATTCGATGTTCATACTGCTGAAATAATCAACCATTGCCTTAGCAGTTGAATGATGGCCATACCCTGCTTTTATAGACATTATTAAAACTTTTTTCATATTCTTTCCTTCTTTTTAAAATAAAAACTCTATTTTTGTTGAAATTTTTTCTAATCTATATTATAATATATTATATCAAATTATACATAAATTTTCAAGGGAAATTATTTGGGAGGTTTTTTATGGAATTGCATCCATATGTTGAGAAAATTTTAGTATCGGAAGAAAAACTCAAATCCACAGTTAAATCTTTAGCCGAAAAAATCAATTCAGACTATAAAGGCGAAGAACTATTGGTTGTTATAATCTTAAAAGGCAGTGTGATATTTGCATCCGACCTGATAAGAGAGCTTCAAATGCCGGTTACCATAGACTTTATGAAGGCATCAAGCTATGGCTCAGGCACAGTTTCCAGCGGATTTATTAACATAAAGCAAGATTTAAATACCGATATCGAAGGTAAAAATGTGCTTATAATCGAAGATATTATCGATAGCGGAAATACTCTGCATAAGCTAAAGGAACTACTCAGGGAGAGAAACCCAAAAACTATCAAAATCTGTACACTTTTGGATAAACCGTCTCGCCGTGTTACACCGGTTAGCGTTGAATATACGGGTCTTGAAATCCCTGATGAATATGTGGTGGGCTATGGTCTTGACCACGCCGAGATTTTAAGAAATCTTCCCTATGTTGGGGTTTTAAAAAGAGAAATATACGAATAAGGGGATGTTAAAAACGTCCAGACCGCAAAAGAGGTGCTAGTATGAAAAATATGAAATACCAAGACTTTTTTTAATACATATCTGCAGAAAAATCTCAATCTTTCAATTTTTCTTTTAATATATCTCTTTTGCTATAAAAAAATATAGTCACTCGGTGTACCAATGTACACCGTCGGATAACCAAAAGCAAGGCTATGCCTTGCTTTTGCTATATTTTTTTATTCTGAAACATTTTTTCCTATCCCCTTAAAAAGAGGTGTAAATTTCACACCTCTTTATGACTATTTAAAATTTTTTATATCACCCTCGGTTTAAATTCCTCTAGCCAATATTCCACCTGAAGGATATACCCTAAAAACTGCGGTCCTGCCATAAGCTGACCGAAGAAAGGCTTTCCGTAGTCGGAATTTTCAGATAAGAGTTCTATAACCTTTTGTCGGTCTAAAAATGCAAATATAAGGGCGTCTCGTCTTTCGGTCAACTCCCTCACCGCATCCTTTACCGTCTTTTCGTAAAACGGGTTATGAGTTTTGGGGTACGGGCTCTTTTTCCTCGCTAAGACATCGTCAGGAAGTATACCTTTTGCCGCCTGTCTTAGGATGTTTTTCGAAATATTATCTTTATTCTTCATCTCCCACGGGATATTCCACACATATTCCACTAATCTGTGGTCGCAAAACGGGACTCTCACCTCAAGTCCGCTTGCCATACTCATTCGGTCCTTCCGATCTAAAAGGTTAGTCATAAACCAATTTATATTCAAATATGAAATCTCCCGTCTTCGCCTTTCCTCCTCAGAATCCCCGTCAAAATATGGTGTTTCGGCTATCGATTCTTCGTATCTCATTCGTGAATATTCCTCTAATTTTAAGGTTTTTGCCACGCTCGGCAATAACACATTCTCTCTCATACTAAGGTCATAGCACCACGGAAATGCCGGAGTATTAAAGGCTTTTTCACTCCTAAACCATGGATATCCCCCGAAAATCTCGTCGGAGCATTCCCCCGATAAAACCACGGTATGTTTTTTCTTTACCTGACTCAAAAAATAGTAAAGGGAACTGTCAACATCGGCCATTCCGGGCAGGTCTTTATAATATGTTGCATCCTTTATGTAGTCTAAAAGGTAACTGTTTTTACAGGTAAGATACGTGTGGTCAAGCCCGAATTTCTCCACCATTCGCTTTACCCAAGGTGCGTCGCTATCGGGTTGAAAATCGGTGGCTTTAAAGTATTTATCGTTATCTTCATAGTCGAATGAATAGGTGGATAAGGTCTTACCTTCCTTTTTCATCTCCTCTGCCGCAATGGCGGTAATAATGCTCGAATCAAGTCCGCCCGAGAGAAGGGTCCCAATCGGCACATCGGACACAAGCTGTCTTTTCACGCTATCTATAACCAACTCTCTTGTTTTTTCAATAGTTTCCTCATAAGTATCGGTATGTTCCTGACTTTTTAAACTCCAATACTTTTTTATATCTATTCCACGCCTGTCGATTACCATAAAATGTCCTGGGCGAAGTTCGAAAACATCTTTAAATACACCTTTTCCGGGAGTTCTTGCCGGAGAAATTGCAAAAATCTCCCGAAGGCTATCTGCATCAATCTCGGGTTCGATTGTGGGGTGTGTAAATATTGCTTTTAATTCCGATGCAAAGACAACCGTATCATCCTTTTTAGTATAGAAAAAGGGTTTTACACCAAACCGGTCACGGCAGATAAAAACACGCTGCCGCATTGTGTCCCATACAGCAAAAGCATAGATGCCGTTTAAGATATCCACACACTTCTCGCCGTAATGAATATAGGCATATAAGAGCACTTCGGTATCAGACGTGGTTTCAAAGATATATCCGTATTTTTTCAATTCATTCCTGATATCATCGGTGTTATAAAGTTCACCGTTATATGTAATTACAAATTCGTGTCCCTCAACCACCTTTTTCATCGGCTGTTTTCCGCCCACGGGGTCAATAACCGCCAGTCGGCTATGTGAAAATGCTGCATGCTCACCCACCCATTCTCCCGAACTATCGGGGCCTCTGTGGGCTATTCTTTGTGCCATTTCTTTTACTAAAAGTCGGTTATACTCCATATATGTAACAAGATTTTTTTTGAAATTAACAATTCCTGCAATTCCGCACATAATTATCACTCTCCTATGGATATAATATTCCATATCAAAAATTCTGTGCAAGAAAAAAGACTGCTTAACCGAAGTTAAACAGTCTTTAAATTATCGAAAATCAAATTAGTTATCTGAAGATACCTTAACAACCTCTTTGCCGTTGTAATAGCCACAAGCCTTACAAACTCTATGAGGCATTTTGTATTCGTGACATTGTGGGCACTCTACCATTCCGGGAATAGCAAGTTTCCAATTGGCACGTCTCTTATCTCTTCTTGATCTCGATACTTTACCCTTAGGTACTGCCATCTCAATCACTCCTTCTATTTGGTATCGGATGAATTTTTCATAATCTCCGCAAGTTTTTCCCATCTGGGATCGATATAGTCATTGTCGCATGAGCATTCGCCCAGGTTTAAATCATGACCGCACTTAGGGCATAAACCCTTACAATCCTCACTGCATAAATACTTGCCGTCAACATTCATTAGAAAATTATTGATAATTACATCATCTAAATCCAGCTCTTCACCTTCAATTACCAAAACATCTTCATCTAAATCCTCGCCATTATCTTGTATGATAACTTCGGAGATGTCAAAATTTACAGGTACCGTCATTGCTTTTCTGCAACGTGCACACTGAACCTCAACCTCACCTGTGACTTTAGCGTTTAGTTCCAATGATTTAGTATTGTTAGTTATCTGACCGGTTATATGAAGAGGTTTTAAAAACTTAAACTCCTCGCCCATAAATGATGTATTCTCAACCTCGATGCCGCTATCCAAAGTAATTTTAGAATCGACATCTCTAATTATTTCAGACAAATCAATAATCATTTTTCTCTCCAGCTAACGGGTTAAAACTTTTTTTGTAAAATTATTTCAATTCTACCTTAGCGCCTGCTTCTTCTAACTTAGCCTTCATTGCTTCAGCTTCTTCCTTAGCAACGCCTGTCTTTAATGACTTTGGAGCACCGTCTACAAGTTCCTTAGCTTCCTTAAGACCAAGACCTGTTAATTCTCTAACAACCTTGATTACGTTAAGCTTTGAAGCACCAGCTTCTGCAAGAACTACTTCGAATTCTGATTGTTCTGCACCGCCAGCAGCACCAGCATCTGCAGCAACACCTGCTACCATTACAGGAGCAGCGGCACTAACGCCGAATTCTTCTTCCATAAGTTTTACAAGTTCTGCAACTTCCAATAATTTTAATTCTTTAATATCGTCTAAGATTTTTTGAATATCTGCCATTTTAATTGACCTCCTAAAATTTAATTAAACATTTTTTCTTTCCCGACAATTATTCAGCCGGTGTTTCTTCTGCAGCAGGTGCTTCTTCTTCAGTAGCAACCTCTGCTTCTTCTGCAGGAGCCTCAGCCGGAGCTTCTACCGGTGCTGCTTCTTCTACAGGTGCTTCTGCTACCTCTTCAGTCGGAGCTGCTTCTACTGCTTCGCCTGCTTTCTTTGCGATTAGGTCTTGAATTTCTACGCCGCCTTCTGCGATTGTGCTAAGCAATCTTGCCAAACCAGAAATCGGAGAATTCAAGCTGCCCATCATCTTTGCAATCAATGTTTCCTTGCTTGGTGTCTTTGCCAATGTCTTAATTTCATCCAATGACAATACTTTACCGTCCATGAAACCTGACTTGATTTCAAACTTTTCATTTTCCTTTGCAAAATCAGATATAACCTTTGCCGGAGCAACAGCGTCTTCTGAAATTGCAAGTGCTGTAGGTCCGTGAAGGATAGAATCTAATTCTTCAAGACCTGTTTCCTTTGCTGCTAAACGAAGTAATGTGTTCTTTACTACGAAATACTTAACACCAGCTGCTCTTAAATCATTTCTTAGCTTTGTATCTTCTTCAACAGTAAGACCTCTGTAGTCTACTAACACACCGGTTGTAGCACCCTTCAAAGCTTCGATGATTTCAGCAACTTGCGCTTTCTTCGCCTCTAAAACTTTTTCACTTGGCATTTAACATTTCACCTCCTGTTAAATTTTTGCCTTCAAATAAAGAAGGCTCTATGCCGTAGTACACGCAAAGAGCCATTAGTATCATATTACTAAATAACACCCTCGGTAGGACTTACCTTTATGCCTACTGTCTACGGATTATATCAACGCATAACATTATATCATGCACGATATACATTTGTCAATATCTTTTTTAAAGATTAACCAGAAATTTTTGCACTGTTGATCTTTATGCCAGGGCCCATTGTAGAACCAACAACAACGCTCTTTAAGTATTGACCTTTTGCAGCTGATGGCTTAGCCTTAACGATAGCACCCATCAACGCATTGAAGTTTTCTGTAAGCTTTTCTGCACCAAATGATACTTTACCGATTGGGCAGTGGATGATGTTAGTCTTGTCAAGTCTATATTCAATCTTACCTGACTTAATTTCAGCAACAGCCTTTGATACGTCCATTGTAACTGTTCCAGCCTTTGGTGATGGCATCAAGCCCTTAGGACCTAAAACCTTACCCAAACGACCTACAACACCCATCATATCCGGAGTTGCAACAACAACGTCGAAATCAAACCAGTTTTCGTTTTGAATCTTTGTAACCAATTCCATTTCACCAACATAGTCAGCACCTGTAGCCTGAGCTTCTTCAGCCCTAGCACCCTTAGCGAATACCAAAACCTTAGCTACTTTACCTGTGCCGTGAGGCAATACTATAGCACCTCTTACCTGTTGGTCTGCGTGTCTTGAGTCAACACCCAATTTTACGTGAATTTCAACTGTTTCATCAAACTTAGCCTTTGCAGTCTTAACAGCCAATTCGAGAGCTTCTGAAGCATCATATTGCTTTGATTTATCAATTAGCTTAACGCTTTCCTGATATTTTTTTCCTCTAAACATATTATTTCCTCCTTTGTGGTCAATCAAGGGTTCTTCCCTCTCCCACTTTTAATTGCTGTTTTCCTATTAGTCTTCTACAACTATGCCCATACTTCTTGCAGTTCCTGCAATCATGCTCATAGCCGCTTCAAGGCTTGCAGCGTTTAAGTCAGGCATTTTTGTTTCAGCGATTTGTTGAACATCTGCCTTCTTGATTGTAGCAACTTTTATTTTGTTAGGAACACCTGAACCACTGTCAATCTTACAAGCTTTCTTAAGTAAAACTGATGCTGGTGGTGTCTTTGTAACAAAAGAGAATGTACGGTCTGCATAAACTGTAATAACTACAGGGATGATAAGACCTGCATCTTTTGCTGTTTTTTCGTTAAATTCCTTGGTAAACTGCATGATGTTAACACCATGTTGACCAAGTGCCGGACCTACCGGGGGTGCCGGAGTTGCTTTGCCGGCCGGAATTTGTAATTTAATATAACCTGCGACTTTTTGTGCCATAAATGGCCACCTCCTTAAAATTTGCGAATCTTCTTCGCTTGTGGTAATTAACGGACAATTTTTGCCCTCCCACTGTCACCAGAGGGATATATATAAACATTTTAGTTTATATCGATTTAACAATTTGGCTGTAGTCTACTTCAGCAGGTGTTTCCTTACCGAACATAGCCACACGCACAATAACTTTACGTCGTTTTTCATCAACGCTTTCAACCAAACCTGAAAATCCTTCAAGCGGTCCTGATTTTACACTTACATGGTCGCCCACATTGACATCCATTGAAGCCATGCGTACTTTTTCCACACCCATGTTTTCTACCTCTTCATCGGTAAGAGGTACCGGCTTTGAACCGGGTCCTACGAACCCTGTAACGCCTCTGGTGTTTCTTACAACAAACCAGCTTTCGTCGTTCATAACCATCTTAATTACAACATATCCGGGGAAAATCTTACGCTTTACAATCTTTTCTACTCCGTTTTTCTCTTCGATAACATCCTCAAGCGGTACTTCTACGGCCTGAATCATATCGCTTATGCCACGGTTTTCAACTGATTTTTCAATGTTGGCTTTGACCTTGTTTTCATAACCGGAGTATGTATGAACTACATACCACTTTGCTTCTTCAGCCATAAAACTCCCCTTTTCTTATGAAAGTCTGCCTAATACAAAATCAAACAATGCACTAAAGCCCATATCTAAAACAGATAAAATTACCGATACAATAATTATGAATGCTAAAATGATAAGAGTGTTACGTATCAACTGTTTCTTTGAGGGCCAAGATACTTTTTTTAGTTCTGCTTTTGTTTCTCTAAAGAACTTTCCCAATCCGCCTTTTTTTGCGGTTTGATTATTTTCAGCCATTTTTAAAACCCCTATCTTAATTATTTAGTCTCTTTGTGTAGAGTGTGCTTCTTGCAGAATCTGCAATACTTATTCATTTCCAATCTGTCCGGATCATTTTTCTTGTTCTTCATTGTATTATAGTTTCTTTGTTTACATTCTGAGCAAGCTAATGTGATTTTTACTCTCATGATTTACACCTCCGTTTATACATATCAAATAAATCTTCGGGCTTCTTTTTTAAACACACAAAAAAAAGAAGTCACCCTTCTGCAAGATATTATATCATCCCTCAAGGGAGAAGTCAAGCATTTTTTTATAAAATTTAAAAAATTTTTAAGGGCTATTTTTATTTAGTCCCAAATAGCCCCTAAAAACTATTATTTATTTAAGGCTCTCTCAAGGTCTTCCACTCTCTCCTCAAGCTCCTCAATTCTCTCAAGTGCAGCTTCAAGGTCACGCTTTAAGTCCTTTTCTTCCAATTCGGTCTTGAGTTCTTCCTGCTTTTCTATAACAACATCCTTTGTTGCCTTATTAGATTTCATCGTTCCCATTTCAGGATTCATCAAAAACCATACAATAGCAGCAATCAAAACGATAAACCCAACAACCATCACAATTTCTATAATGGGTTTAAAAACCTTTTCCCATCTTACCTCTTTCATTCTCTCATCTACAACCTTTTTCTGGCTGTCAGAATTTCTGGATGATCGTCTTTTTTCACCGCTATCGCTCCTATGATGGTGATGATGGTGACTACGGCTCGAATGATGTTTTTCTTTTTGGTTATTTTCTGTATCCATACTATCAACCCCCAACTATAATTCTACCACATCGTTTCCAAAAAATAAATATAAAAATTTACTTTTCACTCTTTTTTCTGTAATTTTCTCTATAGCAGAACTATAAAGTTCCACCTGAGTTGTATACTTTTCCTTGATTTCTTCTATATTATTGTAATAATCCGATTTATAATCAACCAAAACCAAACCGTCTTCTTCTTCAAAGTAGCAGTCTATAACACCCTGAAGAATTACCGTCTCGTCGGCAGGATACTCATCAGACACAATTTTAGCCGGAATTTCAGTTTCAAATGCCGATTCTCTGAAAACCTTTTTGGCGAATAGTAACCTTTTCCCTAACGGGCTTTCATAAAACCGGCATATTGCCCCGATATCCACCGCATCGGCTTCCTCTTTTGAAATCTCGCCCGACAAAATCCGACCATCTAAAAAGCTACCTATATATTCTTCGGTCATTTGTGGAGCTAACGGAATTGTCTGCATAATATAGTGAATTACAGTACCACGGCGAGCACCCGACACCAGACTTTCCTCGCGCATAAATTCAGGCATAGGTATAATATCTGAAAAAGCAGTGTTCTTGCCTTTTTTATTTTTTATTTCGGAAACCGAAACCTTAGTTGGCACGTCCTTTGCATCCTCGTAAGGATAGCAATATTCCATATATCCCGATATATCCCTTGCCGTTTCGGTTTTCTTCTCTATATTTTTCTCAACCCTTATCTCCTCCGATGCACCGTCTAAGTAAGACACCTTCTTAAAATCCCAGGAATCGGGGTTATTTATGGCAACAGGGGCAATCCAGTCGATAAAACGTTTTTTAGAAAGCACCTCTTGGGGAGTCATCGTTTTGGTTTCACCCCAGCTATCATATATAGGTTGATATCCGTCTTTTGTGCCCTTTATTACCGATGTTACAATCAGCTTTTCCTTGGCTCGGGTAAGGGCAACATAAAGCTTTCTTATCTCCTCCGATATGCTCTCAGAATGGATTTTTTCCGAAACAAGAGAATTTGTGATATTGTGAACCCTCACTCCCTTTTCAAAATCCATATAGTCAAGCCCAAAGCCCATTTCACGGTGTAGGAGCATATCACCCGACGCATCTTTTAAGTAAAACTCACTACCCGTTCGTGCCAAAAAGACCACAGGAAATTCAAGACCCTTACTCTTGTGGATAGTCATAATCCTCACAACATCGTGGTTCTGAGTAACCGCACTTGCGGTGCTAAGTTCTGCATTTTTCTTCTTTAAAAGACTAACATATCTTACAAAGTTAAAAAGCCCCTTAAATCCACTATCCTCATACTTCTTTGCACGCTCAAATAAAAGTCTGAGGTTCGCCTGTGCCTCCTCACCGCCATATAAAGCACCAACAAAGCTATAGATATCGGTTTCTTCATATAGAGTCCACAATAGCTTGTCGCTTGACATATACTTTGAATACTCGCGCCATCTTTTAATATCTTCTAAAAACCGTTTAGCCTTCTCTGCGGTCTCTTTCATACCCGTCTCGCCAGTGTCATATGCCTTTACCAAAGCCTTCATAGCAGAATAGATATATCCGTCACCGGATAAGCGTACATTTACAAGGTCATCATCGGAAAATCCACCGACGGGGGATCGCATAACTCCAAGCAAAGGTATATCCTGATATGGGTTTGAGATGACCTTTAAAAGTGCTAAAATAAGCTTTACCTCGTTTCTGTCAAAATAGCCGATGCCGTCGGCATAACAGTCTATTCCAAGCTTGGTCATCTCGTCGACATAAATATCTGCCGATGCTTTATATGAAGACATTAAAATTGTGATATCCTTATTCCTGATCTCTCGGTATATGGTCTTTTCTTCGGTTCTGGTCTTTCCCGTTTTCGGGTCGGAAAACTTAACCACTTCTTTATCTCTTACCCGAAAACCGCTGTCCTTTAGTTCCCGTATCCTTTTTGCAATAACACGAGCTTCCAGGCGGGTTTTATCTACATCACTTACCCCCTCTTCGCTCTTTTGTTCTATCACAATACATTCCGAGCGGTAATCCGGGTTTACCTCCTCATACGAAGTATCACCGGTATTTAAGCGTTGGTCCTCGTCATAGTCAAGCCCTCCGGCATTTTCGCTCATTATAAACTCAAACACACGGTTTATGCTATCGAGTACCGCATTCCGGCTACGAAAGTTCATGCCAAGTATAATCTTTCTGTTTTCCGAATCCCTCTCCTTTTTATAAAGGTCGCTCTTTTCCTTAAAGATAGTGGGGTCACTGCTTCTGAAACGATAGATACTCTGCTTCATATCCCCAACCATAAAGATATTATCCCCTCGGGAGATAATCCTGAAAAGTTCGTCTTGCAGGCGGTTTGAGTCCTGATACTCGTCCATTAGGATTTCTTCATACCGGTTTTTATATTCTTCCCTTACTGCCTCATTTTCACGAAATAGCCTATAGCATAAATGCTCAACATCGGAAAACTCAAGTACATTTTGTTTATTTTTAAGTTCCATATAAATCTCGGAAAACCGAAGAGTCAGCCTTGTAAATTCCGAAATAATGCAAAATAGGTCTTCAGTTATCAGCTTATCAATTTCCGACTCTGACACGGCTATATGGTTTTTCACATTACCAATCGCCTTTTTCGCCTCATCCCGATAAGCCTTTACCCTTTCTCTTAGTTCCTTTTCCACAGGAAGTGCCTTTGAGGTGAATTTTATATATTCAATCTTTGTACCCTCAAAAATCCCGTTCCAGTCGGAGGCGAGCATATTTTTTACATTAAAATATTCATTATATATTGCAGTATAGTAAAATCCCCATGTCTTGGATAATTCATTATCCTCATCGGGTGGATTGCTTCTAAGCACCTCTTCAAAATCATCCGAGCCTGTAATAATTTTTGCCGCACAAGATAGACTATTTATTGCACTTTTTATATACCCTGCCGCCTTTTTTATCCCCTCGTCTTTCCAGAACTTTGAATCCTTATACATGTCCCGCTTTGATTTTAGCCACTCATCGGGTTCGGGGAAGGACTGAGAGAAGTTATAGATTTCCTTTATTTTATCTGAAACCTTAGCATCGTCTCTGCCGTCGGTATAACGGCACAAAAGATCTAAAAATTCCTTATCATTTTCTTCATATAGCTCCTCAAAGAGCTTTTCCATAGCGTCATCTTTTAAAAGCTCTAATTCAGAGGTGTCCATAATGGAAAATTCAGGGTCGATGTTCAAAAGATGGAAGTAGTTTCTTACTGTCTTTAAGCAAAAAGAGTCGATAGTTGTGATATCCGCTGACGAGATAAGTGATAGTTGCTTTTTTAAAAACTTTTCTTTTTTACAATCTCTTGCCTTTACGCTTTTTGTAAGCTCTTTTGATAAAGCATCACTGATTCTCTCCTGCATCTCGCCTGCAGCGGCGTTTGTGAAGGTAACAACCAAAAGTCTGTTTATATCGGTAGGGGTTTCGCCATCTTCCGGTATTAGTTTTTTAATGATTCTCTCAACCAATACTGCAGTCTTTCCCGAGCCTGCCGCCGCCTGAACCAGGATATTTGAACGCTTTGTTTTTTCGTCATTACACCACTTTGAATATATCGCCTCTTTCTGATCATGCGTCCATCTTCTCTCCAACATCTCTCACCTCCTCTTTGATTTTCTCCCACGCCTCGGCCTCGTCGGTGACGCCGTCGGCAGATTTATCAAATCTTTCGTTATATAAACACACCTCGCCAAATTCACACCATTGGCACGGGTCCTGATTTCCGTTTTTCGGGCAAATGGATATCACTCCGCCGAAAATCTCGTTATCAATCTCGATAACTGATTTTTTAACATAGTCCATAAGCATTGAAAAGCCCTCTTTTGATTCCACTTTAGAATCCCTTTTTGATACCTCACCCTTTGCGGTAATGCCCATCTTCATAACATAGCTTGTACGGTTTTTTAATATTTCACTATCAATCCTCTCGGCGGCATCAAGGTCGTATCCTCCGTCAGAAATCTCGTCAAGGATTATAAGTCCATCCGGCACCGACTCGGCTGATTTTGCCGCCTCGATATCATCATTGTCACCCGAGCATTTTACCAAATCGTCTCGCATATTATTATAGCATATGGCTCTCATTACCGGTTCATAGTCAGGTTTTGCGTACTTTATATCCCCCGATTTATACATCTCTACCGCCGCGATTGCATACATCACAAGCTGGATATCCTGTTTGTTTGAGATATCCACAATGCTAAACTTCTTTTTCCCGGTTTTGTAGTCAACAATCCGCAGCTCTGCAATTTTTTCTGAAGGGACTTCCGCAACATCAATACGGTCTACCGTACCCTTAACAAATACGCCCTTATCCTGCCACTTAACCTCGACTCTAAAACGCTTTTCATATGCCACCGCCACATATTCGCCGGCGGTCAGGCTCTTTTTTAAAAGCCCCACTGTCTTTACTAAAATCTTCGTCATTCTCATTAAGACATAGCGAACCTTGTTCTGGTCACGGTTTAGTCCGTCGGTAATCTTTTCGCCGATTTCTTTCATGATTTCAGCAACCAAATCCGAGCTTTCCTCATCGGTTAATTTTAGCCAGTTATTCTTTAGGGTTTCAAAATCCCGGGCACCATCATCTACCCTTTGGCAATATTTTTCAATGGCCATATGCATAATGCTTCCCAAGTCAAACTTCTGGAGTTGCCAAATTTCACGCTCCTTCGCCTTTAGGCCGTATCTTACAAAATAACCGAAGGGGCATTTGCCAAACTCACCAAGCTTTGTTATGCTATAATCGGTCTTTTCGTATAGCCTTTGGGCATTTTCCTCAGAAATTTTTGCATCCATCAGCTTATAGTTTCCGGCACCCTCTAAAATCTTAAGTTTTTCGGGCTGATTTCTTTGAAACCAACTATAGATATCCCCGGCAAGGCCATCTTTTCCCCTTTTCCAAAGCATATACCTGTAAGCACTTCTCGGGGAATATAAAAAGTCCTCTTCATTATAGTTTATAATATCGTCATCGGTCTTCATATTAGGGAAAATCTTATAAAACTCGCCGATTATAGCTGACGGTCTTAGGACATTTCCCTCAGAATCCTCTGCCGGATAACTTATTGACAATCTTTCCTTCACTCCAAAGATAGTATCGAAAAGATTAAACCTGTCAATTTCATTTCCCTCTTCCGAGTCGGGGGCAATTTCAAACCCGTCTTTTTTAAGCTCGGAATTTAGCATTGTTCTCTCAATATCCCCCAAAAGTCCCGCCGGTGTTGCCTCTTTTGGGATTGCACCCTGAACCGCTCCCAGAATATACATGACTCTTGCCTGATGCTGACGGCTTCTTTCTATTCCGCTTACCGCCACACGGTCAAGTCCCGACGGAATTATTGAAATATCACCTGAAGATACCCCAGACCGGATTAAACCTAAAAACTCCTCACGGCTACACTTTTCGTCACCCATAACCGCCACCGCCTGGTCGAGGGTTTCTAAAATCATATTCCAAACCATCGAAAACTGTGCCGCCTCGTTATTAAGACCTTTTTCAATAAATTCCTCTATCTTTTTTCCTATAGCCTCATATAGGTTAATATCTCCTAAAAATTCAAATAAGCCTTTTGAGAATTCCCTGACCGTTCTTCTACCTGATAGCTTTTCATATAGCTTTATAAACGGTGCTATAATCACCTTTCTTACTCTATTTATTTTATCTATTTCCTCATCAGTAAACCCTGAATATTTGCCTTTATCCAAGACTCCGTCAAAAAGTCCCTTTTGAGATGTTGCCCATTTCTCGTCATCGAGCCATACACTCTTTCCTCTGATTCCGTATTTTAGGACATAGTTTTCCAAAAGGTCGACTCCATCGGTGTCAAAATCCACAATCTCTCCCGATTCGGTTTTCTCATATAAAATCCCCGTTCTTAAATAGCGAAATACCGAAGGATAACTCCAGTTCTCCACTAAAATATTAAATGCCGATAAAACCACAGTGCTGACAGGGTGGTTTTCTGAATCCAACTTTGAATCGGAAAAGTATGGAATGGAGTAATCGTTAAAAACCGCCTCGATAATATGGGAATAGCCTTCGATATCACCGCACACAACCGAGATATCACGGTATCGGTAGCCCTCCTCCATAATAAGCCGCCTTATTTCCATAGCGGTATGGCGTACCTCTTTATATAGGTCTTTTGATATAAATACCGCCAAATCCCGGGTTTCCCCATCCCACGCTTCAAAGTCGGGGTCACTCCATTTATCAAGATTTTTTAATAAAAACTTCAGTTCCTCTGATTTTGTACTTCTTATCACATCATCCGTTTTATATTCTTTGTATTCTACCGAATTCTTTTTAGCAATTCTTTTTAGCTTTTCTAAAATACCGGCATTTACCTCATAAATTCCGCTTGCCTCTTTTGAAAGGCTTACAGTCACATGAACATCCGAGCCATTTTCTAAAAACGCCTCGATGATTTCATAGTGTTGGGGAAGAAAAATTGAAAACTCATCAAACCAGAAATCACAGTCGGAAAAACACTTGCTTTTTCGGGACGACTCTGCCAAGTGCTTTATGTCCTCCTCGCTATCGTAAAAGCCGTCGGCTATAGCCTTTTGGTATTCCTCCAAAACCTCAGCAAGAGCATAGACTTTTTCCTTTAGAAGTCTATTTTCTATAACCTCTGCCTTATCCCTTAAGATTTCGGGGGTAATCATATATTCTATAAATTCCGACAAAAGATCTGACACCGTGTCCATAAACCCAGGTTTATTTAAAGACCCCCGAAATATGCTATCTTCTGAAAGACGAGAGAGTGCCTTATAAATAATCATCATCTTTCCGGCAGAAGTGAGAACTTTACCCGTTCTTTTCGGAAGGTATCGGTTAGAAAGACGCTTTAGAGTTATAACCTCGACGTTATTTAGGCCCGCACCGCCGAATCTTTGGCATACTTCCTTTTCAAAGACATAGGAAAACTGTTCGGGAACGATTATAACATTTTTTCTATCTCCCGATTTCAGCTTTTTTTCGATGCTATCTAAAATATATGTGGTTTTCCCGCTACCAAAAGCACCTCTTATAACCTCTATGCTCATCTTTTTCACCTTCCTTTTTAGTATGTATTCTTATAATTTTATTATTTACCCTTCTTGGTAACCCCGATTGCAACAAGTGAACTTATTAACAAAAGATACGGGTAGAAAAGTTTTGGTATGATTTCGAGAGCCGAAATCTGTGCACCTAGTGCCGAAACTGCAGAAATTGCTACAAGCATCTGTGCACCGTATGGTAGAATTGCCTGAAATACGCATGAAAATGTATCTAAAATTGACGCCGCCTTTTTAGGGGTTATTCCATAATCCTTTGCAATCTCATTGGCGATTGGGTTTGCCATAACAATAGCAACAGTGTTATTTGCCGTGGCAATATCCAAAACTCCAACTAAAACACCCATTCCGACCTGACCGCCTTTTTTACCGCGAAAAACCTTTTTAATCCCATAAAGCAGAGCATCAAAGCCGCCATGTTCACGAATAAGGGCACAGATTGCAGAAACTAAAACAGTTACAATAATTGTCTCAAACATACCCGAAGCACCCCCGCCCATATTAGCAAGAAGTTCGGTAAACTTGGTACTTCCGGTAAAAAGCATTATAGCCGAGCCTGAGATAATTCCTATCAAAAGCACTAAAAATACATTTACTCCAAGAATACCCCCGATTAAAACGAGTATGTATGGAATAATTTTCAATAGATTATAGTCCTTTAAAACCGCACCGCCAATCTCGGTGTTAAATGACAAAATCATTATGATTATCAGTGAAACTATTGCCGCAGGCAGGGCAATAAAAAAGTTTTCTTTAAATTTATCCTTCATCTGACACCCCTGCCCGTTACAGGCAGCAATGGTAGTGTCTGAAATAAAGGAAAGATTATCGCCAAACATTGACCCACCGATTACAGTCGCAACACAAAGGGGCAAATCAAACCCCGAGGCTTTTGACACCGCGACTGCTATTGGGGTTAAAAGTGTAATTGTCCCGACAGATGTACCCATTGCAAGCGACACAAAGCAGCTTACTGCAAAAAGCACCATAACGGCAAATTGTGTAGGGATTATTGATAGCATAAAATATGCCACGCTTTCGGCACTTTCTCTTCCGACAACGCCGACAAAAATGCCTGCCTCCAAAAATATCAGTATCATGGTGAATATATTTTTATCTCCAACACCATGACCCATGATTTCCAGCTTTTTATCTAAATTAAGCTTTTTATTTTGAAGACATGCCACCAAAAGTGCCACCAAAAACGCCACTACAATCGGGATATTATAAAATCCCATGGGGATTTTTAAAACATACTCAAATAAAATCCCGAGTCCTAAATAAATAACCAAAAACACTCCTATCGGTAGTAGTGCTTTGACATTTCCTTTTTTCATAATTATTTTCTCCTTCATATCTCATTTTTGAACTTACAATTATTATACCATATAAATGGAAGAAATCAAATAAATAATATCATATATAATAAATTTGTAACATATAAATATGTTACAAATTTTAATAAATGGGGGCAAAAAATGGGATACGATTATAATAAACTTCTGGCTGACTCAAAAAAATTGACCGAGCGATTTGCATATATTGACTTTTTCTCAATCGGCGAGAGTGTGATGGAAAATAAAATTTACTGCTTAAAAATTGGCAAAGGCAAACGCAAAATCTTTATAAACGGTGCACATCACGGTCTTGAACACCTGACCTCTGCATTTATTATGCGGTTTTTATCCGACTACGCTAAAAGCCTTTCCGACGGCACCGATTTTTTTGGTAAAAACCCTGTAGAATTATATAGCACCGCTACCCTTTATGCCGTGCCTATGGTGAACCCCGACGGGGTTGATATTGCCATCCACGGCCTTGACATTGAAAACCCTTACCACCGAAAGCTAATCAGCATGGTGGGTATTCATAGCTTCAATAAAGTGTGGCAGGCAAATGCAAACGGGGTGGATATAAACCATAACTACGACGCCAACTGGCAAGTTGTTGAAAAGCATCCGGCACCGTCAAAATATAGCGGGCCATATTCCGAAAGTGAGCCTGAAACCAAGGCAATTGTGGATTTTGTGCGAGAAGAAAAATTCGATTTACTTTTAGCCTTCCACAGTCAGGGCGGCGAGATTTACTATGACTTTGACGGCAAGATGTCCGCCGAATCCATGGATTTGGCAACTCGATTTTCTGAGGTTAGTGGATATACCCCACAAAAAACATCAGGGAGTGCTGCATTCGGCGGATGCAAAGACTGGTTCATAAAAGAATTTGGAAAAGCCGGCTTTACTGTTGAGATGGGCCATGGCAAAAACCCTCTGCCCGACGATATGCTAGCAGAAATTTATGATGAAAATGCAAAGATTATAGTTGCCGCTATGGTTGGAAAATAAAAAGGGCTGTAAAATTTTACAGCCCCTAAATTTTTAAATTATCTATTAAGAATCAATTTTGTAAGTTCTACAGGTTCAACAATCTTTCCGTCTTTATATACTCTCATGTTACCTGATGCGATTTCGTCAATAAGGATAACTTCGTTATTGTTATAACCAAACTCAAACTTAATATCCCAAAGGTCAAGTCCGATTGATTTTAAGTCGTCAGCAACGATTTTTGTAATCTTTAAGGTTTGCTCCTTCATGCTCTCGAACATTTCAGGGGTCATAACCTTAAGTGCTGCTAATCCTTCGCCTGTTACTAACGGGTCACCCTTCTCGTCATTTTTGAAGGTACATTCAACATATCCGCCTTCTAACGGAGTTCCGTCTTCAATATATTCGCCATATCTTCTTATGAAACTTCCTGTTGCAACTAATCTACAAATAACCTCAAGACCATGACCAAATACGGTAGCAGGTAAAACCTCCATAGTTGCATCTTCCACATTTGCACTTACATAGTGAGTTTTGATGCCGGCTTTTTTAAGCAAGTCAAAGTAATGAATAGATGTACGAAGGTTTTCTCTGCCTATACCTTCGATTGTAAGACCCACAGAATTTTCGCCCGGATCAAATACACCGTCTTTACCTGTACAATCATCTTTGAACTTTAAAAGCACATTACCGTTATCAAGTTCGTATACGTCTTTTGTTTTACCTTCATAAATCTTTTTCATCTTCAAAAAAGTCGGATCGTAG